>JAZDES010000180.1:0-29473 GCA_043808585.1 Pseudomonadota bacterium | reverse complement strand
TTGCCGCACTCGGCTAGGGCATTCTCATCCGGCGTTTCGATTCCGACAAAGACGATTTCAAACCCCGCCTGGGACATCATCTCCATCAATTGTTCATCATCGGCCAGATTAACTGAGGCTTCGGTGTTAAAAGGTATCCCTCTGGTCTCTTTCTGCCATTCGATTAAGGCGGGGAGGAGCTGGGTCTTAAGATATTTCTTGTTGCCGATAAAGTTGTCGTCTACAAAAAAGACCTGCCCACGCCATCCCAGGCTGTAAAGGGCATCCAACTCGCCAACAATCTGACCGGCGGTCTTTAGTCGTGATCGGTTACCGAGCAAGGCCGTCACGTTGCAAAAATCGCAATCGAAAGGGCAACCCCGTGAAAACTGTATGCTCATCGATGCGTATCGTTTCATATTGGCCAGCTCCCACATGGGAGCCGGTGTCTCTCGTATATTGGAGAACTTAGATGTCTTGTAAATGCGCTTGGCACGCCCCTGCTCCAAATCCGCCAAAAAGGGGGGGAGAGTCAGTTCAGCCTCGTTAAGTACAAAGTGATCGATCTCTTTAAATTGATCGTATTCGGCGGTAAAAAGGGGTCCACCGGCAACCACTTTGAGACCTGCTTCCTTACACCTGGCAATAGTTTGACGCGCCGACTCCCTTTGGACGACCATTGCGCTGATAAACGCATAATCAGCCCAGGCCAGATCTCTTTCGGTCAGTGGTGTCACATTGACATCAATTAGACGTATGGACCAGTCTCGAGGAAGCATCGGCGCCAATGTGAGCAAACCCAGCGGGGGGAAAGCCGCCTTTTTGCGAATGAATCTGAGTGCGTACTTGAAACTCCAGAACGTGTCCGGGACTTCAGGGTAGATTAGAAGAATCTTCAATGGGTCTCCTTAGCTTGTAACCGTCAAAGGCATCACTATCTCTTGCTAAATGTGTCGAGGCTGGTTGCCTTTCCGCAAAAAAAGCAGGAGGTAAGTGGGGGTATTTTGAGGTTTCTCTTCAACAGGACAGCCCCCGGATGGAGGATCACCGATTGAAATTAAAAGCTCCTCTATATCGAACGTCAAAAAAATGGTAAAGTCAAGAAAAATCGGCTTTTAGAGTCATCTCAAAATAGAAGATCTTGGCCTCTGATCGGTAAACACCATCCGTCCCAAATTACTCTCAACCCCGATATCCCCAACTTGGAGGTCTGTGCCTCCTCATTTCATTTCCGTTAGTCTTTGCACTTGACTCCTATACTATCTGCTTCTATTCTCCAAACAACAGAAATCGTAAGCGTTCAGAGGCTCAGCGTTCAGGGTTACCTTTCTTTCGTTGAGCTTGCTCGTTGGCCAGCCCTGCTGAATAGGGTTCCTTCGGGGAATTCCACAGGGCCAGCAAGTACGTGACCTGCCCGCTTGTGCCTTAGTTCGTATTTGTTTCTTCAAACATGCCCTGGACAGCTCGACTAAATTGCTTTTTCCATAGTATTCTCATATCTCGCATGGCAGGCGGGTGAAACCACGAATGGCAGAAGGCCCTGCCCGGGTCCCGTAACAGGGCAAAGGTGGCTCCGGCATGCTCATACAAGTCCTGAACCCTGAACCCCTGAACCCTGAACCCTGAACCTTTTAACCCGTGAACGGTTACCAGAAATCTAGCTTTTCCAGTAGGGTCCACTTGTCAAGAAGCAGGGGCTTACAAAAGGAAAGGCGCTTAAGACAAGACTGGCGGCGCTTGCCGCATAATCTCGATGGAAAGGAGATTAGAAATGAAAGTAATAGCCTTCAACGGCAGTCCCAGGAAAGATGGCAATACTGCCATCATGATCCGCTGGGTTTTCGGCCAACTGGAAAAGGAAGGGATAGAGACCGAACTCTACCAGATGGCAGGCAAGAAGATCGACGGATGTATTGCCTGTTTCAAGTGCTTTAAGAATCGAAATCAGCGTTGTTCGGTGGAAGCGGACGTTGCCAACGAGTGTATCGAGAAGATGGTGGGAGCCGATGGGGTGGTCCTGGCTTCACCGGTCTATTTTGCGGACGTTACACCGCAGATTAAGGCCCTGATGGACCGGGCCGGCATGGTTTCCAATGCTAACGGCGAGATGTTCAGGCGCAAGGCGGGTGCTTCGGTGGTGGCGGCCCGTCGCGGCGGAGCCATCCATACCTTCGACTCCCTGAACCACTTTTTTTTCATCACCCAGATGATTGTGCCCGGTTCTAGCTATTGGAACATGGGTTTCGGGCTGGAACCAGGGGCGGTGGAAAAGGATGAAGAGGCCAAGGGGACGATGGTGACCCTGGGCCAGAATATGGCCTGGTTGCTGAAGAAAATAGCGGGCTGATCAGTTGCGCCATGTTCCACCTAGGCATCCAGTATTTCCCTTTTGCCTAGGTGGCAAGGCAGGCCACTGATAAGACAGGAAAGGGCTTCGTCGGCACCTTCGAAAAGGAAGAGGAAAAGCACATTCTACAGTGCGCACAGGTGATTCAGGCCTGGCTCAACCTTGGCGAACCCTGGGTGGGAGATGCAGCGGCAATACTCAGGGAAAAGGGCTATTTCTGGGGTGGTGTACTCCCTCGCTGGTTCGATACGGATGGATTGCTCATGCAGCGGATCCTCCACCCGCCCCACTGGGACGGAATCCAGACCGCCTTTGAGCGGGACAGGATCATCCTGGATCTCTCTCGATCCGACTGGGATCTTGAGGGAAGTCCGTGTAAATCGGGTCTACGCTCCTGAGAGGAAGGGGTTCGAGGTCGGGAGGTTCTGCGCTACAAAAGGCTGGAAAGAGCCGTGGTAGAATGTTAATATTTCAAGGAGGTCTACTTAATTAGATTACTTGGAGGAAAGTAGAAATGGAAGTACAGGAGGCGATTAGGACCCGACGCAGCGTACGTCGATATAAGAACAAAACGGTGTCTAAGGAGGTCATCATGGATCTCCTGAGGGCCGCCAACCTGGCGCCCTCAGCTACAAACCGTCAGCCCTGCGAGTTTGTTGTCGTTAATCGTTCTTACCTGGATCGGCTTGATCGGGTCCTCCGGGAGGCCTTTGCCGAGCGAATCGCCGGTGTTCCTGAGGCCGTGATGCGTGAGGCAATCAAAGATCTCCCGATTCCCGTGGAAAAGGGTGAAGACAAGATAAAAGGGCTTGGACGCTTTTACCGCACCTTAGGTGCTGCTCCAGTGGCGATAGTTGTTCATGTACCTAAGGAAGAGGACCCATGGATGTGGAAGAACAGTATTAGCGATGGAGCAGCGGCTATCGAAAATCTGTTGCTGGCTGCCTGGGATCGTGGCCTGGGGACTTGCTGGCTGACCGGCCCATTGAAGGCTCGAGCCCGGGAAATAGCCGATTTCGTGGGTGTGCCTGACGATCATGAAATTGTGGCAGTTGTCGCCTTAGGGTACCCTGATCATAAACCTGCCATGCCGCCGAAAAAGGACGTAACCCAAAAGACCAGATGGGTTGGGTTCGACTAGATATTTAGGAGATACGAATCTTCAAATTCAGGGATTGTGAGAGGGAAAGGTGATGGTAAATTCCGCGCCCTCCCCTTTATTGCTTTTCACCCGTATGGTACCCCCAAGGGTCTCAACGACCTTCTTGACGAACGGAAGTCCTAAGCCCTTTCCGTAAGGGTCAATGGCCTTGGCCTCGTCTGAGCGGAAAAACTGATCAAAGATCCTGGGCATGTCTTTCGCATCAATTCCGATCCCTGTGTCATTCACCGTAATTAGAATCTGATCTTCTGAAGCGGAAGCGCTTATTGTGATCTTTCCTCCCTTCGGGGTATATTTTATGGAGTTGGTGACCAGGTTATTGAGGATCTTCTCCATATCATCCTCAGTCCCAATCAAGGTTAAGTCCTCATCCGGCAGCTCAACATCGAGGGATAATCCCTTTTCCTTTGCGCTCTCCCTGAAAAGCTCGACCACCCTTTGTATCTGTTTCTTTACCGAGAGGGGAACCCACTTGATGTCTGCATCCTTGGATTGCCACTGATAGATGTCCAAGAGGCCTGTCGATACCTCCATAACAGACTCGATACGGCGATACACCCTCCTTATCAGTTCTTGCTGTTTGTCGCTGAGAGAGCCCACGTAACCCTTCAACATGACCTCTAAGAGCCCATGGATGGCCATTAGAGGCCCTTTCAACTCATGGGTCATCATCATAATGAAATCGCTTTTCGCCTTATCCTGCCTATCTAATGCGTCATAGATCCTGGCATTTTCTATGGAGATCGCCGCCTGGCTGGCTAGAGCTGAAATAAAGTCCTGTTCATACTGGCTGAATTGCCTTCTCTGACTGGTGTATAAGCGCAGCGTACCCAAAACTTTGTCTCTACCTTTTAGGGGAAAAGACAACATGCTCACGATCCCCTCTTTACGGGCCTCTTCAGGATATTGCACCGCCGGATCGGTAGAGGCATCTAACACAAAATGAGGCTCTCCTTGAAGCGCCTTTGCCAGACTCCTGTCCGACTCCACCGGGCCTTTATTGATGTATGTTTCGCTCAATCCTCGGGAACATACTAGCTCCAAACGGTTCACTTTTTCTTCCAACAATCGGATAGCGACCCCTTTTACAGCCATGACATCCATAATAGTCTGGCAGATGAAATCAAGTCTTGGGTGAAGCCCGAGGGTAAGGCTGATGCCTTTGGTTAGCTGATTTAGTAATCTGAGATCTCGATTGTCTTGTTCAAGCTTATACTGGATTCCCGCAAGCGTGAACACTTTCTCCCTCAAGTGTCTGAGGGACAATATGACAAAGGAGCTGGAGAGATAAAGTACTGCGTCGAAAAGGAAGAGAAGTATCAAAACAAAAAATATGTGATCTTGGACATCCCGTGATACAAAGGATGAAACATATATATGCGGAACAAAGCCCCCTAACTCCAAAAGCGCCAGGCCGTTAACGGTGAGTGCAATTAAGTTCAGATAAAAAACACGTGCCCGTTTTTCCAAGAGAACCCCGCCCAGAATCACATGGAATAAAAAATAAAAGAGGAGAGGGCTGGCTATCCCTCCGGTATAATGAAAAGTGAGGGAGACGAAGGCCCAGTCAACTGCAAACTGAGAATAGGTAAACCACACTGGGGGGGAGCTGTACTGACGAGCCGGCCTTTTCTCAATGGCCGATATGTGGAAATAGAGAAAGGCATTGAACAGAAAAGCAATGGCACTAAGAAAGAAAACCTTTGAGGCAGGGATGTTGAGGTGGATGAATCTGTTCCCTATGACCGTGACCAGAACCACTACCCCAAGAAGGACCCATCTCAGAAGGATCCACCATTTCTCTTTGGCGAGAGGCTCATCTCGGCCAATCTCGTAGATAAAGGCCCTTATTCTCTGAAGGACCGGATGGTCCATGGAGCACCTTAGCCCTCTTAGATCAGTTTCTTAACCTTTTCCAGCAATGCCTCGAACCGGATCGGCTTCTCCAGGAATTCATCAACCGGCAAATAGTCTTCATCGGTCTTGGGAGAGAACTTCATGTCCATCTTCTGGGATATGCCCGTAAGCATGAGAATGGGAATATGTGAATATGCGCTGTATTCGGATTGTGGGTCCCTGCTTCTTAGCTTGTAGGATACTTGAAACCCTTCAGTTATGCTATCCATCATAACGTCAAGGATAATCAAATCAGGGTGAATCTCCTTAACAAGTTCGAGGCCTTCGGTGCCATTCTTGGCGCTGTGTACCTCATAGTCATTTGCCTCTAAGGTAATCCGGATACCCTCAACCAAGTCAAGGTCGTCATCAATAATCAGAATCTTCGGCTTGTCCATCCTTACCCTCCTGTCTTCTAATTTTTTCTATAAGAAAACGCAATGGGTAGAGCAAGAAATGCATGGATCATATGCCCTGACAAGCATTTCCGCCTTAAGTTCTATTTCGTCTTTATGCTGATCCTTTATCTGAGGGACCAAGGCCTCCAGGTCCTCCTGAATATTTGCATGGTTCTGGTTAGTGGGGATGATACAATTTGACCAAACGCATTCCCCATCCTTGTTATACTCGTATTCGTGGAACAATATGCCTCTCGGGACCTCAGTGGCCGCGCTTCCCCGACCGGCCTTGATAGAGACCGATGGTTTTTCATCCCTAATCCCATCCTTCAAGAGGTCATCTATGAGACTGATGGATTCATCTAAGGAATGTACCACCTCAACGAGCTGTGCGATATTATTCATGAAGGGATTGCAGTTGGTTGGCCGCAGGCCGAAATCCGCAGCCACTTCCTTTGCAGCCGGGCTGATTTGGTCATAATTTAGGTTCAATCTTGCGAGGGCCCCAACCATATAGGAACTTCTTTTATGCCTTGTGAACTTTGCGGTGGAATGAGGGACCAGGTACTCATTGGTAATCTCCTTGTAATGATTTACAGGCCATGTCCCTCCATCTGTGGAGGCAATATCCCCGTCATAGATCGCATATTCGTCCGGATGTTTAAGACCAATATATTCCGTCTCCCTGGAAAACCGGGGGAGCTTTCCCGTGAGTTCTTTGAAAAGAGATGCCACTGCTTTCACATCCGGTACCGCTTGCTCAAGCTTGTTTCTAACGTTTTCCAGTTCTTTCACGGTGGGCCACCTGGCAAATCCTCCCACCACCGGCCGCTGAGGATGCGTCGTGCGACCTCCCAGGAGGTCCGACATCTCGTTGGCAAGGCGATGGAGTCGTACCACGCGCAGGACCTCGTCTTTATGGGTGGAGGCTAGAGGGATGACGCTGGATACCCCAAGCAAATCCGGTAGAACGAGATAGCCAAGGTGAAGTATATGGCTTTGTAGGTTCTCGGCGTGCATGAGAAGTCTTCGCAACTTCTCTGTCTGTTCTGATACGGTCACGCCCATGGCTGCTTCGGTGGCCTTGAGGGAGGTGAGGGTATGTCCTATGGAACAGATTCCGCAGATCCTGGATGTAATGTGAGCGACCTCATACCATTTGCGGCTGCGAAGCATTGCCTCAAAAAACCGGGGTGCCTCCACCACCTGCCATTGACACTCCTCTACCTTGCCATCCCTTATCTTGATGGAGATGTTCCCATGGCCTTCTACGCGGGTAACGTGGTTCAACTTGATGATCTTTTCTTCATTCATTTTGCCACCTCCGAAAACCCAGTATAAAGCCGAAATCTCCCGAGAATATCTTGCACACTCAGGTGCTGAAATGCAAGGATTTCCCTATGAGAATCGGTATTAGGGTGGTCAACTAACCCCCGACATCCCCAACAGAAGCTCCCTTCTGTGACACAGCACGCCTCACAACCTCCCCGCGTAACCGGCCCCATGCAGGCCGTTCCTTTATTGAAGACACATATGTTCTCGGCCATCTTACATTCCACGCAAACAGGATAGTTGGGGATTGTGGGTCTGATACCCATAAGAAAGGATTTTACCACGGCGGCAAATTCCTGTCGATTCACTGGGCACCCGGGGATTTCAAAATCCACGGGCACAACTGCCTTAAGGGGCCGGGCCGGATAGGTTTCGTACTGAGAGGCCTTTTCTCCGTAAACGTATTTCCTGACATAGTCCTCTTCAAAGAAGTTCTTGAGGCAATTAATGCCCCCCAACGCAGCGCACGAGCCGAGGGCAACCAGGACTTTTGCGTTGGAGCGGATTTCCCTGAGCCGGGGTTCATCGGAGCGACGGGTGATTGACCCTTCCACAAGGGCGATGTCATAATCATTCGAGTGCCCTTTCATGGCCTCCCTGAAACTCACAACATCCAGGGCAGCAACTACTCTCAGGAGATCTTCTTCGAGGTTAACAACCTGAAGCTGGCATCCCTCACAACTGGCAAAATCAAAGAACGCTACTCTTGCTTTTTCCATTATAGCGCCTCCTCCACACTGGATATGTCCGTAAACCTGAATACCGGGCCGTCCTGGCATACATAGAGATGATTGATCTGGCAGTGGCCGCACTTCCCGACTCCACATTTCATCCGCCTCTCAAGGGAGAGAAAGATCTGCGTGCCTGGTACACCCTTTGCCTTGGCCTCCAATATGACAAAGCGGTACATCACCGGAGGGCCGACGACAATGCAATATGTCTTTGAAGGATCGATATGGATCTTTGGGAAAAGGGTGGTTATGACTCCAACATTTCCAGTCCAGTCAGGATCTCCCCTATCTACAGTATCCAGGTACCTTATGTCCTCTCTGGACTTCCAGCTCTTCAGCTCATCCAAAAAAAGCCGTTCCGAGGGGTTCCTTGCACCAAAAAGTATGATGACCTCGCCATAGTCCTCTCTGTGATTCAGGGTAAAGTGAATGAATGATCTGAGCGGAACAAGGCCGATTCCGCCAGCCACGAAGAGGAGGTCTTTTCCCTTGGTCTCTTCCACCGGGAAATGGCTCCCAAACGGGCCGCGGATTCCTACCTTAGACCCTACCCTGAGGTTGTGTGCCGCTGTGGTGACGGAGCCTACTTTGCGGATAGCAAGTTCAAATGAACCATTATCTCCTGGGGCCGATGAAATCGAAATGGGGGCCTCCCCCACACCTACGACAGATAGCTCAACAAACTGGCCTGGCTTATGGCCCAGGGGTTCTCCGCTGTCTAGATGGATCTCAAAGAGCTTTTCGCTCGCCGTGAGGTCCTCAATTCGAGTAATCTCGGCCCGCCTGGGTAAATAGGGAGAGACTTCTCGCATTTCTTCTTTCATGACTGCTCCCTCCTTATCATTCATTTTCCGTAATAGTTTAGTGCTTTGAAAACAGTGATGAGTCGCATGACCGACCGCAAGGGTCTTTTTTCCAAAGGACGTAACCCAAATTCTTCACAGCATGTGGTACGCCCCCTTACCTTTAAATACAGTTTCTGCAAGGCAGGGGAGAGGAAAAAAGACCCTCGCGGTCTTCTGCCTTTCTTTCAAAACGCTAGAGCGTTTCACTTTCCTTCAAGTGGTTTAGCGCCTTAACAGGGTCAGCAATGTCAGGCAGGCATGCGGATGCGCATCTCCCGCATCCGACGCATGCCACATCATTCAATACCCCGTAAAGGTAGAGGCCCTTGCGCATGAATCGGTGACGGTACCTTGAGGTCCTGCTCTCACGAAAATTCTCACCAGTGGCTACCTTCGCAAAATCGTGAAGCAGGCATCCATCCCAGCGACGGAACCGTTCCCCGTGCACAAGGTCCAAGTCAATATGGTCCTTTACATCAAAACAGTAACAGGTGGGGCAAACCAGATTGCATGATCCGCAACTCAGGCACTTGCCGGCCTGTTCCTCCCAGAAGATCTTTCCTCTGGATCGCTCAAGTAGTTTTGGGATCTCTTTTTTAGGAAAACTGAGGCCCCTTTTCTCACAAAGACTTGTGATTCGAGAGCGCACCTTCACCCGCTCTCGTGCCTGTTCTTGGGTGGCGGTGCGTGGGAGGGCAAATCGATCCAGAACCTCTCTGCCTTTCTCGCTCCCCGTCTCCACAACAAACCCTTCTCCAATATCCGTAAGCATAAGGTCAAAACAGTTGGATACAGTAGCTGCTTCCATATCCGCCCAAAACGCATTCGGCGCAACTGCCGTGGGATCGACACCAATAAGCAGGGCCGACCTTCTTCGCTTCAGGTAATGAGGATCCGAAACCCCGCTGGTAAATACCTGGTCCATCTGACGGATTGCCTTCAGGTCATAGGGATGGACGCCAAAGATGATGAACGGCTTATCCTCAATTTCCGAGGTGATCTCCAGCTGCGGAGCAGTGCTGAATCGAAACAGTATCTCTCTTGGGGGCAAGAAATATTTTTTGGGTGGAATCAGCGTGGTATCGAAACCCAGGCATAGCTCCTGGGCCGATTGAATGGGTCCGTAATAGTATGATTTGTCTTTTTCCATGACCCCTTCCACCCGATAATTCTCCATAAGATTTTGGACAAAGACCTCAAGGTTCGACTTCTCAATGAATTGCAACTCCATGGCCTCACCTCCCTATTTTAGGCCGTTGGTTTTGGCCTGGTAAACCCACCACCCAAGCGGCTACCCTCTAAGCCGGTTGAATAACCCTGTTGATTTTGTTATGCAAGAAAAAGCGGGTGCATAAACCCGTCTTTATTCCAGCAGCGATGTTTCATGATTTTGGGCTGTGTTCACTTGGTTTTCACAGCCTCTTTGCCGTAAGTCGACTGTGAAGCTTGCTTAAGGTTTACATAGCGCAACATATATGCCAAAATAAAAAGATCGCTCTAAATCGTCCTAATAGGCTGGATACATTAGGAAATTTCGCACACGCTGGGGGAAGTGTACTCACAGTGGGTAAGGATTTGATGTCGGACGTTTTTACAAGATGTAAAGGTCTTCTTTAACTCTGAACCTCTCTAGACCCCTTAACGCTTACGTCGAGGGCAATCTGTTCCTCAGTTCTTTACAAAATGTAAAAGAACGCGACACCTGGTTTGCCCTATTGCGCTGCCATATACCCATTATGTCCTAATGATTTTAAATGGTTATTAAGGTTTTCAGCTCCCTTTGCTTGGTGGCACATCTATTGCTTATATCTATTCATGACAAATATCTCGGCATTTCCTTTCTATGGTCACCGCCGCCCTCGGCGGTGCACACGTATAGGAAGGTATGTAGAATGAAAGCGTTACCTCTAAGGGAAAGTTGAGAAAGCTTACACACCATTAGACCGGAAACGGGATAACGACTCATGAATGCCAGGACTCGAAACCGAATCATTCTAATTATTGGATGCGTGGCAACTCTGCTTAGCCTTGGGGGATATGTTTTTCCCAAAAAGGCATCCGATCTAGTTCCTCCAAGGATCTATTTTAATACGGCGGGTGGTCCAGTCCTTTTTACGCATCAAGTCCACACCGATCCCTCTCAATTCAAGTGCGGAAACCCTATTAGTATATCGAAGATGGAGTGCGCAGATTGCCATCATGAGTTGGTTAAGGCGAATCAAGTTCTTTCCTGTAAAAAATGTCATCCGGATGAAGACTACTCAAAGGATAGTATGAAGCATCCCGAATTGGTCAAGATGCACCCCCCAAGGTGTACTATGTGCCACAATGTTCGGAAAGGGGAGATCAAACCCTGCCGGGATTGCCATTTGCAGACCGGTGAATCTGCATCAGTTTCGTGCGATAAATGCCATCCGAATCAGAAGTATTCGGCAAATGACTTAACACACGAGGAATTGGAAGAAATCAAGGGGCATTGGTGCACCGAATGTCACAGCACCCGTCGGAAGGTCGACGCAATACACATGCAATGTGACCGTTGCCATGCCAAACTGGAGTGCGGGACCTACACCAACAAGAAGAGGTATTCCGATGCTGAAGCCTTCAGGTGTGCCCTTTGCCACCTTAAATCACATTAACTTGTCCAATGACAGGCACTGAACTTCCGCTATGATGGAACAATTTTTCGGGTTTCTGAGACCCAAAATCAGGTTCGAAGGTTGGGAAGGTGATGTTGAGACACTATCTCCTCCCCAATCAGTGACTCTCCCCCTTTCAAAGCCGGGAGAAATGCCGTTTAATCCCATCGTAGATGTAGGGGACAAAGTAAAGACAGGCCAGTTCATCGCCATGACGCCAAGCCGCACAGGGGTTCACGCCACTGTAACCGGTAAGGTGACAGCAATTGGGCCCGGTTTTTCACCAGAGGGCCAGAAAATTCTCACACTTTCCATTCAACGCGACTCCGATGACGAGCTTCAGACCTCCACCGTACTGGAGAATCTGGAAAAAGTCTCTCGAGATCAGCTGATTCAGACCATGGCTGACCTAGGCTTCGATTCGCCGTGGAAACCGGAAATTTTGAGAGACAAGCTTTCGGAGATCGAGCGAATCCCGATCCATACGATCATCATCTTTGGCGTAGATGAAGAGCCGCCAATCTCTGTTCAACGACGGGTTGTTTCAGGGTTTTCCAGTGATTTTACCGAGTCCGTGGCAGGATTTCGAAACATTGCCGGGGATGTGCGTATCATTGTCGCAGTGCCCGAATCAATGGCAGCCCACGCCCGATCCATTTTGAAAGGCGTGGAAATATTTCCTGTAGGGAATTCGGCCTTGGAGGGAAATCCAAGACTGCTGATTTACAAAATCACAAACAAATTCATCACGGCGGGTAAGAACCCTCGCGAGGAGGGGATCGCGGTGTTTACGGCAGAGGACATCACATTTGTTGCAAGGTGTCTACACCAGGGTAAATCACGAACCAATAAGCTTATCACGGTCTCCGCTCCCGATCTCGACAAACCGATCACGGTTCGGGTCCGGATCGGCACGCCTGCGGCCCACGTGCTGGAATGTCTGAATGTCACGGTGCATAGAGGTGACCGGGTCATATTCGGGGGTCCGCTCATGGGCATTGCCCAGCCCGATTTGAATTCAAGTGTTGTGAGGGGTGTTAACGGAATCACGGTCCTCCCGGCATCCAAAGTGGTACCCTTCACGGATGCCCCTTGCATTAATTGCGGACGGTGCGTGAGGGTATGTCCGGTGAATATCCAGGTCAATTTGGTCGGTCGGTTTTCGGAATTCGGATATTTTGAAAAGGCGATCGTGGGAGGATCTGGCTCTTGCGTGGAATGCGGGCTGTGCGCCTATGTATGTCCCTCGCGGAGACCTCTCTTGCAATATATGAGATTCGCAAACTATCAGTATGAGATACAGCTGCACGAACGTCGGGCCCAGGATGAAGGAGGTTGATAATGGCGCGGCTAGTACTCGGTATGGCAATGGGTCCTCATATCCATGATGGATCCAGCGTATCCAAGATTATGAACGGATATCTCCTCGCCCTGCTGCCTGCTGCCATCTGGGGTTGTATCCGATACGGGCTGCCGGGCATACGAACTCTTCTTCTGGCTGTGGCAAGCGCCGTCCTGTGGGAGTGGTTGGCACGGAAATCAATGAAGCAGGAAATTACGCTTTACGACGGCTCAGCTATTGCCCAGGGTCTTTTGCTTGGCATGATGTTGCCTCCAAATACTTCCTGGTGGCTTGTAATTATCGGAACCTTTTTGGTGATTGTAATTGCGAAGCAGTTTTTTGGAGGCATAGGTTGTTATCCCTTAAATCCGGTCTTGATTGGATTTGCCATTTTGTCTGTTTCGTGGCCCATCCGAATTTCTTCACATTTTACAACGGCTGATCTGCATCTGGAAGGCCTGATTTTGGAGCCCTTGGTATCGCTAAAGAGCTATGGCCCCTCTGTAGCTGATACCTATAGTTCTATGCAACTGCTGTTCGGATTCCAAACTGGCGGGGTGGGAACAGGCGCAGTATTGCTCTTGGCAATCGGCGGGCTTTATCTGATGGTGAGAGGATTTACTTCATGGAAAGTGACTCTTTCGTATTTACTGGGGGTGACGATCACAGCTGGTGTATTTTATCTGGTAGACGCCTCCAGGTATGCTAATCCCATGTTTCACCTCCTTGCCGGAATGACCGCCTTTGGCGCCTTCTTTTTGGTTTCTGACTATACAACCACTCCGGTAAACGGGCCTGCCAGGCTAGTCTATGGCTTCTGCACCGGGATGCTTATCATACTTATTCGCAATGTCGGGCAATACCCCGATGGAACGGTTTTTGCCATTTTGATCTTAAACCTTTTTCATCCACTCATTGATCGTATTCATAAACCTGTGGTGGGGTTGGATATAGGCGCCCTGGAGGTCAAGGAATAAGTGCTTAGTCTTCTTGCAGCCAGAGGTTGGTGCAGATGAACGAAATTACAAAGATGGTACTGGTTACAACGATTATTTGTTCATTTTGTGCGGCGTTGCTGGGAGTACTAAATGATGGGCTTAAAAAGCGTATCGATAGGCAAAAGGACTACTTTATCCGGGGGCCTGCAGTAAAGGAACTATTTGGGGGTTGCCCGAATGATCCTCTCTCCGATCAGGTGATCTTGGTTCAAGAGAAGGGAAATGTCAGCATCTACCCGTGGATTGAGGGAGGCAAGGTCAGGAGGGTAATTCTTGAGTGGCCCGGCCGGGGAGGATATGGAGGGGACGTCATTGTGATGACAGCGGTCGATCTGGAGTCCGATCGTGTTCAGGGCGTTAGGGTAACACAGCATAAGGAGACACCTGGTGTTGGGACCCGCGCCATGGAGCCCTTATACCTTAATAAGTATGTAAGGCTATTGGCCAAGGAAGACATCAGGCTCAAGAAAGATGGGGGGCAGGTGGATGCCGTCACCGGCGCCAGCCGAAGCAGCGTAGCGATTGCTGACGGTGTTGACCAGGCGACGAAGTTTGTGATGGCCAACAAAAATAAGATTGTCGAGTCGATCTTGGCAAAAAGACCACCTAAGAAGGGAAAGTAGATATGAGAGCCGTCAAGGAGTTCACGAAAGGCTTTTCCACAGAGCTGGCGCCATTCCGGCTTGTCCTGGGGCTGTGTCCGTCTCTAGCAGTCACAACCACTGCCGAAAACGGGCTCGGAATGGGGCTGGCGACCACGTTTGTCCTGATCTGTTCAAACATCTTAATTTCTATGCTCCGCAAACTCATCCCTAAGAAGGTCAGGATCGCCTGTTATATTGTTCTGATAGCCACCTTCGTGGTTGCTGTGGAGTTACTGTTGCAGGCCTTTTTTTATCCGCTCTACCAGCGATTGGGCATCTTTGTCGCCCTGATTGTCGTCAACTGTATAATCCTTGGGAGGGCCGAGGCCTTTGCCTCCAAGAACAATATCGGCTATTCCGCATTAGACGGTCTGGGGGTGGGTCTTGGATTCACCTTGTCACTGACATTTTTGGGTGGACTGAGAGAGGTGCTAGGAATGGGGAAGCTTTTTGGCGTTCAGGTTATGTGGAAAGGATTCGAGCCATTCGCTTTCATGGTGAAAGCCCCCGGTGCCTTTGTTACACTGGGTGTCCTCCTCTTCTTGATGAACTACATGAACTCCCTTAAAAGGGTAAAGTGATAGGGGTGGGGTGTTATGGAATATTTTGTATTGATTATCAGTGCAATCCTGGTTAACAATATCCTTCTGGCACAGTACCTTGGTAATTGTCCGTTCTTGGGTGTATCCAAACGGATGGATACTGCAGTGGGGATGGGGACTGCCGTGATTTTTACCGTGACCCTGGCCTCTATCCTTACCTGGTGTGTGCATAAATGGATCCTCGTTCCCTTCGGCTTGGAATTTATTAGAACTATTGCATTTATCCTTGTCATCGCCTCTCTGGTTCAGTTTGTCGAAATATTCATGAAGAAGGCGATCCCCAATCTCTATCAGGCACTCGGCATCTTTTTGCCGCTTATAACAACCAACTGCGCGGTCTTGGGCCTCGCGATTCTTTGCGTTGAGAATACTTACTCCTTTCAAAAAGTGGTCCTATTTTCTTTTGCATCCGGTGTCGGGTTTGCATTTGCGCTCATACTTTTTGCAGGCCTGAGGGAGAGATTCGCTATATCAAGGATCCCCAGGAGTCTTCAAGACACAGCCATTGGGCTTGTGACCGCCGGTTTCATGTCGCTCGCTTTCCTGGGGTTCTTGGGGATGACATAATTAATCGCAGGGTAGGAGATTAGCAGGGACTAAATGTTATGATTAGCGGCATATTATTTCTGGGTGGTGTAGGGTTTCTGGCGGCTCTTGTGCTGGGTTACGCGTCCAAGGTCTTTTACGTCAAGGAAGACCCGCTCGTGATCGAGGTCGAAGATGCCTTGCCGGGTGCTAATTGCGGGGGTTGCGGATATGCAGGTTGCCATGCAGCAGCCGTTACTATTGCTGCAGGGAAGGCGCAACCGAACATATGTGTTGGCGGCGGCCCTGAAGTCGGAGAAAATGTGGCAGACATCATGGGTCTGAAGGTCGTAGCCAAAGAGCCGGAGCTTGCAGGAAGTGATTGCTGTGGGGGTGCCCGCGCCCTCGATAAGTACCATTACGATGGCATTCGGGATTGCAGGGCAGCCAGCATGCTGTTTGGCGGCAACAAGCTGTGCGCGCATGGATGTTTGGGGTTCGGCACCTGTGCGGCCAATTGTCCCTTCGGGGCGATCCAAAAGGGGCCGGACCGGTTGCCGGTCTTTGATCCGGATTTCTGCCGTGGTTGCGGGACATGTGTTCGCGTTTGCCCCAGGGGAATTATCTCCCTGATCTCTTCTACTGCAAAAATCCTTCATTTCAACAAGTATTCGGAGTGCCTCGCACCATGCCGGCAGAAGTGTCCTGCGCAGATTGACATACCCGCCTATATCGAGCATATCCGGGAAGGCCGCTTCTAAGAAGCGATTCTGACGATTAAGGAACGGAACCCGCTGCCTTTATCCTGCGGCCGCGTTTGTCCGCATCCCTGCGAAGGGGTATGCAGACGGGGCGTTGAGGATGAGCCAGTGGCCATAAACCACCTCAAGCGCTATGTGGCTGACTGGGAGAAAAACCGCTATCTCCATCTGGACGTCTCCGTGGCGGCGCCCACGGGTTACAAGGTGGCTGTAATCGGAGGAGGACCGGCTGGACTTTCCTGTGCATACTTCTTGCGGCGACTCGGTCATTCTGTGACCATTTACGAGCAAATGCCGAAGCTCGGGGGCATGCTTCGATACGGCATTCCGGAGTACAGGCTGCCAAAGAAGATCCTTGACTGGGAAATCGAGGGAATCATTAATCTGGGTATTGAGGTCAGAACTGGCGTAAGATTCGGGGATGATTTTGGTCTAAGACTCCTTGAGGCCGCTGGTTTCAACGCCGTATTTATAGGAATTGGCGCTTGGCAAGGACGGAGGATGGGATTGGAAGGAGAGGATTTAGAGGGTGTTCTCGACGGCATTGAATTTCTCGGAAGGTTCCAGGGAGAAGACAAACCGGTCGTTGGTCGCCACGTCATAGTGGTAGGTGGCGGTAATACCGCCATCGATGCTGCTCGATCCGCCTTGCGGCTCGGGTCCGAAAAAGTCACCTTGATGTACCGCCGCTCCAGAGAGGAAATGCCGGCCAATGAACTGGAAGTAAAGGCAGCAGAAGAAGAAGGTATAGAGATACTATTTCTTGCCGCACCTTCTCGCATCCTCGGCAAGGACGGAAAGGTGCACCAGATAGAATATATCAAGATGCGACTTACTGAACCCGATTCAAGCGGCAGGCGTCGTCCGGTACCGATCCCGGGCTCCGAGACAACAATGGATACTGACATGATTATTGCGGCCATTGGTCAAGCGCCCAATATCGATTTCGTCCGTGAGGGGAAGAAGACCGCGGCCTTGAAAGTCACAAAGTGGGATACAATTGATGCCAACGAAGAAACGCTCCAGACGGATATCCCATATGTATTCACAGGGGGGGATTGCTTTACAGGGCCTTCCATCGCAGTGGATGCTATAACAGCAGGTCGTTATGCGGCACGTTCCATTCATTACCTCCTGATGGAAGGCGCGATTCCGGCCATAGAAGAAAGGCAGATCGACCTGATCAAAGAAACGCTCTTTGAACAGGTTGAAGGCCTTGAGAGGGCACCCCGGACTCATCCCAGGGAACTGAAGATTGAGTCAAGGATCACGAATTTTGAGGAGGTAGAGCACAGCATTTCCCAGGCCGAGGCGCGAAGAGAAGCGGGGCGCTGTCTGCGCTGTGGAATAGTATGCTATAATCGTGATATAGTAGAGGCAATAGGCAAAGAACTCGAACTGTCCGTGAAACCAGATGCTGCAGCAAAGCCGTTTTAAGTCTCCGAAAGTCACTTGTCATAGAAGTCTGGAAGACGGCAATTGGTGCAAGCTCTGATCTTGAAACAGATGGCCGTTTTTTGACATGAGATAGGACCTTTTGCAACATGGGGGTAGAGCAGGATTCGCTGCCTGTAGCTGGCCATGGTCTAAGGGGGTGAGAGGATATGGAAGATAAGGAAAGAGCAAAGGATATTAGCTACTTTCAGAAAACCAAGTATAACGAGCGTGTGCGCCTCAAGAGGAGGAGATTCCTTCACACATATTGCCCAAAGTGTGGTGCCAGTCTCATCAAGGGTGATAATATTCAGCTCAACGCGGTGACCAAGGAAGGCAAAGAAGGAATCCTTGAGCTATCTGTCTATCTGAATATCTTTGCGCACCAGTATATGCACGAAATTATCAAACGCCCGAAAAGCGAGATCAAGGACCTAAAATGCCCGCACTGTGCCGAAAGCATCGCCCATCCTGATATGCCATGCGAGGCCTGTGCAGGGCTTACGGCGGAATTATCGGTGGCAGCGATGAATAAACGGGTACCATTTCTGATTTGCCTGAAAGAAGAATGCCGCTGGCACGGAATCACACCGGAAGATGAATTCGTTCTGATCCAGGAAAGCTCTCGCGAGTGGTAGCGAAGGGCCTTTACAATCTGTAAAAAATACCGACAATCAGACGCTGCCTATTCCTTTCCCAGCACCCTATAATTGCTAAATATTATTTTAAATCAAGTAGTTGTGCGAATTAAAGAAGAAATCCAGCATGGCACAACAATTGCTCATTTCTAAAGGCAAGAGCCCACAGGATTTCTATCCCTACGGCACTCCGTGCATGGCGAGAAACCGGGAGGGGTTGAGATCAATACTTAAAGGCCCGTTGAAAAGATATTTGTGGTCATTTGGAAGGAGGAAAGTCATGGGAAAGAAGAGAGCTTTGGTCATTGATGATGAACAGATTGTCTTGGATAGTGTCAGTAAGATCCTCACCGATGAGGGGTACGAGATAGATACCTCGTTGAGCGGACGTGAGGGGCGCGACCAGGCCATTGAAGGACAATATGACATTGTCCTAACTGACATACGGATGCCGGATATTGGAGGCATGAAGGTTCTGAGGGATGTTAAGAGGGCCAAACCTTCCCTTCCTGTTGTTATGATCACGGGGTATGCCTCTATCCGTTCTTCAGTACAGGCCATGAAGCTTGGTGCATCGGATTATATAGAAAAGCCATTTACCCCGGATCAGCTTGTAAAGGCAGTTTCTTCTGCAGTTGAAACAGCGGCCGCACAACCGCCTGATGATCAGGCCCTTATTCATCACGAGGAGATGATCAGGGTTCTAGAACGAGTGGCATCTGACGGGGAATTCCTTACAAGGCTTCTAGAAGAGGCCGCAGACGCCTTGGATGAATATGATCTAACAGGCCCTGAGAAACTTGCCCTCCTGACCGGCGATATTGAATGGATAGAGGGACAAATCGGCCCTCTTACGCGATCCCAAAGACGCTGGCTTGATTTGAGGAGAAGTGCGGAAATATGGTGAGAAGAATTAACAGAAAGGGACTCAGGTGTTTTACTCAATAAGGTCCAAGCTGATAGCAAGTTTCTTGGGGGTTTCCTTTCTGGTGGGGGGAGTTTCTCTCTTTATCGGCGGCCAACTCCTTTACAGGGCGGTCATAAGCGAGGCAAGAAACCGTGTCAGGCTGGACCTGAATTCAGCACGCGAGATATACCTTGCCCGCATCAATACTATAGAAGTCGCCCTAAAAATAACCTCGCTAGGACCCGGATTCGTGTCAGAGGTTGAGAGGCATGAGACCGCAAAACTTATCAGTCGGCTAAGCCGTTTAGCCGAGAGCGCCAGTCTGGATTTCGCTGGCATCGTTACGAACAAAGACGCAACACTATGCCGCCTTGGTCCTGATGCTGTACCCAAGCAAACGGTTCAGACTGCCAACCCTATTGCGAACCTAGCGCTCAAACGGAAAATTGCCGTTTCAGGGACTGTTATCCTGAGCCAGGAGTTTCTCTTTAGTGAAAACCCCGAACTTGCGGATAGAGCCAGGATTCCATTGCTTCCCACACCTATGGCAGCCCCCCGAGCCGAGAAGGAGGAAACGTCGGGAATGGCACTTGCGGCTGCAGTACCGGTGTTTGAAGCAGGCGACCTGCTCGGGGTTATCTATGGAGGAATCCTTCTCAGCCGAAGTCAAAGGATAGTTGACACCGTTCGGGACACAGTGTTTCAGCACGAGACATACAAGGGCCGAAGTATCGGAACAGCTACTATCTTTTTAAACGATGTCCGCATCTCAACAAATGTCCTAACCAAAGAGGGAAAGCGAGCCATTGGAACTCGCGTTTCAAAAGAGGTTAAAGAACACGTCCTTTCAAAGGGGGAGAGGTGGACAAAACGTGCATTTGTCGTAAGTGACTGGTACAAAACGGCTTACGAGCCCATTGAGGACATCTTAGGCAATCGAGTGGGAATGCTGTATGTTGGGGTGTTGGAGGAGCCGTATGTTGAGATCCGGAGAAAGGCCCTTGCGGTTTTTATACTCTTGACAGTGGTTGGCATAGCACTGGCCATAGGGCTAGGATACATCCTGGCAAACAGGATCTTGAAGCCTGTTCAGCGGCTGGTAAAGGCAAGCCAACAGGTCTCCGAGGGCAGCCTGTCGCCGGATATTGGTCCTATATCCAAGGATGAATTAGGTGTATTGCAGAATACCTTCAGGGATATGGTTGCGGCCATGGGCCGCAGGAGACAAGCAGCAGAACAGCAGCTCGTTCAGTCCGAAAAACAGGCCGGCGTTGGACGGCTTGCGGCCGGGGTAGCCCACGAGATCAATAACCCTCTTACCGGCGCATTGACATACTCACATATGCTGTTGCGGCGTAAGGATATAGGAGATGATATCCGGTCTGATCTTGAAAAAATAGTACAGTCCACTGAACGGGTCAGGAAGATTGTGAAGGGCCTCCTGGACTTTTCCAGACAGACAAAGCTTGATCCCGAACCAACGGAGATAAATAAGCTTATCAATTCCACGGTGTCATTGATACAAAATCAGGCATTGATAAAAGGTGTGCGTCTGAAATTCAATCCCGGCGAAAATCTGCCTGTCCTTACCATTGATCGCAGCCAGTTTCAGGGCGTGTTGTTAAACATGATCATTAACGCCCTTGATGCTACCGGGCCAGGTGACAGTATCAATATATATACAGCTACCGGCCTGTCTGCGAGCAATACCGGTCATAAGGGTGTCGAAATTATAATTGCTGATACTGGCAGTGGTATACCACCGGATAACCTTGACAAGTTGTTTGATCCCTTTTTCACTACAAAAGCGGTGGGTGAAGGTACCGGGCTGGGTCTCTCAGTCTCCTATGGGATTGTACAGAGACACGGCGGAACCATAAGGGTTCAAAGCGAGGTTGGCAAAGGGACAAGGTTTTTCATATGGTTACCGATAGAGAAGCAGGCCGTAGAGGCGTGAAGATACTCGTTGTAGATGATGAGGGTATTGTCCTTGATAGCTGCCAGGTGGTGCTTGAGGACGAGGGCTTTGAGGTCTTACTTGTCACAAGTGCGGATAAGGCCCTGGAGGCAATCGAAAAGGAGGGTTTTGCCCTCCTGCTGGCAGATATAAAGATGCCCGACCGAAATGGGATTTATCTCATAGGAGAAGTCAATAAGAGACGGCCCGGGATGCCTATTATAGCCATGAGCGGGTATCCAACAACCGAGACGATTGAAGAGGCCACGAAGATGGGGGCCGCCACCTTTATTTCCAAACCCTTTACACCTGACGAACTTATTGCAGAGGTCCGGCAGGTCCTTCAAAAGTAGTTTTGATTTGTTTAAGGGCCTCTATTGAACAGGGCCCCTTACAAACACCCTTGAACGCCTAAGATTTTCTTTGATGTTTGGAGACGCTGCCCCTATAATGCTCCAACAAAAGGCAATAAAAGGCCGTTTGGGGGGCTTTCTCATCGCATGTCTTTTATCTTCATCGGCACTACCGGAGATCAGGCAGGCCACAGCCTTTTGACGTGGACAATGGCCCGCTGGCTTGTAGAAAAGGGTCTTGCAGTTGGGTTCATAAAGCCATTTGGAAGCCGTCCGATCCATATCCAGGGGCTGTGGACCGACCAGGATGCCCTCCTATTCAAAAGGGTACTGGAGCTTTCCGAACCGCTTGACCGGCTCTGTCCATTTCCGCGGCCAGAGGAGGCGTGGGGGGAGAAGGATAGAGACGAGATGATAGGGGAGATCAGGTCCTTCGTAGAGGAGATCTCCACGGGAAAGGACATCCTCCTTATCATGGGGTCAAGACATATCTTCTTCGATGATCCCCGCTGGGGAGTATCAGATATCCACCTTGAGCTCGATTTAGAAGCGGATTTTGTCCTTGTTGATCGATATCGGTCGACCCAGGCATCCATATATTCGATTCTGTCTGTGAGTTCCCTAATCAAAGATAAGTTGAAGGGGGTAGTCCTAAACCGGGTCCCAACCGAAAGGCTTGGAATAATCAAGGGGCAAATGATTCCTTCACTTGTCAATAAAGGGATCCCCTTCATAACCGCAATCCCGGAAGATCCTTTCCTTTCCTATCGGACGCTCGGTGCGATAAGGGATCTCGTGGACGGAGAGTTCCTTTGGGGTGAGGAAGACCTTAATCGATCCGTGGGGGGCATGACTGCGGGATCTCACGATCTTAAGGGCGAACTTGTGCTTCTCAGGAGGGTCTATAACAAGATCATTTTTTTGGAACACGCACCCCTTGAAAGCGGGGTTGAGGAAGGCAGCGTTCCCAGGCCCATTGCGGGAGTGCTCCTGACAGGGGGGCGGAGGCCGGCTCCTCAGGTCTTGGATGCCATAAAAAAGGCCCATGTCCCTCTTATCCTAACGAAAGAGGGCACATTTGCGGCCTTAGAGCGCCTGGAACAACCTGCCCCCGGCCTCTCCCCCGATGATGAGGCCAAGGTGCTTCGTTTTACGGAGTTGATGAATGAGGACGGAGCCCTTGAGAGGCTAATAGGGTCCTTAGGTCTTCAACCTAAGATACCTGACCTGGAGGTATTCCGGAGAAATCGACCATCTTAGACGCCTTAACTCATTTAATGGCATCAAGGATGATATTGAGCAGTTTTTCGGGTGAGATGGGTTTGGAGAGAAAAAGGTTGGCCCCCGCATCGATTCCTTTGGCCCTGTCCTCCTCCCGGCTCTTGGCAGTCAAGAACACTATAGGTTTCTCTCTGTAGTTCTCCTTTTCCCGGATCCTCTTGCAGAGTTGAAAACCATCCATCTCCGGCATGATAATATCCAGCACCAACAGATCATACCCATACTTCTCGAGCCTTTCGAGGGCCTCGGAGCCACCGGAGACGGTATGGACTTCATAGCCTTCCGGAGTGAGAAGTTCTCTGAGCGCCATGAGCACCAGCTCATCATCGTCCACAACCAGGATACGTTTTCCCATTTAGTTACTCCTTTCCAGATTCGGAAATGGGAAGAAAGACCCTCACTTCTGTCCCCTTACCAGTTTGGCTGCTGATTTCAAGCCTCCCGCCGTGGGCCTCTATGATACTATAGCAGAGGGAAAGGCCCAAGCCCGTTCCCTTTCCCACGGGTTTTGTAGTGAAGAAAGGCTCAAAGACCTTATCCAGGTCTTTTTGAGGGATCCCTATGCCGGTGTCCCTGACAGAGACGCCGATCGCCTCAGTCTCCTCATCCTCAGCAAGGTAGGAAAAAATAGTCAATTTCTTGGTCCCATCCACCTCATCCATGGCGTCCCTGGCATTGGAGATCAGATTGAGGAACACCTGTTCCATCTGATTTGGATCCCCCAGGACCTTCGGAAGGCCTTCAGTCAGCCTCCTGACAACCGAGATATTGTGGCCCAGGAGCTGTTGCTCGGTGATCATCAGGGCATCCTCTATGGGATGGTTGATATCAATCTGCGAAAAGCTGGGCTCTGTCTCCCTGGAAAACTCCCTCAGATGTTCAACAATCTTTTGGATCCGCTCGTTGCACTTTCGTATGAGTTCCAGGCGTTTCCTCTCCGGGTCCTGGATACTCAGGTTTTTCAATATCACGTGAAGAATTGTCTGGGAGGCCATGAGGGGGTTATTCAACTCATGTGCAACCCCCGCAACCAGTTCTCCAAGGGCCCTCATCTTGGAGGCCTCTACCAGATGGGCCTGAGTCTCCTTGAGCTTTGCCTCAAGACGCTTTTGTTCCGTAATATCCTTGAAAATACCTGCTGTCCCGATCACCTCCTCATCCTCGTCCCTGAGCAGGAAGAGTGATGTCATGATTGAAATGGTCGTTCCGTCTCTTCTCCTCGCCTCCATCTCATAGTTTTCGCTCCTATCAACCTCCCGCAGTAAATTCATGATATCCCTGGCCTGTTGGATCCCCCTTACGTAAAGGACCGAGATATGTACTCCCAGGAGTTCCTCCTTCCCGTAATCCAGCATTTGTGCCATTGCCCGGTTCAGGTAGGTGATCTTTCCCTTGAGACCAGTAGTCACGATTCCATCAACAGAACTCTCCAGGACATTCTCCAGGAATTCCTTGGTCTCTCGCAACTCCTTCTCAAGGACCTTCCTGGCGGTCAGGTCACGGATTATTTCAACAAAGCCCGTGGTCTTTCCAGAGGGATCCAGAATGGCTGTAACAATGGTGTGGGCTGGAAAGCGAGTGCTATCTTTTTTTACTCGCTCCATCTCCAGTTCGCAGACTCCCTGGGTCCTGGTCCGTCTTGACATCTCCTTTTGAATGCCTCTCTTGCGGTCCTCGGGTGTTATCGTAATCGCTATATTCTCCTTGTTGAGGACTTCTTCTCTTTTCCATCCAAATAGCTTCTCGGCCCCGGTATTGAACTCGATGATCTTGCCGTAAAAATCCAGCGCCACAATACCATATTCTGTCGCGCTATTGAGGATGCTGTTCAGAAATCGGGACAGATCTCGATATTTCTCCCTCGATTCCTTTAGTTCCCGGGTCCTATCCTCCACCATCATCTGCAGGTTTGAGGTATAGTCCTGAAGCTGACCTATCATCCGGTTGAAGGACCTTCCCAGGATACCGATCTCATCCCCCCTCTCGACGCTGACCCTTTGAGAGAGGTCCCCCTTGACCATCTTGGTGGTTATCTCCGTAAGTTCCTGTAATGGCCTGGTAAGGACCTTTGAGAGGGCGATTGTCAATACGAATACCAACGTGAGGCCCATAAGGACCACCACCAAGATGAATCGCTCGGTCTCATACAGGGAATGATAGATCTCCTCTTCATAGCTCCCGGCCACAATAATCCAGTCCCATGGCCTGAAGTACATGAATTTGTTGATCTTCTCTCGAGGTCTCGTTTCCCCTAACTCTGGATTGATCCATGGGTAACGAATGGTCCCTATTTGACCTTCGCCAAGCGCCACGGCCTCCTCGATCATCCTGCGTATATATTCAAAGCCAGAGGAATCTTTGGAATCAAGGATGTTTTCCCCCTTTTTAGCCGGATGGAGCTTCAGTATGCCTTCGGTATCTATGATGTACACATAGCCGGTATCTCCCACCTTAAAACTTTTTATCTCGTCCTCAAAGAGACGGACACTTTCTTCCTTGAAACCAACAGAAAAGGCCCCTATTACCGTGCCAGTCCTTCCCTTAATGGGCTCATAGCGCTTGACATACCAGTCACCCATTATCATTGTGCGGCCTTCATAGGAACGCCCGGACAGAATCGACTGTGCTATAGGACTCTCGGGTGGAATGAATGTACCTGTGGCCCTCTTTCCATCCTTTCCTATGATATTGGTGGAAACCGGAAGGAGACGATCCCCTTCAATTCTTTGGAAGATGGTGCATGTCCCTCCCACCAGGTCATGGACCTTATCCACAATATGGGTATCCCGGCTTAGAGAGAGACCCTTGATCGTTATCTCCGGGCCATAGCCATAAATGACTTCTCGTGCCACCTTCAGGCTCGCGGCCGCCTTCTCAAGGGCCATCTCTTGTTGGACTTCACACATGGTATGGATGCCCCTGACCAGGTGTTCCAGGTTTTCGTCTGAGGCACCCATAATGGCCTTGGAAAAGCGATCCACGGACAGGTATGCAACACATAGGAGAGGAAGCAAGACCACGACAAGCGTCACACTGATGAGTTTTGCACGAATCTTCCAGTCTCGAAAGGGAGATATGAACATTTGGATCCTCTGTAGAATAATTGATCCATTGCTACTAGCTAACTTAATTATTTATTACAGCACGAAATCTCTGTTGATGCAAACCCAGAATTCCTTTCCCATTTTCCAAGGGAGGTCAAGGGGGTTCTTGTCCTCCTGCCACTTGGGCTTTTACGACGCTGTTGGAGAATGGGTAGGGGTTCAACTCTCAATGGCCTGCACTGCCGAGAAGTGCCCAAAAATCGCTTGCACGATCGATTTTACTCAGCAAGCGAAATCAGCTATTGACACAAAAGAGTGGATGTTTTATAAGAGACATTAATTACAAAATGCGTGGCGGACAAGGGGAGGATAGCCTCTTATTCCAATGAGGGGATCAGCCCAGCGTAGGCCAACAGTGTTACCACTGTTGGCTTTTTTTGTGCTCCCCCGTGCCGCCCGTTTGCACCCTCCAAATCGGAAGCCGTCCGCACGGCAACGGCGCAGCAAGCCGCGTAATTTCGCTCAGGATATTAAAGCATATGGAGAGAATTCATCTCACTTTGAGGAGCAAAAGAAGACCATGGCCCGTTTTGCAGGTATTTTCCTGAGGAAAGAATTTGGCTTTCTGTTTCAATCCATCAAAGTATTTATGGGTCATGATTTGGAGGTGATATGAAGTACTCAGTGATCAAACATGCTAGACTATAGAGCGCTCGAACAAGGCCAAGATGCAAGGTTCCCGAGACTGCCACTCAAAAAGAAAGGATGAACCAGCTGAATAAGGAGGTTGAACCATGACCAATGAAAGAATTGTCATCAGAGCAAAGGGGCTCTCAGATGAGGAGCTGTACTTTCTAGAACAGGACAAGAAGAAGATACAGGAATTGAGAGGCAAATATACTAGAAATGCCGAAGATGCATATCGAGATGCCCACCGCAACCACTGTTTTAGGTGCGGCACCCCCAGTTTGGTAGAGGTGGATCATAGAGGTATCAAGATCGACCTGTGCGTCAATGATGGATGCGGCGCAGTGCATCTTGACCCAGGGGAGATGGAAAAGATCCTCGAAGGAGGAAGGGGCCTATTCTACAAGATAAAGCATTCTATTTCTTCGGTCTTAAAGTAAGAGATTGAGTTCCACACTTATCCTCCCGTGTAGGAAAGGATCCGGCGACTCGAAGCGATGGTTATTTTGAAATGGAGGAAAGACCGATGAAAAACATGGTGACCAATCATGGTATTCGGCCCAATCCCACAGGTGACAGGCCGGAAATAGATCCAACAGCCTTTGTGGATCCCAGCGCCCAGATAATCGGGAACGTTCGCATTGGGCCAAAGGTTTATGTGGGGCCTAATGCGGTAATAAGATCTGACGAACCAGACACCGAGGGGAAGGTCGATCCTATTGTGCTGGAAGCAGAATGCAGTATCCAGGATGGCGTGATCATTCATTCCCTGGGAGGGTCGTCTGTACGGATCGGCCCGAGAGCATTTATCTCTCACGGCTGTATCGTTCACGGGCCATGTGTTATCAAGGCCGATTGCTTCCTCGGGTTTCGGGTAACGGTCTTCGGAGCAACCCTGGAGGAAGCTGTTTGGGTGGGCGTTGGGGCAGTTATTCTGGAAACTGATATTTCTTCCCACAGCATGGTGACAGCCGGATCCTTGATTCATTCCCACGATCAGGCGAGCCATCTCAGAACAATCTGCCCAGGAGATGAACAATTTCAGCAGAATGCGGTGGAGACAAATCGTATCTTGAGAGAGAGTTACTTGAATCTCTCTAAAACGCTAAAGGATAGAGAAGGCTGAATGCAAAGGGAAAACCATCGGAAGTCATCGACCAGTCCGCCCAGCGCTATCGGGCGGCCATGGACATGCTGATTGCTTAGCTTATGCCAGTCTAACAGAAAAGGAGACAAACCATGTCTGATCTACCCCATGTTACAGACAAAAATTTTGAGGAAGAAATCATCAATTCTGATATGCCGGCCATGGTCGATTTCTGGGCCGAATGGTGCGAACCTTGCAAAATGATGGCGCCCATGATCGAAGAACTTGCCCGGGAGTATCAGGGCAAGATAAAGATGGTACAGATGAATGTAGCTGAAAATCGTGATACACCGGCCAGATTCGGGATCAGGAATATTCCCACACTTATGCTCTTCAAGCGAGGAGAGGTGGTGCATACCATCATCGGCGCCTGTCCCAGGAGCCTTCTTAATGAGGAACTGAAGAAATTGCCTTAAGGAGCCGTGAAAGGATTCAATTATTTGAATGGAGGTGTCCAATGGATGCTTTTTTAGAAGATGGACCAAAAAGTCCCGTTAAGATTCAAGATACCACCTTTAGAGACGGTCATCAGTCCATATTGGCGACAAGGATGAGAACCGAGGACATGATCCCTATTGCTGAAAAGATGAACAGTGTGGGATTCTGGGCCATGGAGGTCTGGGGAGGCGCCACATTTGATTCGATGCACCGTTTTTTGGGGGAGGACCCCTTTGAACGGATTCGGACACTGAAAAAGCATATCAAGAAAACCCCGTTCTCCATGCTCCTGAGGGGCCAGAACCTGGTGGGATATCGCAATTATGCCGATGATGTGGCCGAATTGTTTGTGGACAAGTCCTGTGAGGTGGGCATTGATGTTTTTCGTGTCTTTGACGCCCTGAATGACTTCAGGAATTTCCAGACCGTGGTGGAAAGGATCAAGGCCAACGGTAAGCACTTTCAGGGCACCATCTGCTATTCGCTGACCGAAAGACGCATGGGGGGTGACGTTTTCAACCTGGAATATTACAAGACACAGGCCAAAGAAATCCAGGATATGGGCGCCGACACCCTATGCCTTAAAGATATGGCCGGTATCATGGCTCCTTTTGATGTGGCAAGGCTTATCCCAGAACTCAAGAAAGAGATCACCATTCCCATTCACCTTCACACACACTATACCAGCGGCATGGCTTCCATGGTCTACTTAGAGGCCATCAAGGCTGGAGTGGACATTGTGGACACCTGTTTGGCCCCCTTTGCCTTAAGGACTTCCCAGCCTGCTGTGGAGCCCATTGTAGCGACACTCCATCGGACGAGCAGAGATCCGGGATTCGATCTGAATCTCCTGCTTGAACTGGGCGACTATATAGAGAGCATAGCTCCCAAATACCGGGATTATCTGGCCAAGCATAAGATGTCCGTCATTGACACGGGTGTCTTGGCCCATCAGGTGCCCGGTGGCATGATCTCCAATCTTGTCAGCCAGCTCAAAGAGGCCAAGGCCCTTGACAGACTAGCAGAGGTTTATACAGAGGTTGCCGTTACACGCAAGGAATTGGGAACGCCCCCCTTGTGACACCCACTTCTCAGATCATCGGGGTCCAGGCGGTGTTGAATGTCCTTTTTGGGAAGTATAAGATGGTGACCAACGAGGTGAAGGATCTCATCTATGGATTGTATGGCAAGACTCCCACACCTGTTGATCCGGAAGTTCAGAAAAAGGTCCTCAAAGGCTATAAACGGGGCGAGACACCAGTCACTGGACGAGCAGCCGACTATCTTGAACCGGAACTGGACAAAGCCAGAGAAAGATTGGGAGACCTGGCCAAGGACGATTTTGACTTGCTCGTAGGTGCACTCTATCCCACCACAGGAGAGCAA
>JAZDES010000179.1:0-24677 GCA_043808585.1 Pseudomonadota bacterium | reverse complement strand
TCAATATTTCCACATCACAACGACTTTCAACCCCTAATTCAAGGGCCTGTAAGGCAACCCCAAGGGCACCGATTGAGGTGCTGTGAGGCGGCACTGTCAGTCCAGGAAAATAATCCCTGAATGTCTTCACCTGGAGCTTGTTTAGGGAAAGCCCTCCAACAAAAATAATGGGTTCTTTCAGGACCCGGTTGGAGACAATGGTGCTCATGTAATTTCTGGCGTTTCCCACATGGAGACCGTAGATAATGTCCTCTAACCTCTCCCCTTTGTTCTGGAGATGAATCATATCTGACTTAGTAAAGACGGTGCATCTGCACGCCACATTTGCCGGCTTCCGGCTCTTCTGCCCAAGCTCAATGAAGTCGGTCAGTATTTTATCGATGTGAGCCCTTGAGGTATCGATCTGTTCAGCGTAAAGACTGGTGGCCAGTCTCTGGGCCTGCTGGTCGATAAAGGACCCGGTTCCCGAGGCGCAGGGCCCGTTGGTATTAAAATATTCGAGTTCCCACTCACCGTTGGAATGGTCGATCTGCAATAGGGCCGTGTCCTGCCCCCCCATAGCGATTATTGTCCTCACATCAGGTCTTATGTGAATTGAACCCAGGACCTGACTGATGGTCTCGAATTCGTAGAAGGTATCCAGTTCCTCGCTAAGATTCTTCCCATGGTTGCCGGTGAAGGAGATAGACTGGATGTTTTCTTCCCCCAGCCCCTGATAAAGGCCCCGGATCAAGGCCAGTACACCTTCCTCAACCTTACCAAGATGCCGCTCATAAGGGGACTCATACACGATCTCCTTCCTTTGATTGATAACCATGCAGTTCAGGCTGACCGCTCCGGCATCAATGCCCACGTACAGTCTATCTGAATTCCGTTTCAAGCCTTTTGACTTATGAGATCTGTTTTTCATTGCTAAGATAATAGATATCCCCTGAATGTTCTTGCGTTCGAATATGGCCTTTCCTCAGCAGGTCTTCCACAAGGTCCTCCACGTCACTAGCAGATAGATCCAGGGAATTTGCGATATCCACCTGTCTCAGGGGCCTCCTTCTTACCATATCGAGGAGACTTCTGGTCGTGAAACCCTCCTTAACTCCGCCACGTGCTGCTTGAAGGTCGGCGATTATCTCGGCATTACTGCCGAAAAACCTCTTTATCGCCATCAACCTTTTCGTGTCAAGGGCCATGGCACAACTATCCGCTGGGGGACGCACCACTGTATTCAGTTGTATCTTGTCAGGGCAGATCTGGGCAATCAGGGTCCTCAACCCTTCAAGTTCCCTGTCTGTGTCGTTGATCCCGGCCAAGAGGACCACCTCCATAAAGAGGTCCCCTTTGTATTCTTGCCTGAACAGCTTGAGGCCATCAACAATGGTCCTTAACTCCAGTTGTGGATGGGGCCTGTGTATCCTTCTGAAGGTGGACTCAAAGGCACTTGAGAGGGTGGGCATAACGATATCCGCACCCAGAACACCGTGTCTGACATCTTCTATCCAGAAGAGGGCCCCGTTTGTCAAGAGCGCAACCTTTATCTCGGTGACATCTTTGATCAGGGAAATGATTTGGTCGATTTCGGAATGTAGAGTGGGCTCACCCGACCCTGCGAGGGTAATGGCATCCGGTACACTTCGGAGGAGGCTCTCTCGGATCTCGGCAACCACCTCGCGAACAGGGGAAAAGGGCCCCCTCTTTACGGTCTTAAAGGTCGTCTTACCCACCTGGCAGTAAAGGCAGTCGAATGTGCAGGTCTTTTCAGGGATCAGGTCAACCCCCAAGGAGAGGCCTAATCGCCTTGAAGGGACAGGACCGAAGACATAAGACATATGGCGCGGACTCCTTTGTCAGCATCTGGGACACTATCTAGGCCTCGGCTTAAATCATGCCCCACAGGTGTAACTCCGCGATGTGTCCCCCGTCAGCAGGACTGGATGCCCGATGCTCGATAAGAAAAGCCTTCCCTGTTTCATCCAGTATCCAGTATCAAGCATCAAGTATTTTCCTTTTTGTCCCACCGGCGTGAGTTTTGAGAAATTGAGGTTATTAATGGGCCTCACTCCAGTTCTTGCCTTTACCAATATCTACCTTCAAAGGAACCCTTAGAGAATAGACTCCTTCCATTTCCTGCTTGATCATAGGGCAGACGGTATCCAGTTCTCCCTCAGGCACCTCGAACACGAGTTCATCGTGGACCTGAAGAAGCATCTTTGTACCGAAGCCCTCAGCGGACAGGCGCCCATGAATATTTATCATGGCCATTTTGATCAAATCAGCTGCCGTCCCCTGGATCGGCGTATTGACGGCCATGCGCTCCGCCTCGGCCCGCATAACGCGATTGTTGTGGCGAATATCCGGAAGGTAGCGCCTCCGGTTGAAAAGGGTGGTGACAAAACCCTCTTTCTTTGCCATCTCAATCATCTCGTCCCGATATCTTGCCACCCCCTGGTGCCTCTTATAATACGTTTCGATGTAATGTTTGGCAGTGTTATAATCTATCCCCAGTTCATCACTCAGCTTCCGAGGGCCCATGCCATAAATGATCCCGAAATTGATGGTCTTTGCAATTCGCCTCATCTCTGGGTTCACTTGACCCTTTTCAACACCAAAGACCTCGGAGGCCGTGAGGGAGTGAATATCTTCCTCACGCGTGAATGCCTCCATAAATGCCTCATCCCTGGAGTAGTGGGCGAACACCCGCAATTCCACCTGACTATAGTCGGCAGATACCAGATACCTTCCGTCCTCCGCGACAAAACCCTTGCGTATCTCACGCCCCTCTTCTCCACGAATGGGGATATTTTGAAGATTCGGGTTACTGCTGCTGAGTCTTCCGGTGGCCGTGACCGTCTGGTTGTAAGAGGTATGGAGTCTCCCAGTGGATGGATCCACCATCTTAACCAAGGCATCGAGGTAGGTGGATTTGAGCTTGGAAAGGGTCCTGTAACGGAGCACCAGTGTGGGTATATTGTATGAAGAGGCAGCAAGTCTCATGAGAACCTTGACATCCGTAGAATAGCGTTTGGTCTTGTCAGTCTTTTTCTGGCCCGGCAGTCGAAGCTTTTCAAACAGCACAAAGCCCAGTTGCTGGGAAGAATTAATATTAAATTCCATGCCCGCCTCTTCAAAGATCTCTCTTTCAATCGCGCCTATCTCTTTTGCAAAGCGGGAGGACATATCTTCAAAGACCCCACTGTCGATGCTGATTCCGGTCAGTTCCATATCCATTAGAACGGGCAAAAGCTTCATCTCAAGGTCATGGAAAAGGGCCTCGTTCTTGTCGGACCTCAACTTCTTGTCCAGAATCTTCATCAGTCTCAGGGTTATGTCCGCATCTTCACAAGAATAGGACTTCGCCTTTTCCACCTCTACCTCAGCAAAAGTGCTTGCGTCTTTTCCCTTGCCCACCAGATCTCCGTAACTAATCATTTTGTGGCTCAGGTAATGCTGGGCAAGATAACCAAGGTTGTGCTGCCTCAGGCCTGGGTTGATGACATAGGATGCAATCATTGTGTCAAAATGAATGCCTTTGAGGACCACACCGTGAAGTTTCAGGACCTCTGCATCGTATTTGATATTCTGGCCTACCTTTTTCACCCGTTCGTCTTCCAGGACACCCTTTAAGATCTCAAGGGCCTCAGAGGTCTTCAGCTGAGGAGGGGCGCCAGGGTGGGTATGGGCAATGGGCAGGTAGTATGCCTTTCCCTCCTGGCAGCAAAAAGAGATCCCAACTAATTCGGCCTGAAAAGGATCCTGGCTGGTGGTCTCGGTATCCAGCGATACGATCCCTCTCTTTTCAATCTCTCTTGTCAGGGCAACCAGTTCCTTTTTTGAGAGGATCAAGGTGTAGTCCCCGGCCCCTTCCTCCCTTGAAGAAAATTGGTCCCACAGGTCTCGGAACTCCAGTTCCCGAAACTTTTCCGCAAGCTCATCCGTCCGCATTTCCCCTATCATGAGTTGCTCGGGATCAGCGTCAATGGGTACAAATCGATCGATTGTGACAAGTTCCTTGCTCAGATAGGCCTTTTCGCGGAACTGCTCGAGATTCTCCTTGAGCTTCTTTTTCTTTATCGCTTCCACACGATCCAACACATTCTCGAGGGATCCGAATTCCTTAATAAGATCCACAGCGGTCTTTTCCCCCACACCGGGTATACCTGGGATATTGTCCGAGCTGTCTCCGGACAGGCCCATGACGTCGATAAATCTTTCAGGCTCAAACCCATAGGCCTCTTTCAGCCCTTCATAGTCGAACACCGAATCCTTCATTGTGTCCCACATGGATGTGCCGGGCGTAATGAGCTGTCTGAAGTCCTTGTCGCCGGTTATCATCACCACTGGATGACCCTCCTCCTCACACGTCCTGGCTAAGGTACCTATGATATCATCAGCCTCATATCCCTCCTTTTCTATTATCTGAATCCCAAGGTCTTCCGCAATGGCCTTTGTGATTGGAATTTGGGCCGCCATGTCCTCCGGCATGGGTGGGCGATTGGCCTTATACTCAGGATAGAGCTTATGCCTGAAGGTAGGGCCCCTGGCATCAAAGACGATGGCAATATATCTCGGCTTTTTATCGGAAAGAAGCTTCAAAACCATCTTGGTGAAGCCGAAGATGAGATTCGTGGGGAAACCCTTTGAATTGGAGAGGTGCCTTATGGCATGGTAGGCCCTGTGGAGATAGGAACTGCCATCTAACAGGTAGACTGTTTCTTTCTCATGAGGCATAGCCCCGCTAAACCTCCTAAGGCCCTGTACCCAACCATACTCACTTGGCATATTCCACGGCCCGGGTCTCACGGATCACAACAACCTTGATCTGGCCTGGGTAGGTCAACTCATCCTCTATCTTCCCTGCGATGTCCTTGCAAAGGAGAAAGGCCTCATCATCACTGACCACTTTTCCTTCTACCATTATGCGGATCTCTCGTCCGGCCTGAATGGCATAGGACTTGTTGACCCCGTTGAAGGACATGGCAATCTTCTCGAGACCTTCCAGCCTCTTGACATAAGATTCTAACATCTCCTGGCGTGCCCCGGGCCTTGCGCCCGATAGGGTATCCGCTGCCTGTACCAGAACTGCCAAGACGGACTCGGGCTGGATGTCCTCATGGTGGCTGGCAATGGCATGGACCACCTGGTTTGATTCGCCATGTTTCCTCGCCAGATCAGCACCTATGAGGGCATGCGGTCCCTCCACCTCGTGATCTACGGCCTTTCCCACGTCGTGGAGGAGCCCGGCCCTCTTGGCCTGTTTTACATTCAGTCCGAGCTCGGCCGCCATGATCCCGCAGAGGAAACTGACCTCTCTCGCATGCTGAAGCACGTTCTGGGCATAACTTGAACGGTACTTCAATCGACCGATGAGTTTTACAAGTTCGCTATTAATACCGTGTACGCCAACGTCAAATGTGGCCTGCTCTCCTGCCTCCTTGATACTGGCCTCAATCTCGCTGCTAACCCTGGAGACGATTTCCTCTATCCTGGCCGGGTGGATCCTGCCGTCATCTATCAGCCTCTCCAGGGAGATTTTTGCCACTTCTCTCCTGACCGGGTTAAATCCGGAAAGTATTACCGCCTCCGGGGTGTCATCAATTATAAGGTCTATACCCGTTGCCGCTTCAATGGCGCGGATGTTTCTCCCCTCCCTTCCGATGATCCTCCCCTTCATCTCTTCGTTCGGCAGATGAACCACAGACACCGTCTTTTCGGCCACATAATCACCGGCATATCTCTTGACGGCCAGGGCAAGGATCTCCTGGCTTTTCCGATCAGCCTGGGCCTTTGCCTCGTTTTCAATCTTTCGGATTGTCATTGCTGCATCGTGTCTTGCCTCTGATTCCATAGAGCTGATCAGGATCTTCTTGGCCTCCTCACTGGACATGCCTGCCAGCCTCTCGAGTTGCTTCGTCTGTTCCGCAATGCTACGATCGTATTCAGCCTTTTTTTTGTGCAGTTCCTTTTCAATCCTGTCAATGGACTTTTCCCTCTCGGCGATATTGCCTTCCCTCTTTTCCAGATGTTCAATCTTCTTATCCAGGTTTTCCTCCTTGTGAAACAGGCGCTTTTCCTGGATCAGTAACTGCTCCTTCTTCTCCTTGGTCTCCTTTTCAAAATCGATCTTCGTCTGATACAAGAGGTCCTTGGCATGAAGAGCAGCCTCCTTCTTTATTGTCCTAGCCTCTTTTTGGGCATCGGCCAGTACCTTCTTCGAATACTGCTCTATGGAATCCACCCTGCTTTCTACGACCTTCCTGCGCACAAGAACACCGAGTGGAATGCCTGCTGCCAAACCCAGAAGAATCAGCCCGGCTATTTGAATGGTAGTCATCGTAAGATAAAACTCCTCATTTATGGCAGTAAGATTTTGGCCTGGATTCTTGGCTCTCTTTTTGCGAGGGGAAAGGACTGAAGGGGGCTAATCCTTACATAAAGAGGGGTAGAAAGGTGGTCCGAAATAGAATGGATGACTCTTAAATCAGCTTGATCTTCCTGCTCTTAAGAACTTATCGTGGGAAAATTTCCTGAAAAATCTATCTATCATGAGTCCAACAAATATATCTATATGGATCACCCTTGGTGTCATTAGCCCTCTTAATCCTTCTCCAATAAGTTCAAATATATCTTGGCTCCTCCGGTCACATAGCCATCCACAACGGATGGCGTGAATATTAGGACCCGGAAGAGATTTTAGGGATAAATGGCTTCCTCCTCCTACTTGACCGGGGTCAGTGTCGGCCCCACTGAATGGAGTGAGGGTATTCTACCTCATCATGGAGTCAATCTGGTAGTTGAGAGACCTTGCCCGCTCTTGAATATCCCTTACCATCCCATCTCGTTCTCTCAGTAGCTGGAAATAGTCACTGGCGATATGAAAAGCGGCTAGTATGGCCACCTTGGCCTCCGAGAGCTTACTGGTGCTCTTTCCGATATCCATCAGTTTACTATTTACGAATTGAGCAACCTCCTGAACAAGCTCTTCATCCTCGTCACTCTTCAACAGGTATTCATGATCCAGAATTTTCACTCTGATGGGCTTTTCCAAGGCCTACCCCCGAAGGTTTCTAACCTCTAGGTTTGAACCCGATCAATTTTTTCCAATAGGGAGACAATCCTCTGTCTGGCCCTGTCTCGGGCTGAGCTAAGGCTTTCGACCTGCTCGGTCAAACCGGTTATCCTTTCTTCTTGTATCCTTAGTCTCTCAGTAAGGGACTCCTTCTCCATCTTTAGGGTGCTCATCAATTCAATAAGATTATCTATCTTCTCTTCCAGCAACTGGAATTGGTCAATATCTTCTTCCATATTCATGGTCCTTCCCCTCTCTATTCAAATTTAATGATTCTATCCTTGAAACAAACAAAGGTCAATAAAAAAGGCAAGCACGTTTGGCTTGCCTTTTTTCCAATTTTTTGGGGAAGTCTTGAGCTTACATAGCCTTTTCAGCGATCTTTATTCGGGCAATTGACCTTCTTAGTGCGGCCTCGGCCCTCGCAAAATCAATATTTTGCGACCCTCGGTCCTTGGCCAGCCTTTCCCTGGCCCTTTCCATAGCCTTTCTTGCCCGGTCTACATCGATCTCAACTGCCTTTTCGGCAGCATCTACCAGCACCGAAACCCTATCGTTGGAGACCTCTGCAAAGCCCGATGTCACCACCATAGATTCTTTGGTTGCACCGTCACTGTAACGGAATTCTCCGGGGATGATGCCTGACAGGAAACTAACATGCCCCGGAAGAACACCGAACTCTCCAAGGGAGCCGGGCGCGACCACGCTATCCACATCCCGGCTGACCAATACCTTATCAGGCGTTACAACTTCAAGAAACAATCTTGCCATCGCTCCATTCCTTTATTTGGCTGCATCTGCGGCTATCTTCTCGGCCTTTTCCTGGGCCTGCTCTATATTGCCGACCATATAAAAGGCCGCCTCGGGCAAGTCATCGTGTTTTCCTTCGATGATCTCTTTGAAACCCTTGACCGTATCGGCAACCGGCACATAGACACCGGGTCTCCCGGTAAAGGCCTCGGCCACATGGAAGGGCTGGGAGAGAAACCTCTGAATCCTTCGAGCCCTAGCCACGACCAGTTTGTCTTCATCCGAGAGCTCATCCATGCCCAGGATAGCTATAATATCCTGTAGGTCTTTATATTTTTGGAGGATCTGCTGGACCTGTCTTGCGGTCTTATAGTGATCCTGACCCACATAGTTGGGATCCAGAATACGAGAAGTTGAATCCAGCGGGTCCACCGCAGGATAAATGCCCAGCTCCGTTAGCGGTCTCGAGAGAACCACCGTGCCGTCCAGATGTGCGAATGTAGTGGCAGGGGCCGGGTCAGTCAGGTCATCGGCAGGGACGTACACGCACTGGACAGAGGTAATAGACCCTTTTGTTGTTGAAGTGATCCTCTCCTGAAGCTCACCAAGGTCCGTTCCCAGCGTCGGCTGATAACCCACGGCAGACGGGATACGGCCAAGGAGCGCGGAGACCTCTGAACCGGCCTGTGTAAAACGGAAGATGTTATCGATAAAGAGGAGCACGTCCTGTCCTTTTACATCTCGATAGTATTCGGCGGCTGTAAGGGCTGACAATGCCACCCTGGCCCTGGCGCCGGGCGGTTCGGTCATCTGGCCGTAGATCAACGCGGCCTTCGGGAGCACCCCCGATTCCTTCATCTCCAAGTAAAGGTCATTGCCTTCCCTGGTCCTCTCACCCACTCCGGCGAAGACGCTGATGCCACCGTGCTCCATGGCTATGTTATGGATCATCTCCATCATGACCACGGTCTTGCCCACGCCCGCACCACCGAACATTCCCATCTTGCCGCCACGTGGAAAGGGCACAAGGAGATCGATAACCTTGACTCCGGTCTCAAGGACTTTCACGGATGTATCTTGTTCATCAAACGCGGGGGCGTGCCGATGGATTGGCAGAAACTCCGTGGCGTTTACAGGTCCCAGGCCGTCGACCGGTCTCCCCACCACGTTTAGTACCCTGCCCAGAGTGGGGTCTCCTGCAGGCATCATAATCTGTTTTCCCGTATTCTTTACCTTCATCCCCCGTACAAGGCCGTCGGTGACGTCCATTGCAATGCATCTGACAACGTTATCACCCAGATGCTGGGCAACCTCGACGACAAGATTATCCTCCGTATCATCAATGGTAGGATTGGTGATGTTCAATGCCGTCAGGATCTCCGGAAGATCCCCTTCTGGAAATTCTACGTCCACGACGGGACCCATAACCTGAATTAATTTTCCCGCACTCATGATTTAAACAAGACCTCCTTATGAAATCGTTGAGCCCTTGAATGGTCCAGTAAAAAAATCGAGGCCCACGGTAGTTCGGCCCTTCTATCTTCTCAACTACTCAACCACTCAACCAATTGAGTAAAATAACAACAACTAGGCCTTTCTAATGGCCTCGGCGCCACCGACGATATCCATTAATTCTGCAGTAATGGCCGCCTGTCGTGCCTTATTATAAACCAGGGTAAGGTTCTCAATCACCTCGCTGCAATTCTTGGTCGCATTGTCCATGGCGGCCATCCTTGCAGCTTGTTCACTGACCTCGTTCTGGATAAAAGCATTGTATATCTGGACACTTATGTGTTTTGGCAGAAGCTCTATTACAAGATCCTCCGCACTGGGCTCACACAGGTATTCTGCAGCTCTACCTTCAGCAGGTTCCTCGCTCCGCGGGGGTTCGATGGGGATAAGTTTGACCAGGGTGGGTTCCTGCTTCACCATGCTTATAAAACGGGTATAAATCATTGAGACTTCATCAATCTCTCCACTCAGGTACCTGTTGGTAAAATCCCCGGTCATCCGGTTGATAAAGGATATGTCAATCTGCCCATAGATCTGTATATGACTCGCCGTAATATTGGCCCCTCTTTTTCTGAAATAGTCTCTTCCCTTCTTTCCCACCAGGGTCAAACTATAATCTCTGCCTTCTTCCTGCTGCTGCTTAATCCATTTTCCAGCAAAATTAATGGTATTGACATTAAAACTACCACACAGTCCCCTATCGGAAGTAAAATGGAGAAGCTCTACCTTCCGTATCTCATCCCTCTTTACAAGTAATGGGTGGATCTCAGGGTCCATTCCGCGTGCCAGATTGCCCAGGACTTCTGCAAATTTCGCTGCATAGGGTTCAAAGCTTTCCATCCTTCCCTGGGTATTCCGCAGCCTGGCTGCCGCCACCATATTCATGGCCCGGGTGATCTGCCGTGTCTTTTTGACGGCGCCAATTTTTCGGAGTATATCTCTTAGGGTCGCCATTTATCTCTTCTCTCTCTCCATAATCATATCAGGAAGTTGGCTGGAAAACGGTCTTCAACTCGTCCAGGGCGCCTTTCAGTTTTCCCTCCAATTCATCACTAATAATATTTTTCTCCTTGATTTCCTTTAAGAGGTCCCCGTGCTTGCTCTCCATGAATTCGATCATCTGCTTCTCATACTCGGCAATCGTTTCAACTGGCCATTGATCGAGATAGCCGAAAGCCCCAGCAAACAAGATCATGATTTCCTTCTCCGCGGGTACGGGTTGGTACTGGGGCTGCTTAAGGATCTCCACCAGTCGGTACCCTCTCTCGAGCTGCCTCTGGGTCGCCTTATCCAGGTCACTGCCGAACTGGGCAAAGGCCTCCAGCTCCCTGAACTGGGCCATATCCAGCTTGAGAGTCCCTGCCACCTTTTTCATGGCCTTCGTCTGGGCGGCCCCGCCCACCCTGGAAACGGACAGCCCCACGTTAATCGCAGGTCTCACACCTGAGAAAAATAGGCCCGGTTCCAGATAGACCTGACCGTCTGTAATGGAGATCACGTTGGTGGGAATGTATGCGGAGACGTCGCCAGCCTGGGTCTCGATGATGGGCAGCGCCGTAAGAGAACCGGCGCCTTTTTCATCGTTCAATTTGCCTGCCCGCTCTAATAGACGAGAGTGGTTATAAAAAATATCACCGGGAAAGGCCTCGCGGCCAGGGGGTCTTCTTAAGAGGAGTGAGACTTGTCTGTAAGCAGCGGCCTGCTTTGAAAGATCGTCATAAATGATCAGGGCATGCTTCCCGTTATCCCTATAGTACTCACCGATTGAGCAACCCGAATAGGGGGCGATAAACTGCTGGGTCGCGGGATCACTGGCACAGGCTGCGACCACCGTGGTATATTCCATGGCACCGTGACGGTCAAGGATATCAACAACCTGGGCAACCGTGGATTTCTTCTGGCCCACGGCCACGTAGATACAGTATATATCTGTTTCCTTCTGATTAATAATGGCATCCACGCAGAGCGCCGTTTTCCCGATCTGCCTGTCGCCAATTATCAGTTCCCGCTGGCCTCGTCCGATGGGGGTCATGGCGTCGATGGCCTTACAACCCGTGTACATGGGTTCTTTTACAGGTTGCCTGGCAATAACACCGGGTGCCACCATCTCGATTCTGCGAAACTCAGTGGCATTGATCGGACCCTTACCATCAAGGGGTGCCCCAACGGCATCAATAACCCTCCCCAGGACGGCCTCACCCACCGGGATCTCCGCAATTCGGCCCGTTCGCTTAACGATATCTCCTTCCCTAATCTTGGTATCATCACCCATAATGGCGACGCCCACGTTGTCCTCCTCAAGATTGAGGCAGAGACCGTAGATTCCACCTGGGAATTCCAGCATCTCCATTGCCATGGCCTTTTCCACCCCATAGACCCTGGCAACCCCATCGCCAACCGACAATACCGTCCCCGTCTCACTGACCTCTACCTTCTTTTCGTAATCCCTAATCTGGTCACGGATTACCTGACTTATCTCTTCTGCTCTTATTTCCATCAGCTATGCACACCCCTTCTTAAGGATTCTTTGAGCCCTTTGAGCTGGGCCGTCACACTTCCGTCTAATACCAAATCCCCTATCTTCACGATAAGCCCCCCGATAAGGGACCCATCTTCTTTAACCTCCATTTTCACCTTTTTTGAGGTGAGTTGCGCCAGCACCTTTTCCAGCCTGTCTAAGTGGTCGTCCTTCAAGGCACTGGCGGTAATGATCTCGGCACGGGTAACATTAGAAATATCGTCGGTAAGCCTTGAATAATATTCGGCAATTTGTTCCAGTGCCCCTATCCGGTTCTTATCCAAGAGTAGCCGGAGGAAATTTTTTAATGTATCTGAAAAAGAGCTCTTTTCCAACACGGCCTCGAGGACCTTTTTTCGCTCTTCGACGGAAAAAATCTGGCTGGAGATCACCTGGAAAAATTCACGGTTGGCGGAACAGAACCTGCCGAACTCCTGGAGATTACGCCCGTATTCTTCATAGTGTCCGTCTTCCTGCCCCAGGCTGAGCAGGGCCTTTGCGTATCTCCTTGAAATCTTAGAACTAATCAATGTAGCTTCTCCACCCTTTCTATGAATTCGTTAACCAGGTGCTCCTGGTCGCTGTCTTTTATGTTTCTGGCAATAATATCCTGGGCCTTGTCGGCGGCAAGATCAACCAGTTCTTGTCTGAGTCTATCTCTTGCGCCCTCTACCTCCCGCTCGATGGTCAAATCAGCATGGGCCAATATCTGTGATGCCCTTTCCTTGGCCTCTGCTATGATCCTTTCCTTTTCAGCTTCACCATCAGCTCTGAATTGCTCGATAATCTCCTTCTTCTTGATCTCAAATTCCCTTAGCTTTTTCTCAAGCTCCTGATAACTGCTTTGAGCTGCCTCCTTATCCCTTTTCAAATCATCAAGCATTCTTCTGATCTCTTCTCTGCGCTTTGCAAAGAGATCTTTGATGGGAACCTTCTTAATCACCAGAAAAAGAATAATGACCAGAAGGCCAAAATTAATTACACGGTAAAGCAGGTCCCACAGATGGGCGCTCCCGCCCCCTGCGCCCTCTCCCCCTCCGGCGGCAAAGGAGAGGCTTGACAGGAGAAGAACGTATATCAGGTCGGCCCCTGCTATTATTGCAGACTTCCTTTTTAGACCCTTAAGGGCGATCATCGAATGCTCCTCCCCAATATCTTCTGGGCCAATTCACTTGAGAAACCCGTCAGTTCACCTTCCAAGGCCTTACGCGCCTCAGAGATCCTGTTTTCCATCTCTTTCCTAGCCAGGCCGAGCTTTTCCTCCACTTTGGAATTGGCCTCCTGCAATATCCCCTTCTCTTCCTCCAGGCCCTTACGTTTGAACCCGTCTTTTTCCAGATATCCTTCCTTGCGGGCCTGCACCTTGCCCTCCTCTATCTTCTTCTCATGTTCTTCAGAAAGGCGTTGAAATTCATCTATCATACCTTGGAGGGAACCCGTCTCCTGGTTACGCTGCGCCAAGATCTTGCGGATCGGTCTGTATAGGATGATATTGAGTAAGAAAACAAGCAGGAGAAAGGTGATAACTTGAAGGGGTAATGTGTAATTTATTTCCAGCATGCCCGATGCATCCTTTCTTATTTTTTATGAATTAAAACGGATACTTATGGCGAGGTGAAATGCCTTGAGACAATTTATAAGGTAACGCCTTTTACAAAAAAAAATCTACTTGTCAAAAGTTTTTTTCACTCAGATCTCGGTCTTGGTCTTTGATGATTGCGGGAAAAATGCGACCTTATCCTCATTTTGCCCACTCAACTTTTTCATCTGACAATTTCCCTCAAAGACAGACCCTTCATCCATGACCAGAATGGGGGCCTTAATGTTCCCGAAGACCTTCCCAGGGGCCTGTATTTCGAGCCTCTCTTTGACCAAAAGATTTCCGCGCACTTCTCCACTAACAGTAATTTGGGACACCTGGATATCCGCCTCTACTACGGCTGATTCCGCTACTATCAGGGTGCCTTCAGCAAAGATCTGACCTCTGAAACGGCCGCCGATGCAAACTGTCCCCTTGAAGGACATCTTCGCATCAAATTCCGTCTCCTTACCTAGATAGGCAGTTATCTGGTCACTATCTTTCTTCACATTCAACCTCCTCACGTTCGGGTACGGCTGATTAGCACAATGCCTGCTACTTTGCAAGAAAAATCACAAAATAATAACTCCTAGTAAAAAAAATAGAGTTTGATTGATTCGAGCAAATTGATTGTTTCCAGAAAGATCCTGCATAAGTCCCTTTGCCCTCTCAAGCACTCTCTCCGAGCCGTATGGCCTACTCTTTACTTTCTGCTTGCATCCCTACGCCTATTTTCGTAATATAGCAGGGAATTTAGGGGTACGATCCAAAACCTCAATAAATCAATTTAAATTCACCAATAAGCCATGGGCCTTATCTTTGACACCGAATCTGCCACGGCGTATGAATCGTGGTACCGTTCACCCCAGGGCCGAGCAATAGACAGGTCCCTTGAGGCCCTTATCAGGGGCCTGCTTGATCCCGAGCCAGGGGATAGGGTCCTTGATATTGGAAGCGGAACCGGAAACCACCTCCTCCTCTTGAGCAAGATGGGTATGAATGTAAGCGGCATAGAGGCCTCGCCCCACCTGATCCATAAGGCGAAACAACGACTCGGGCACGGCTGCACACTGAAAGAGGGGTTTGCGGAAGACCTTCCTTTTGACGATAATGAATTCGATATGGCCGTGCTTATTAATACCCTCGAGTTCCTGGATGAGCCCCTTGAGGCCTTAAGGGAGGCGGGAAGGGTAGCCAGCAAGAAGGTCTTCGTCGGGGTTATAAACAGCCTTTCCTGGAACGGTCTCTTGAAAAGAACCCAGGGATACCTTGGTGATCCGCTTTTTTGTCATGCCAGGTTCTACAATCTTTGGCAGCTAAGATCCCTCCTAAGGACGGCCTATGGTCCAGTACCTATTTCCTGGGGCTGCGTCAAGGTCCGTCCCCCTTTCCTCGAAAAGATTAGGCCATTCGGAAAGGAGGTCCTGGCCTGGGAGCGTTCCCCGTTTGGGACTTTCTTGGGAGTCAGCGCTACTATGATATACGGGGTTCGAACGGACAACCTCCCCTTGAAGATGAGGTTACAAAAGGCGAGCCAGTCCCTGTTCGGAGAAAATACGCTTCTGGGCCTTAACGGCAAAGAAGGAGACTAGAGGGATGAAAGAGGCCTATCTTTATGAAAAGCTTGAAAATGAAAGGGTTCGCTGCCTCCTGTGCAACCACAGGTGTTTGATTAAGGACGGGGGCAAGGGGATCTGCGGCGTGAGAGAGAATAGTTCCGGAAAGCTGATTAGCCTCGTCTATGGAAAGGTGATTGCCAGGCATTGCGATCCCATTGAAAAAAAGCCCCTATTTCATTTTCTCCCGGGAACCCGTTCCTATTCCATAGCCACGGTGGGTTGTAATTTCAGGTGCCTTTTTTGCCAAAACGCCGACATCTCCCAGATGCCATCTGATCAGGACAGGATCATGGGTGGAGATATGTCCCCTGACCAGATAGTAAGAGAGGCATTAAACACCCGCTCAGCATCGATTTCTTACACATACACAGAGCCAACGGTATATTTTGAGCTTGCATCGGATGCCGCCCGGCTTGCATCGACCAAGGGACTGAAAAATGTTTTTGTGACCAATGGATATATGACGGGGCAATGCCTGGAGCACATATTCCCCGATCTTCATGCGGCAAACGTAGATCTCAAGTCGTTTAACGAAAAATTCTATAAGGAGCAATGCGGCGCAAAACTTGAACCGGTCTTGAGGACACTGGAGACCATGAAGAAGATGGGGGTGTGGCTTGAGGTGACCACCCTCTTGATCCCGGGGCTTAACGACTCTCCTGATGAACTGACAGCCCTTGCCCGGTTTCTTGTTGCCATAGATCCCAACATTCCCTGGCACATCAGTCGCTTCCACCCAACCTATAGGCTGACAAATATTCCTGCCACCCCTTCCCAGAGCGTTCGCAGGGCAAGGGATCTCGGATATAAGGCAGGATTGAAATATGTTTACACCGGCAACCTTCCAGGCGATGAGGGCGAAAATACCCTATGCCATAATTGCGGCGGGCCGCTCATCGATAGATTCGGTTTCCAGGTCACCAGGAACAGAATCAGAGAAGCCCATTGCCCTGACTGTAGGGCAGAGATCCCTGGTGTATGGAATGCTTGATCTCCGATGAATTCTCTGTTAGGCTCAGGCCTTGAGGAGGGCTCTCCGGGTTCTTCTTAAGGGACACCCCCGCTGAAGGTTAAGATAGGCCTTCTTCCATTCAGCGGGGGGTCAAAAAGGGGGCAGCACGGGCTGTCACAAATAATTTATGGTGCTATGGTTTAAGGAGAATTATCAATGAAGAGTGAAGAGGAGATTGCCCTCAAGATCACGAAGGAGATTGTAGTAAAATTCATTGAAATGGGAAGGCTGAGTGTGAATTCTTTTGAAGAGGTTTGGAAACTGGTGCACCAGACGGTTCGGAATTCTCTGGAGGGGGTAACAGCCGATGACTAATACCTGACATCCATAAGGAATAGCCCCTGAGGGGGGGCCTTGATCCCGGCGAGTCGTCGGTCCTTTGATCTAAATATCTCCTTAAATTCCGCAAAATCCTTCCTCCCCAAACCCACCTCCGCTACCGTCCCCACGACGTTTCTGACCATATGTCTCAAGAAACCATCCGCTTCTATTGTAAGCCTCAGCACTCCATCTTCAGGACCATGAAGTTCGGACCTCATCACTGTTCGAAGGGGGTCAATATTTCCGCTACCCGAAGACCTGAATGAGGAAAAGTCGTGTCTTCCCACCAGTAAAGAGAGACATCTTTCCATCTCCTCCCTATCCAAAGAGCTTGGGATATGCCATAGATAATTCCGGCGAAACAAATCCGGTTCTCTCCGGTTTAATATTCGATATTCATAGGTCTTACTCTTGGCACTGTATCTGGCATGAAATTCAAGGGAGACGGAGTCTGCATCTCTCACAAAGATATCCTCTGGGAGGAGAGAGTTAAGCCCCTTCTTGAGGGTCTCTGGCCCCAGCCTTGACCTTGTTATGAAGTTACAGACCTGGTTTAGTGCATGAACCCGTGCATCGGTTCTCCCGGATGCAATTATCCTGACTGGCTCTCCAACCATTATGCGGATCTTGTCTTCTATAATCCCCTGCAAGGTGACACTATTCCTTTGCAGCTGCCATCCGTGATAGCGCGTCCCATCATAGGCCAGGGTCAGTTTTATGTTCTTTTCGATCACGGAACCTTACCAAAAAAACAGGGGAGCCCGCAATGAGCTCCCCTTGCCCTCAACTCATGGAAGTGATGAAAAATAAACTTAACTCAACGCTTGGAGTACTGAAATCTGGCACGTGCACCGGGCTGGCCGTACTTCTTCCGTTCTTTCATCCTCGAATCCCTGGTCAGGAATCCATGTTTCTTGATAATATCCCTTAACGCAGGTTCTGCACTCACCAATGCCTTACTTATGCCATGCCTGATAGCCCCTGCCTGCCCGGAAATACCGCCACCCCTTACATTCACGTTAATATCGAATCTCCTGTCGGTATCTGCAAACTTGATGGGCTCCGTTACGAGCGCTCTGTCAGATTCACAAGGAAAATACTGGTCCAAAGGCCTCCTGTTAACTGTAATCTGACCGTTACCCTGCCTCATCCAGACTCGAGCTACCGCAGTCTTTCTCTTTCCGGTAGCGTAAAATAGTGCTTCTGTCATCTAAATCTCCAGTCTTTCAGGTTGTTGTGCCTGATGCGGATGATCCGGACCGGCATACACCTTTAATTTCCTTAACTGCCGCCGGCCCAGGCTGTTCTTGGGAAGCATACCCCTGACAGAAAAACGAATGATGTCCTCCGGCCTTTTCTCACGCAATTTCTTGGCCGATATCTGTTTTAGACCGCCAATATAGCCTGTGTGACGATAGTAGATCTTCTTGTCCCACTTCCTCCCGGTAAGGCCCACCTTATCCGCGTTAACAACGACGACAAAATCCCCCGTATCCGCATAGGGAACGAAAATAGGCTTGTGCTTGCCCCTAAGACGCATGGCAACCTGGGTAGCAAGCCTCCCCAGGACCTTGTCTTTGGCGTCCACCAGATACCATTGCTTTGTAATATCTTTTTCTTTTGGCACAAATGTCTTCATCTCAATGCCCTTTCTCCAAAAAGTCAATCTATCTTTCTAGAATATTCTTGGATTCATGTCAAGGCATTTCTCATGAATTACATGAAAAACCTGTTGACATAGACGGAGGTTCCTGTTAAAGGAAGACCTTCACTTAAAGGCGCCCGTAGCTCAGTTGGATAGAGCGCCGGGCTTCGAACCCGTAGGTCGCAGGTTCGAGTCCTGCCGGGCGCGCCATAGTTAAGAGAACAGAGTCAAGACATTTTGGGCCTGTAGCTCAGCTGGCAGAGCAGTTGACTCTTAATCAATTGGCCGAAGGTTCGAGTCCTTCCAGGCCCACCAGGTAATTTTTAACACAAATTGAAAAGGATTTCCAGTATTTCTGGAAATCTTTTTTTCGTTTTATGGCAGATTTTCCCCTCCCATGCCCGGTTCACAAGGCCTTGAGGTGACCAATTGCCCCTGGCTACCCGGTCTCAAGCCGTGTCAAAAAATGCCTCTGGCTCTCACATTTGAAGTCCTGAAGCAAAAGGCCCTCCCCCGGATTCTTGAAGGAAGGCCCAAGGACTATGTGATGCGGGGATGGGTCCCCGGATGCTCAAGCGGTTAGGAAGACTGTTCGATCGCAATCATCCTCCCTGAGTGTACGGAGAAGCTCAAACGACACTATGACATCCAGGGATGGAGATTTTTTTTCTTGACTTGACCATTTTAATTGACTACTTTATTTCAAAAAAGGGGGTGGTTGCATGAAGAAAATGGCCATAAGCGAATTTAAGGCACATGCCTTGAAAGTACTTGACGAGGTCGCAAAGTCCCAGGAAATCATCGTCATAACCAAAAGAGGCAAGCCGCTTGCGCAAGTCGTCCCCTATCGCGAATCCTCAATAAAGCCAACACCGGGCAGACTTGCGAACGCTCTTGTTTTCGAAAAGGATATAATCTCCCCGCTTGGCGAAGGAATGTGGGAAGCATGTAAATGAAATACCTCCTCGATACTCATACCTGGGTTTGGTGGAATATGTGCCCTGAAAATCTGTCCCGGAAAGTCATAAAACTGATTGAAAATACAAACGGATATGATGAGCTTCTTTTATCTGCAATTTCACCCTGGGAATTCAGTAAGCTCCTGGAAAAAGGGAAAATCGGTATTTCCTACAACCCGGAGGAGTGGATCAGTACAGCTTTGGAGATGCCAAAACTCAGATTAGTCCCCCTCACTCCCATGATAGCCTATCGCTCAACAGTACTATCAAAGCCTTTCCATGACGATGCGGCAGATCAGATAATTGTGGCAACGGCGCGAGAAGAGAATGCCACGATTCTTACAAAGGACAAAAGAATCTTAGACTATCAATATGTTCAAAGTCTTTGGTAAACCCGATTAAACCGGGCGGACTATCGCTTCAGCGGATGCGGAGACCTCTTAAGGACAGTCCCGGGAAATAGCCGATGCGCGTACCTTTTCAATTACCCTTAGATTTTCACGGAAACCAGCCTGTAACAGACCTCATATCTGGCATTCCCATAGACAAATCTTTTCCTGAAGATTCGGCTAATGAACTGGCGGTTCTCGAGACCTATAATAAACATCTGTACCGGCCGAATACCTACCTGCACAAGTGGTGGGCGCGTCGCTCAGGTACTACCTTTCGGCACATCCTTAAACAACTGGTCAATAACCCGGCAAAACGGGATTTTTATGAGGGAGGGGGATTAGAGAACAAAGTTATATTTGATCCTATGATTGGAGGTGGAACTACGCTTCATGAGGCCATCCGGATGGGGGCAAATGTAATTGGCGTGGATATTGACCCCATACCCGTCCTACAAGCCAAAGCCAGTTTGAATCAATCCTCTCTCAATCATAAGAGAAATATTTTTGAGCGATTCTTAGGAACCTTGAAAGACAGATTAGCTCGTTTTTATAAGACCGCCTGTCCAGTCTGCAAGGAGGAAAGTGAAACCCAATTTTCGTTGTATGGACTTCGCAGGGCATGCTCATGCAGGGAAGTCATTTTTATTGACAGTCTGTTATTACGAAAAGGCAATGACCATGAGATCCGCATCTGTCCTGATTGTCATGATGTCTATACGGATAACATGCATACTTGTCGGAGAAAAGCGAAGGCTCCGTTAATGGAAAAAGGGAGCAGTCGTTGCGAAAACTGCGAAACGGCATTCACGGATATTCTAACAGAGCCATTTAGAGAGCGCTACGTTCCACTGGTAAATGTTGGTCTTTGTTCCGAACATGGGGGTTTTTTCAAATCAATAGAAATGGATGACCTCGCACGGTTAAATCAAGCCCGCATTGATGCACAAAAGATCGAATTTGGGAATCCGCAGGACTTTTCTGTACCTGACGGGCCAAAGTCAAAAGATCTCCTGCGTCGCGGCATCAATAACTTTCAGGAATTATTCACTCCCAGGCAATTGATCTATCTAGGTATTTCATTGAGATTTTTGGCAGAGGTACATCGCGAGGACCGCCTTTGGCTGGCATTGTTGATTTCAACTTCTCTGGAGTTTAATTCTCTTCTATGTGGTTACAAAGGAAGTGATATCCGCCGGCCGGGTGCAATACGTCATGTATTTTCCCATCACGCCTATTCCTTTCCCTACACGGCATTGGAAAACAACCCTATATTCTCTGGCAACACCTCCGGTACACTGAATCGCCTTTTTAATGACCGCATCGATAGGGCAGGTCAGTGGGCGGTTGCGCCGCTTGAAACCCGGATAGTTGATGGTCGCCGCATCAAGATACCTATTAAAGGAGAGATTGACGCAGGAGAATCAGCAAAGAACTGGGACGATTTGCGGGAAGGGGAACGTAGGTTTCTAATACTCCAGGCAGACGCTGCGTCACTCGACATTCCGGAAGGAATCGCCGACTGCGTGGTCACAGATCCCCCTTATTATGACAGCGTCCAATACAGCGACCTGTCCAACTTCTTTAGAGTATGGCTGTGCCGTTTTTTACCCCTTGATGCTGATTGGCATTACAACCCTCTCGAGTCGGCAGTTTCTGAAGGAGGGGGCTCAGATGGGCGTAAATATGGGGCGGTTCTAAGCGAGATCTGGAAAAAATGCTTTCGAGCATTAAATAAAGAACATGGTCGTCTCATCTTTACTTTCCACCACTGGAGGCCAGAGGCATGGGCTGAACTGACGCTCTCGTTAAGAAATGCCGGGTTTTCTCTGGTTAACCGCTATGTCGTTTTTTCAGAAAATCCGATTTCAGTTCATATTATTGGCCTTAACTCCCTCAAACACGATGCCATTCTGGTATTGAGGCCCAATGGTAATAGTGGGAGTACACGGGAGTGGCCCAAGCCTCCCAGGATTAATGCGCAGGACAGCTATACTTTTTGTCGCGATTGCGGAGCTGCTTTGGGTTGGTTTCGGATTCAGATATCCCGGAAAAAGATGTTTATGAAGAGTGGAAACGATTGATACCAGGAAATGGCAATTGCAAAACTTAATGCAAAGCTGAAAGCCAAGTTGGAATTGAAGCTGAAATTATAGCCGTGATGCCACAAACTGAATTAGGCAGCAAGTGGAGGCATAAAGACGTCAAAAATAGACATAATATCAGCTAATTGATTGAGTTAATGCGGAACCCTGCCCCAGAAAGTCATAGACATCCCCCTTTCCTCTGGGTTATTGAGTTCTTGAAAGACATCTTGAGAACGAACACCTCTTTTTATCCTTATTCTTGGAGTCAGCAACAATGGCAAGAAAGCGCAAAAAGCCCAAGTTTGAGGACCTGACCTGGGATGATCTTGAGAACTGGGCAGGAAGCAAAATTGTTTCACGGGGAAGAAGTTATCAACGAAACGGTCATGTGAAGGACTTGTCGCAGACATCCACGGGTGATCTGATTGCATGGGTAGCAGGCTCTCATACCTATGCGACAAAGGTTACTGTTCGTGGCGGTGAACTGGATTCGGACTGCTCGTGTCCCTATTGGGACAACTGCAAACACGCAGTGGCCGTAATCCTTGAATATCTGGATTACGCCAAGAATGGTAAGCCAGTGCCGAAGATCCCAGAAGACGATGAGCGGATTGAACTGCTTGATGAATTCGGGGATGAAAACGGTTGGGATGAGGACGATAATGAGTCTGTCGCTGTTGAAGAATCTTTCCGCCCATTCCTGCAAAAACTCAAAAAATCTGAGTTACTGGCTTTGATTGAGGAACTGGCCGAGCAATTTCATGAAGTCCGGAGGTTTTTACATGACAAACATCAGATTTCTTCCGGCGATGTGACGAATATGATCAAGGCGGTACGCAAGGAGATCCATGAGCTAAGCGCTGAGCCGGGCTGGCGGAATTCCTGGGGTCACGAAGGTTTCATCCCTGACTATTCCCGAGTCGTAGAACGCTTGAGGACCCTTCTCGATCAAGGGCATGCTAATGAGGTCCTTTACCTGGGAGAAGAGCTCTTTGAGGTAGGGACGAGACAGGTGGAGATGAGCCATGACGAGGGGGAGACGGCCATGGAGATTGCGTCATGCATGGAAGTCGTGTTCGAGGCACTGCCCAAATCGTCTCTCTCTCCGGTCGAACAGATGCGCTGGGCCATCAAAAGGGAATTGGATGATCAGTTCGAACTATGCGGTGAAATTGAGTCCTTCTGGAAAAGAAAACAAGAGAAGTCCGATTGGGATAGTCTGGCCGACCAACTCCTTGGGGAATTGAAAAAATCAGGAAAACGTTCCAGTGATTTTCACACGAATTACCGCAGGGATCGACTAACGGACTGGATTATTGAGGCCCTAAGGAAGGCTGGGCGCACTAAAGAGATCATTCCCCTCTGCAAAGAAGAGGCGGAGATTACGGGCAGCTATGTGCGGTTGATAAACGAACTCAGAAAGGCCCGTAGGCCAGATGAGGCCGAGGAATGGATACGGAAAGGGATAGAGGCAACCGGCAAAAAATGGCCCGGGATTTCTTCACAGCTGCGGAATATCTTTAAGGACATACAGATAAACAAAAAGAACTGGCGCATGGTGGCTGCCGTCTGTGCTGAAGAGTTTTTCCAAGATCCCTCCCTGACTGTCTATAAGGAATTGGCAAAGATAGCAAAAAAGTCCAAGATCTGGCCTGAAGTCCGAAAAGGCGTTTTCGCATATCTGGAGACCGGTAAATTGCCTGATAAGAAATCCTCATGGCCTTTGCCAGAGTCAGGTCTTCCGGATATGGGAGGGCATAGGAGAAATGTCTTTCCAGATACAGAAACCCTCATTGGCATCTCCATGCACGAAAAACGTCCCGATGACGTACTTTACTGGTATAAACAGCGCGAAGACAAAAGAACGGGATGGGGGTGGTTTGGGTATAAAGACGATCGCATTGCAGCGTCCATCAAAGACAAACATCCTGACGAAGCCATAAAGATATGGAAGAAGATGGCAGCAAATGAAATCGCCCAAACCAAACCAAACGCTTATAGACAGGCTGCAGTCTACCTGAGAAATATCCAAACCCTCTTGAAAAAGGCCAGCCGTGACAAGGAATGGGAGGAGTATCTAACTGGAATCCGTAGGGAAAACGCCAGAAAAAGGAAGTTAGTGGAAATTTTAGACCGATTAGATGGACGTCGTATTATTGAAAGGGCATAGGTCGGCTCCAGATCCAATACTCTCTACAGCGCTGGATAACGAATCCAAGGATGTCAAAGCCCGCAGTAACACCAGGACTTGAAAATACAGCTTCAAATCCGAGATCAAAAGCAAAAGCTAATGAAATTTCACATTCAGATATGGAATCAGATACCACAGGTTCACTCGATCTCGCCGAATTGGGGCTATCACAGGTTTCTTACCTCAATTTTCCAAGGATTTAATCAACTTCCGTGGAAGACATTTTTTGCACGGCCAAATTAGAATGTATTATCAGGTAGTTGGAAAGGGCATAAAATCACCAACCTCTGAGAGCCGCTATTTTACTGGGTCCCCAGCGGGCCGTTAGAAGCCTTGCTCATAAGGGTTTTCCAAATAAGGTATCTTCTTCGTAACCCGAATGAAAGAAAATGCTGACTACACGGTTTTGAAAGTTAGGACCCCTCCACTCACCGGAAATGTCCTCTCAGATGAACTCATCCAGTTTGCCGGCCACAATGCTAAAAAGGACTGCCCTTATATCCTTCGCAGAGTGATCGTTTGGGATAGCGAAAACGAGGAGGAGATCGTTTTGCTTACCAATCACCTTAAATTCGGTGCTAACACCATCGCAGCCATTTACAAAGACAGGTGGCAGATAGAACTGTTTTTCAAGGCACTAAAGCAAAACCTGAAAATCAAAACCTTTGTGGGTACCAGCGAAAATGCACTATACATTCAAATTTGGACAGCATTGATCGCTATGCTGCCGATCAAGTTCCTCCAGTTCAAATCAAAATTCGGATGGTCTCTATCTAACCTAGTTGCCTTCCTTCGCTGGAACCTCTTTACGTACCGCGATCTATGGGAATGGATTGATAATCCGTTTGATACAATGCCTCTAGAGCCTCAGTCTGTCCAATATCGCCTCCCTATTCCTGGTCTTGGACAGCATCTCTCATTGAGAACAACCTGAAATCGCAACCCCTGGAATAGGGGACGTCCATTTGTAATTAAACAACCTGACCGGTCAGGTACGATTTGTTATTTGTTCGGTTATGCGAAGATTAGCCAGAT
>JAZDES010000178.1:0-16348 GCA_043808585.1 Pseudomonadota bacterium | reverse complement strand
ATGGAGCGCCTTTTCAAGTCATTCCAGTTTATTTTTGCGCGTATCAGAGGGTCTTTGTACCTTGGTGTCCTCCTGACCGCCACGATCTTTGCCACGGCCACCGGCATCATCGGGGCCTCGGTCACGGTAATCGGGCTCCTGGCAGCGCCGGCGATGATGAAGGCCCGCTACGATACGGCCCTCTCTGCAGGCGTCATCACAGCAGGCGGGTGTCTGGGCATCCTGATTCCGCCCAGCGTGATGCTGGTGCTCCTCGGACCGGTCCTGGGTGTCTCGGTCGTCCAGCTCTTCCTGGCAGCCATTATTCCGGGCCTGATCCTCTCGGGCCTCTTTGTTAGCTATACGCTGGCGAGATGCTATATCAATCCAGCGCTGGGACCCCGGCTGCCCGTAGAGGAGCGGCCGACTTCAATGTTCCAGATACTCCGGGAGTTCCTTTCAGGCATAGCGCCGCTGGGGTTCGTTATCTTCGCCTCCCTGGGGAGCATCATTGCGGGGCTGGCAACGCCCACTGAGGGGGCTGCAATGGCTGCTTCGGGGGCAATTCTGCTTACACTGATTTACGGGAAGCTGAACCTGGCGAACCTCAAGGCCGCAGGCCTCAAGACGCTTCAGACCTCCAGTATGATCCTCTTCCTTGCAGTTGCCTCCAACATCTACGGTGCGGTCTTTGCCAGGTTGGGTACGGCAACCCTGATTACCGATACCATGCTTGGGTTCCAATTTCCGCCGATGTTGATGATAGTCATGTTGATGGTGGTGATCTTTATCCTCGGCTGGCCCCTTGAATGGCCGGCCATCATCCTGATCTTTGTCCCCATCTTTATGCCTGTGGTCCTGGAAATGGGGTACAACCTGGTGTGGTTTGCGACCCTGGTGGCGGTAAATCTTCAAACCGCCTTCCTTTCCCCGCCAGTGGCCATGGCCGCCTACTACCTGAAAGGAGTCGCCCCCGACTGGGAACTGGGGAAGATCTATCGGGGCATGATGGAGTTCATGATACTCCAGTGCGCAGGCCTTGCCATCGTTCTGTTTTTCCCGCAGACTGCCTTGTGGCTGCCGAGAGTGTTTTTTAAGTAATTCTTCTACCTTGTCTTTAACGGGGCGCTGACCTTTTTCTCAGCGCCCCGGCATCCGCCTCTTACCGTTGAAGCAACGGGAGCTTCTTCAAGAAAAGAGGTCTACCAGAAGCCCAGGGAACAACCTCTGGAGCTCTCTTTAGTCTTAAATCCGAATATCGAAGCATCCCGCTTTTAGCGGGAAAACAATCCTATAATGAACGACTTAATTAAGTTGACGTCCTACCTAAAGTCATTCCCGCGAAAGCGGGAATCCATAAGGTGTCGGAAAGTTTTCTGGATGCCCGCCTTCGCGGGAATGACGAAAAGGGGTCATTTCGGACTTCTTACGAGATTGTCAACATTAGGATTTCGGATTTTATCGTAAAGTGCCTACGCCTCGGAGAGCGCGACATATCTTGAACAGACTCCTGGCTTGGAATACTTTGGAACCTATGGCTTCAGGATAGAGCCATATTAATCCACATCTGGGCCAGGGATTTCGGTATTCGGATTTCGAATTTATTGACTTAACTAAAACGCCTTACCGGTACAGCCTACTAAGTCCCTCGATTCATAAATTCGATAACGAATTCATTTACTCGGGACTTAGTGCTGAGTGAGCAATTGTCTTGATCCAGCCACGTTAATATACGTTACCGTATTTGCGAATCGAAGCACTTAGGGATCGGTACCAGTAAGAGAGCCAGATCGAAATCGAACCAGAAAAGCTTTGCGACATTGGACCTTGGCGTGAGGGTTTCAGAACAATGTTATCGGCAAGAATGGCAGAGTTGTGCTTCAAGAAAATCTATAAGACAGGAGGCAGCAATCAATGAGCGACGAGATTTATTACAAGCTTGCTAAGGTCCTTGACACCCTCCCCAACGGTTTTCCATCGACCGAAAGCGGGGTTGAGATCAAACTGCTCAAGAGGATATTCCAACCCGAACAGGCCGAACTGTTCTGCGATCTGAGGTTGATCTTTGAAACCGCGGAACAGATTGCGGAACGTACCGGGCGCCCTTTGGAAGGGCTCGAGGAAATGCTGACGAGCATGTGGGAAGGGGGCCAGCTCTTCGGTGTTAAACTTGGAGATACGAAACTGTTCAAGATGGTTCCCTGGGCCTTCGGCATATACGAGTTCCAGTTGCCCCACATGGATCGGGAACTTGCTGAGCTGTGTGAAGAATACATGAAGGTCTATGGTCAGCAGTTCTTTGAAAAGAAGCCGCAGTTTATGCAGGTGATCCCTGTAGAACGAGAGATCCCGGCCAGGCACGAGGCCCTTACCTACGAGAAGGTCTCGTCGATCGTGGAAAACGGACAGTCGTTTCTTCTGAATGATTGCATCTGCAAAAAGGAGCAGGGGCTCCTGGAAAACCCATGTGACAGACCCCTGGAGGTCTGTCTGGCCATTGCCCCTGTGCCCAATGTCTTCGACGATGTAAAGACAGGCCGAAAGATCTCAAAAGAAGAGGCCTATGAACTGCTTAACAAGTCAGAGGAGAATGGCCTGGTCCATTTGACATGGAATGTTGCAGGCGGTCACTTTTTCATCTGCAACTGCTGCGGCTGTTGTTGTGGCGTACTTCGAGGGATCAACGACCTGAACATCCCTGCCTCCAAAGTCGTCAATTCTTACTATTTCGCTGCCATCGACCCGGACGAATGCGCGGCCTGCGGTACCTGCGCGGATGAGCGCTGCCAGGTAAATGCCATAGAGGAAGGTGAGGAGGCTTATGAGGTTGTCAAGGATCGGTGCATCGGCTGTGGCCTCTGCGTGAGTACCTGCCCTTCCGAGGCCATCCGGCTGGTCCGAAAGCAGCCCGAAGAACTGGTACCTCCTCCCCAGGACGAAATGGCCTGGTACGAGGAGCGCGCCCGTGAGCGTGGGGTTGATTTCAGCCCCTATAAATAGCTCATTTTTACTTGAAGAACTCCTAAAGGTCGATGCCAGAATTGTGGAACAACGGACAACCTCGTTCCGGCAGCTCAAGCATCTCAATTCACAATTCAAGGTGAACCCAGAGTTTACTTGACAACCTTTCCCTTTTTTTCTATAAGGCTAGCTAATGATTGATAAATGAGGATCGGAATACATAAACTAAGGAAGGGCAAAGGAGGAAAAAATGAAGCAACTGAAAAAGGACTTGAGTCAGGTATCGAGAACTCTAAAGGAGTTGTCACAGAAAACAGCAAAAATAGCCAAGGAACTGGAGAAGCTTGGGAAGGTTCAGGCTTCTAAGAAACCCAGGGTTAAGAGAACAATCAAGGCTAAGTCAGCTAAGCCAGCGAAAGAGAAAGCCGCCCGTAAGCAAGTAAGGGCAAGTGCTGTTGATAATGTCTTGGGCGCTATTCAAGGATCACCAAAAGGGATAGATCTTGCGACCCTCAAAAAGAAGACCGGTCTGGAGGGGAGAAAAGCAAATGACATAATTTACAGGCTGACGAAGCAGGGCAAAATCAAGAGCGGTCAAAGGGGTATTTATGTGATGGCATAACCTTTTTGTCGTAATTTCACTTTTCCCTTCTTCGAGGCATCGTTCAACAGGCCACCTAAGCTGCTGACACGAGTTGTCTTTTTGTACGATTTTTTTGGCCTCGGATAAAAATCGGTATTCCTGAAGTCAGACTTCATCTTCCCTATTGGTAAGGATCATAGCGAAACGTTTCTTCTCAACTCCGATGCTGCATTAAATATCTAGTAACCGGTTTTTTTATGACCGTTTTTCAAGTGTATTAGTACGGGGTGTGATCGGAAATAGTCTGGTCGCGTTTTCAAAGAGAATCTTCCGGGTCGCCTCCTCGCCCAAATCCATGTCTGATATGGCCCTGATTTCTTGTTCCATGTCGTAGGGGATGTGGGGATAATCCGAGCCATAGAGGATCCGGTCTGCATGCTGGACGAGTTTTTCTCGCTCCACCTTAACATCGAAGAAATTGGCCAGGACCATGGTGGTGTCCAGATAGAGATTTGGGTACTCATCCAGAAGCCCATAAAACCGATCCGATTCATCAAATCCCAAGTGTGGAATGATCATCTTTAACTCGGGATAGCGCTTGAGGACATTTTCTACACGCTTGGCGCCGGTTATAGACCTCACATCCATTCCATATGCATCGACGGCCGGCTCCCGTCCGGCATGTATGTTCAAGATTCCATCCAATTGAATCAAGGCCTCATAGGCGGGATAAAGGATCGGATCATCAACGGCTGTCTTTTGAACGTGGCAATGCATCTTCAGGCCGCAGAGGCCCAATTCCTCGTGGGCCCTTTTTAATATATCAAGCGGGTTATCATCTCTTGGATGGAGTGCTGCCAGGCCAACCGTGTTAGGAAAACGGCGTATCATACCGGCAACGAACTCGTTAAGCTGATGGGCGATCCCTGGACGGTGTGCGTAGCTCAAAAGTACGAGCCCCGCGATCCCATTCTGGAACAGGGCTTGTATCAACTCTTCCGACGTGCCCTGGTATTTGAATTTCCAGGCATATCCCTCAAACCACTGCCTTATTGCATTTGAAAGTCTTTGGGGGAAAACATGCACGTGGGTATCAATAATAGGAATATTAGTTAGGTCCATGTACATATCAGCCTACCTTCAGGTCTTAGGTGCTTTCATGCTTCCAGAAATCAATAGTCTCTGTCAAGCAAAGACATAGCTATCCTCACATCCCACACTGAGGAAAGGGATCATGACATTGCCTGGCTCGTTGGGTCAAGCGGCTCAATTAGAAATCACACTACGCGCCTTTTAGATTGAATTCCTGATGCCAATGGGTAAAATTGGCCTCGATGTTGCGATGGATTTGCAACAAATATCAACTCTCAGGCCTGTATGATGCCCGTTTTCGAGAATATGGGGACCCGTTGTTCCGGGCTGCAGACCTACGGCTCGCAAAGCTTTACGAGGCCGAAGGGCAGGGAGTTCGAAGGACAATTTAGAGTGCTTTTAATGCAACATCGGGGTTGATCCTATGAGAGAGAAAAAGCTATACATCGTCATGGTTGGCCTCCCCGCGAGGGGAAAATCCACCATCGCCAACAAGCTGAGGGAAAACCTGGCTAAGGATGGCATCAAGACCAGGATCTTCAACAACGGAGATCTCAGGCGAAAGCTCTTTCGCGAGGATACGTCCTACCCCGAGTTCTACGACCCCCTTAACAGACAGGGAGTCGCCCTCAGGGAGAAGATTGCCCTGATCAATATCCAGCGCGCCAAGGATTTCCTGTCCCACTTGGGACAGGTAGCCATTCTTGATGCAACGAACGTGAGTCGCAATAGAAGAGAAATGACCAGTCGGCTGCTCAACGCTCATCCCATCCTTTTTGTCGAATGTGCAAACAATGATGAGGAGATTCTCGAGGCTGGCATTCGGAGAAAGATAGCGCTTCCGGAATTCCGCCATCTGAAACAGGAAGATGCCTTACAGGGCTTTAGACAACGGATAGCTTATTACAACGCCATTTACGTTCCCCTGAAAGATGAAAGAAATTTCGTGAGACTGGATTCCTTGAACAACCAGATTACCGAGGAAGAGATTACAGATGATCTCCCCTGGTACGACAGGATAAGGGATTTTCTGGTGACCGATACCGTCAAAAACCTATACCTGATCAGACACGGGGAGACCTACTTTAACCTGGAAAACAGGATCGGCGGGGATTCCGGCCTGACTGAAAAGGGAAAGGCCCAGGCCAAGGCGCTTGCGAACTATTTCAGGGGAAAAAAGATCCCTATGATCTTTACCAGCAATAAGAAGCGCACGATCCAGACTGCAGAACCGGTAGCTCAGGCACAAAGGGAGTGCGTGATTATCACCTTTAGGGAATTCGATGAGATCGACGCCGGAATCTGTGAATGTATGAGTTATGAGGAAATCCGCAAGAAGATGCCCGGTGTATATTCAGCAAGGCGGCATGACAAATATAACTACATCTATCCCGGGGGGGAGGGCTATGCCTCCATGAAGGAAAGGTTTGACCACGGCATAAAGAAGGCCCTCTATCTAAGCCGCGATTTCCAAAACATCATGATTATCGGCCACAGGGCCGCGAATCGAATGATCCTCTCACACTTCCTTTACCGGAGGCAAGAGGACGTTCCGTACATCTATATCCCGCAGGATAAATTCTACCATATCATTGCCACTCAAGACAAAAAGCTTTTCGAACTGAAGAGGTACGATGTCCTTGGGGGTACATGAAATCATGAAAATGTCCTTCATAAATTCTATGGCTCAGTCAATGGCGGGTGCTTTGGCAGGGGACTTCTCGAATACCTCCCGCGCGACCTGGAGACCTTTTACGCAGATGGGCATTCCCCCGTAAGTGGACGTCTGGAGGACGACCTCGGCCACGTCTAAGACATGCTGGGTTTTGAAACAATCTGCCAGGCGACGTCCGACAAGAATTGTACCTGGGCACCGTAGGTCTTCGCAATGGCAGAACTGGCGATCCCGTCCAGGCCTCGCTTGTAGACACCCTGCACGATGGCTGCGAGGCGAAAGAGGCTAAAGGCAAGAAAAAACTCCCAGTTAGAAATCCCCTGTCTGCCGGTTCGGCTGCAATAGGCGGCAATGTAATCCGCCTCGGTGGGGATCCCCAGCCGTTCAAGCTTGTCTGGGTCATAACCGACACGACTGGCCCCAAAGGGAGGAAGATGGTAGCCCATACAGTTGTAAGCCAAGTCCGCTACCGGATGCCCCAGGGTTGACAGCTCCCAATCCAGTATGCCCAGCACGCGCGGTTCGCTTGGGTGGAGGATCAGATTTTCGAGACGGTAGTCCCCGTGGACTATGGCGGTGCTATCGTCGTCCGGGACTTTCTTGGGCAGCCATTCGATCAGGTTGTTCATGCTCTCGATTTCGTGGGTCTTTGAGGCCTCATACTGTTTGGTCCACCTGGCCACCTGCCGGGCCATGTAATTGCCTGGCTTACCATAATCGGCAAGCCCCAGGGCATTCCAGTCTACCAGGTGGATCCTGGCAAGGGTCTCGTTCATGGCGTCGAAGATGGCGGCCCGCTCCTTTTTGTCCGAGACCTCAGGTGCGGTCTGGTCGCGGAAGATCCGTCCCTTTATCCGCTCCATAATATAAAATGGGGTGCCAATAATAGATGCATCTTCACATAGAAGGTACGTTTCAGGGACCGGAACACCCGTACCCCTTAAGGCCTTTAGGATTCGGTACTCACGGTCAACGGCGTGGGCTGAAGGTAGTAGCTTGCCCGGCGGTTTCTTACGAAGGACGTATTCCCTTTTACCGGTGGAGAGCAAGAAGGTAGGATTGGAATTGCCGTATCCAAATTGACGTATCGACAAACCTTCAGTGAAGCCTTCGAGCCTTTCTTTCAGGAAATCGACTAAGGCCTTTTCGTCAAAACGATGGGCAGGCCGGACCTGGATGAGTTCTTTATCAGGGTTCATGAGTGCTTCTTTAGCTCCAATCTCGCAATGGTCTCAAGGTGCACTTCGTCTGGCCCGTCTGCCAGGCGGAGGGTACGGATCTGCGCCCAGGCCGCCGCCAGCCAGGTATCAGATGAAACGCCTTTGCCGCCGTGGACCTGTATGGCGCGATCAAGTACCCTTAAGGCCATATCTGGTGCAACCACCTTAATCATGGCGATCTCGTTCCGGGCGACCTTGTTGCCAACTGTGTCCATCATGTGGGCGGCCTTCATGGTGAGGAGACGGGCCTGATCGATTTCGATGCGGGACTTGGCTATGTCCTGACGAACCGATCCCATCTCAGCAAGGGTGTTGCCGAATGCGACCCGCGATTGGGCACGCATGCAAAGTTCTTCAAGTGCTCGCTCTGCCACGCCGATGGTTCGCATACAATGGTGGATCCGGCCAGGCCCCAGGCGGCCTTGCGCAATCTCAAAGCCGCGTCCTTCACCCAGCAATATGTTAGATACCGGTACACGGACATTCTCGAATCTGATATGGCCGTGTCCGTGAGGTGCGTGATCGTATCCAAAGACCGTGAGTGTCCGTATGACCTTTACGCCAGGGGCATCGCTAGGAACGAGGATCATCGATTGTTGCTTGTGGCGCGGCGCATCTGGGTTGGTCTTGCCCATGAATATGAACAGCTTGCATCGCGGGTCCCCTGCCCCGGAGGCCCACCACTTGTTGCCGTTGATCACGTATTCGTTGCCGTCCCTCGTGATGCTTGCCTGGACGTTGGTGGCATCGGAGCAGGCCACGTCGGGCTCTGTCATACAGAAGGCGGAACGGATTTCGCCCGCAAGGAGGGGCTTGAGCCATTTCTCCTTTTGTTCTTCATTGCCATACCTGACAATGGTCTCCATATTGCCGGTATCCGGGGCCGAGCAGTTGAAGACCTCGGGGGCCATGGGCGAGCGGCCCATGATTTCGCACAATGGGGCGTATTCGTAATTGGCCAACCCTGCGCCGTATTCGCTTTCCGGCAGGAAGAGGTTCCACAGTCCCTCTTTGCGGGCCTTTTCCTTCAGTTCCTCCACAATAGGTGTGGGTTCCCAACGATTGCCCTCATTTATTTGTCTCAGAAATGTCGGCTCGTTGGGATAGATGTATTTGTCCATGAACGCCAGCAGGCGAACCTGAAAATCCTTTGCCTTCTCTGATAATTCAAAAAACATAGCCTTTCGCCTCCCACAAAACTAAGAGATTTGTAATAGTTTAGTGCTTTGAAAACAGTGATGAGTCGCATGACCGACCGCGAGGGTCTTTTTTCCTCTCCCCTGCCTTGCAGAAACTGTATTTAAAGGTAAGGGGGCGTACCACAGGCTGTGAAGAATTTGGGTTACGTCCATTGGAAAAAAGACCCTCGCGGTCTTCTGCCTTTCTTTCAAAGTGCTACAGAGATTTCAACATTTCACTTGTACCACGAAAGGGTAGTGGAGCTGCATCCATGCGTCAAGCAATAAAAACCGGGTCTCCTAACAATATATGGACATTCTTAGGATAAAACGGTATAGGGTCTAACGCATCCGTCTTAGCAGATGGAAGAAAATGAGTTTGAAAGGAGTCCGGGAGATGGCGAAAAATTATGATCTAAGGGACAAGGTTGCAATAGTAACTGGAGGGGGAAAAGGTATCGGCAGGGCCATTGCGCTGGGCCTGGCTGAATGCGGCGCCAAGTTGGTCCTGGCCTCCAGGACCCATGAGGAGCTTGAGAAGGTTGCTCATGAGATCAAGGCCAAGGGGGGCGAGGCCGCTGCAGTGGTGACCGACCTGATGCTGAGTGAGCAGATAGAAAGATTGGTTGAAACAACCATGAACACCTATGGCCGCGTGGACATCCTGGTAAACAATGCGGCCAGGAGTTTTCTCAGGCCTCTCATGGACCTGAGAGAGGATGGGTGGGACAAGATCTTTGACACCAACTGCAAGGCCGTTTTCCTGCTGAGCAGGGCCGTGGCCAAGATCATGGGCCAACAAGGCGGGGGCAGGATAGTCAATATCACCACCGTGGGTGCGGTTCGCGGGGGCGCAGGAATGGGAGTTTATCATGCCAGCAAGGCAGCCCTCACTATGTTGACCAAGTGCATGGCAGTGGAATGGGCTCCTCTTAATGTGAATGTCAATGCTGTTGGTCCTGGTTTGACCAAGACAGCCTTCAGTCAACCTATCTGGGATAACCCTGAAGTTGAAAAAATGATTACGGCGAGGATTCCCAAGAGGCGGCTGGCTGAGCCCGAGGAGATTGTGGGTGCTGTCCTTTTCCTCTGCTCCGACGATTCCAATTACATAACAGGAGAATCTATCTATGTGGATGGGGGAACCCTGGCAAACACCTAATGCAGGCCTTCGGCCGCAACCAAAACAGTGTGCTGTGTTCAGTGACCAGTGGTCACGTTTCAGGTTCCTGAAACTTTATTGCTAATGAATCAAATTGGTTAACTGGTTTTTCTGCAACGTTGGAGATCAGAAAGGTTAGAGTGATGGCTTAGCAAGGCCTTAGCCATGGATCGAGGTAAATTGGAGGATTCCAGAGGATGTTTGAGCCCTTCTATGAAGTAATATCCAATGTATCCAGGACCGTTTTGAAATATGAAAAGGAGCAGAACCGCCCGGTGGTCGGAGTGATGCCGGCCTATTTTCCCATGGAATTGATCGATGCAGCAGGGGGATACGCGGTGCAGCTGTGGGGCAACAACCTGCCCCTTGGCAAATCAGATGCCTATCTTCAGTCCTATTGCTGCTCAGTGGCAAGGTCGGTGCTGGAGCTGGAGCTGATAGGGGGCGCAGATATGGTCAAGGCATATGCCTTTACCTCTCTCTGCGATACATTGATTAACCTCAGGGAGATATACAAGAGGCTTTTTCCAAAGCCTACAGTAGAACTTTCCATCCCCATCACAAGGACCGTAGAGGCCAGGCGGTCGTATCTAAAGAGTGTGATTCAGTCGGTGGTTAGCGGGCTTGAAGATGTGACCGGCCAAAGGATCCATACCGATTCATTGGTCGAGGCCGCCAGGACACGCGGCCGCACCCGCGCCCTTCAGCGAAGGCTATACGAAATACGCCGCAAAAGCCCGGGCAGAATAAAGAACAGGGATTTCTATGCCGCCATCAAGGCCGGTTTCTTTCTGCCTCCAGCCACATATAATAATATGCTTGAGGCCCTGCTTGAGGGACTGGAGGGGCTTAAAGGCCGGGAGGGCAAGGCTCCAGGTCCAAGGCTACTTCTTTCCGGTCTTGTGTTTGACCCCATGGAGATTTACGGGATCCTTGATGATTTGGGAGTGGCTGCGGTGGACGATGACTTTGCCAATGGTTGGCGGACCGTCTCCAAAGGGGAGTTCAGGGTGGGGGACCTGGTGGAGGGGGTAACGGAATTCCTCTTTGGCCCGGCACCCTGCCCTTGCATTTACAACCCGGACAATGACCGCCACCCCTATCTTGTGGACAAGGTTAAGAGTGCTGGAGCGGACGGGGTGCTATTCTGGTACGTCAAGTTCTGCGAGCCGGATGCCTTTGACCGTCCACAGCTCATTGAGCGGCTCAAGGAGGAGAATATCCCCTCCGCAACCATTGATGTTGAGCTTTCCATGACCAATTTTGACGCTGTCAAGACAAGGATCAACGCCTTTTGCGAGATCCTGGAGGGATAGAGCGATGACAGAATTCAAGGCCTTCTCCAAGATGAAGGAACTCATGACCAATTATTATATAGAGGCCAAGACCACCAAGGAGAAGCCAATAGCCTGGATAACGAGTGGTGCGCCCGTGGAGTTCCTCTTTGCCATGGATATTATTCCCATTTATCCCGAGAACTATGCGGCCATGTGTGCTGCCAATCACCAATCGGTGGAGCTGATGGAGGCGGCTGAGCAGGCCGGGTTTTCTCAGGACATCTGCGCCTATGCTCGAACCGATTTTGGGGCAGATATTACCCAAGGGGGGCCTGCGGCGGGTCTTCCTCCTCCTCACTTCCTCCTCTGTTCCACCAATATCTGCAAGACAGTGATCAAATGGTATGAGGTTGTAGCCAGAAAATATCATGTCCCCTTGTTCATCGTGGATACCCCCTTCCTTCACGAGGGCCTTAACAAAGACCTGATCGATTATACTGTCAGACAGTTCAGGGATCTGGAGGATTTTCTCTCAGAGTTCACCGGTCGCCGCTTCGATCGTGAACGTTTCTACGAGGTCCTGGGCCTGAGTAGGGATGCAGCCGACTATTGGAAAAGGATGCTCTATTTGGGCAAGACAGTCCCATCTCCTTTCAACAGCCTGGATTCCTTTATCCACCTTGGACCTATTGTGACCCTCCGAGGTACGAGGGAATGCGTGGACTATTACAGGCTTCTTTATGAGGAGGTGGCCGAACGAGCTGACAAAAAGATAGGCTCGATACCTGACGAGAGATACCGCGTGCTGTGGGATAACCTCCCTGTCTGGTTCAAGATGCGACGGCTTGAGAGGTTTTTTGAGGAGAAGAAATGCACGCTGGTGGTCACTACCTATGCCAACAGTTGGGGAGGGTTGAGTAATTACCAAGTGGAGGGGATTACCGACCCCTATGAACTTGTGGCCGCCTCTTACCTGAACGTCTACATCAATTTGGGTTTTGAGGAGCGTATCAAGTATCTGGCTCAGCTGATGGATGAATTTTCCCTTACCGGTTTTATTATGCACTCAAACCGCTCCTGCAAGCCATACTCTGTGGGTATGTATCGGTTGCAGGACGAGGTTAGTAAGCTCACGGGCAGGCCGGGTGTCGTAATCGAGGCGGACCAGAATGACCCCAGGGTCTACTCGGATGCCCAGGTGGAGACGAGGCTCGAGGCCTTCATAGAATCGATGGATGCCATCTGATGAGCTTCTACGCAGGAATAGACGTTGGATCTCTCACGGCCGATGCCGTGGTGATCGACGAGGATGAAAAGATCATCAGTTATGCTATCTTGCCCACTGGCAGCGATTCACAAAGGGCTGCAACTGAGGCCTTTAAGGCTGCACTTCTCCAGGGAGGCTTGAGCCAAGGGGATGTTGTCAGGGTGGTTTCAACCGGATACTCCAGGGCACGGGTCCGGGAAGCCAAAGATTCAAGGACGGAGATAGCCTGCCATGCCAGAGGCGGGCTCTATCTTTTCCCGGATGTGGGGACGATCGTTGATATTGGTGGACAGGACTCCAAGGCGATCCTGATAGGAAAGGGAGGCCGGGTCGTGAATTTCGCCATGAACGATAAGTGCGCTGCAGGTACAGGGCGTTTCCTGGAGGTAATGGCCAGCGCCCTGGACATCCCTCTGGACAAGATGGACGAATTGGCCTTTGAATCACAAGAAGGACTGACGATCTCTTCCACATGCACTGTATTTGCTGAAAGTGAAGTGGTTAGCCTTATCAGCCAGGGCAAGAAGCCGCGTGATATCTCCATGGCGGTAAGCCGTGCCATAGCCCGCCGCACTGCCGGCCTTGCCACACGTGTTGGCGTGAAAGATCAGGTAGTCATGACAGGCGGGGTTGCCAAGAACAGGGCGGTGGTAAGGCTCCTCTCAGAAGACATCGGGCATCCAATCAGGGTGCCCGACGAACCCCAGATCGTGGGAGCCCTTGGTGCGGCAATCATCGCCCGGGAGAGCGACGGGGATTTGGGGGACAAGGGGCTGTAAGGGCATAAATTGATTCGTTTGATAGGGGGGAGGTGTTGAGATGGAAGTAGAGGAGATATGGAGACTTTTTCAGAGGCACATGGGATACACTGATGAGGAGATGGAGATCTTTCGCTCCGATCCGCAAAAGGTAAAGATGGTCACCCAGACCCCTGAGTTCGTCAAGTGCCGCGTTGTGGCCGAGGTTATCGAATCCCATGGTTGTCACGCCCGGCACCAGGTGGGAGACCGCTTCGTAATGACCGGGGGTGGTCAGCTGATCACCGAGGAGTGTCCGAAGAGGATGTGCATGTTTGCCCTGGGGCCGGTCAGTCATGCCTTGCCGGTAGTCTATGAGAGATTTATCACCAAGTCCGACCCCAATCTTGAGCGATTCCAGATAGTACAATGTACGGATGTGGGTCTCGACAAAGGGGGTTGGGGAAAGATCCTCATGAAGGTATATGTGGAAAAGGTGCCTGAGAAGTCTGAAACTTGAAATAGCTTATAATTCTTTATCTCGTCGTGTTTCCAGTTTCAGTGATCAAATCTAAAATCGAGCCCGCATCTCAAGGGCTATAAGGCATTCTGAGACCTCCTTTTTCCACCCATACCTCTGTATCTGCGAGTGCCTTGAGGAAGCGATCAAAGAGTTCGTCGATTTCGTTTTCTCTGATGATAAGGGGTGGGCAGAAGGCGATGTTATCACCCAGGCTTCGCAGGATCAGGCCATGGTGCTGTGCCCGGGCAGCACAATAGGGGCCAACTCCCTGTCTTGGCTGGAAAGACCGCTTTGATCCCTTGTCAGCAACAAGTTCGCAGGCGCCTAGTAGTCCTACACCCCTGGCTTCACCCACCAGGGGATGATCTGCCAGGGCACTGAGGCGCTCTTGAAACCGCGGCATGACCTCACGCACATGCTCGAATATCCGCCGCTCTTCCATGAGCTCTAGGTTCTTGAGGGCAACTGCCGTGCAGGCGGGGTGTCCCGAATAAGTGAATCCATGAGCGAAGATACCGAGTTTCCGGCTCTCTTCCAGCATGGCCTCAAAGATACGGTCAGGAATTAGTACGGCGCCCACAGGGAGATAGCCGGAGGAGAGGCCCTTTGCTACTGTCATTGTGTCAGGGGTAAAGCCGAAGGTCTGGCAGCCAAAAGGATTACCTGTACGCCCGAAGCCGCAGATAACCTCGTCGTCTATGAAGATTATGTCATACTTTTTTAGAACCGCCTGCACCTTTTCGAAATAGGTAGTGGGTGGGACGATCACGCCTCCTGCTCCCATGACAGGCTCTGCGATGAAGGCGGCAATGGTGTCAGGGCCTTCCCGGATGATCAGTTCTTCCAGGTTGTGGGCCAGGCGCGAGGCGAATTCCTCCTCTGTCTCACCCGGCTCGGCAAAACGATAATGGTGGGGACAATCCGTGTGCAGGATGCGCTGGATCGGAAGGTCGAAGTCCTGGTGCGCAAAGGGGAGCCCTGTGAGACTCGATGTGGCTATCGTTACACCGTGATAGGCCCTGATTCTGCTGATAATTTTTTTCTTTTCAGGCCTGCCGATCGCGTTATTGTAGTACCAGATCAGCTTGATCTGGCTGTCGTTGGCTTCAGAGCCGGAGTTGACAAAAAAGACCTTTGAGACCGGCATCGGCGCCATGGCCTTAAGCCGTTCGGCAAGCTGGATTGCAGGAACGTGGCTCTTGTTCCCGAACAGGTGGTAGTTGGGCAACATGTTGAGTTGTTCCCTGGCGGCTTCCACCAGGGCCTTCTCGTTGAAGCCGAGGGCCGCACACCAGAGGCCTGCCAGGCCCTCTATATACTCCTTGCCGTCCTTGTCCCATACATGAATCCCCTCTCCGCGCACCACAATAAGCGGGCCCTTCTCCTGGTGGAGGGCGAGGTTCGTGTAAGGATGGACCAGGGTTTCGATGTCGCGGTCGGCAAGGGAATCGAGGCTTAGAGGCATGGTGAGTTCCTTTCTCCTGATAACGGGTCGGAGGCTGGTCCGCCGCCCGGCAAGATGTCTTGGTGGTTCTTTTTCAGGCATTGGAGTATAAGAGGCCCTGTTATTGTGTGTCAACCCTGTTGTTGCAAAGCGTTAGATGGATGGCCTGTGAGGATGTGGCTTGACATGACAGGGCTGGATGGTTAATAGGCACAATGATACTTGATACTGGAAAACTGGAAAGAGGTAGAGGATTCCCGTCCATCATCAAGTTTCAGGTTTGGCCTGCAATGTCCTGATTATTTAATCCAGAACGACCGAGAAGCAAGGCCAAAGGCATTGTCTCAAGGGCTACAGCAATTCGGAGTTGAGGGGGCTCCAGCTGCTCGTCAGGTTCAATCATGAGTAAGGGCGGCCGATTCGGTAAATATGGTGAAACCAAAAGGATTGCCAGGCTGAGACAGGCAAGGCAGGCAGGAGATCGCACTATAAAGAAAGGTGGGGACTACCCGAGGCGTCGAGATCCTCAGAAGGGGAGGGTTGTTCTCAGGAAACCGATCATTTTGCGGCAGGCCGAAGAGACTGATACAGACTATATCCGAACTCTATCCGGAAAGGTCTTTCGCCGTTACGGTCCGTATGAGGAATTACTGCCGCTCTGGTTTGAGACAGGGATCGCGGTGACCATATTGGCGCTGGTGGGAAAGCGACCTGCGGGTTTTGCCATGCTGGGTATTCCTTCAGGGGAGTGGCAGGAAGGCCTCGCGGGTGAACTGTTGGCAATTGCGGTAGAACCTTCAATGCACAAGGCCGGTATTGGGGATCTCCTAATGAGGGAGGCGGTAAGGAAGGCAGAGATGCTTAATATGGAAGTATTGATCCTGCACACGGCCCCTGATAACCTCCCGGCGAAAAGGCTTTTCAGGAAACATGGGTTCTTGCCCTCTGAGATAAAGAGGAGTTTCTACTCGGAGGGCCAGGACGCACTCATGATGGTTAAAGATTTTCTGTAACACTTTAGCCCTTTGAAAACACTGAGGAGTAAGATGACGGACCGTGAGGGTCTTTTTTGCAAAGGACGTAACACAAATTCTTCACAGCCTGTGGCACGCCCCCTTACCTTTAAATACAGTTTCTGCCAGGCAGGGGAGAGGGCTCTTCATAGGGAGATCCTCTTATGGGGCTGTTCCGTAACGAGGTTCAAGACCTCACTGCCGTTCTTTGAAATGATGCCGTCCTTTACGTCCTTT
>JAZDES010000177.1:0-4429 GCA_043808585.1 Pseudomonadota bacterium | reverse complement strand
TTATATTCAAAGAGCCGTCAAAAAATAAGGGCGGAAGCGAGGGGGTTGTATTGTTACTGGGCGGTTGGGGAACTGGGATATTCATTGGCAGATTTGGCAAGACATCTTGGTATGACTGGTCAAGGCGTCGGGTATGCTGTGCGAAGGGGTGAGCGAATCGCCAAAGCAAACAATTATAGACTTATAGATTGAGGTAGTTACTTACTGATGGACGTACCCCTTTCCCATGGCAGCTGGGGCGGGAAGGGCAGCCTTTGAGCTCTCCTGAAACAATCTTTCGTTGTTGTGAGGAATAAAATGGGTCTTATCAACGCATCTGGAAGCTTTACACGATATCTGGTGGAGGGTCCTATCCCGGAGGACTATCCTGAAGAATTCGCCAAGAGAATTGCCCGTTACGCCTTCCGATATCTTGATGATTCTTCGCAGGATGAGCGCTCGGTGGGGTGGGTCAGTATCTTGGACACATTGGATAGCTCTTTTCCGGGGAGGGAATATTTCAAGGAACCTTACCTTGCCCTGTCCTGGCGGGTTGACCGGCGAGGTGTTCCATCCCAAGCCTTGAATCAGCACTGCAGGGAGTCGGAGCGAAAAATAAAGGAAGCTGAAAGTCTGGAATACCTTCCCAGGGCACGGCGGCAGGAAATCAGGGAGATTGTGAAGGCGAGGCTGCTCAGCAGGGCCATTCCCCGAACTCAGTGTTATGACATGATCTGGAACCTTCAGACCGGGGTCTTGATTTTCGGCGCCACCGGCAGCAAGCTCTGTGACGAATTTGCGGAATTTTTCTTTAGCTGCTTTGATCTGCATCTAAAGAGCATTTTCCCTCATTTCCTCGCCTCCCAGGTCCTTGAGAGGGAAGGGATGGCGCCAGATCTGCTGGACGGCCTGGAATTCTCTATTACAGGGAGGACTAAGTGACCATGCAATTGCTGGACAGGGTCAAAAAGAGCGAATTTTTGGGTCGGGAATTTCTGGTCTGGCTCTGGTTCAAAACCGAGACCAATGAGGGAAGATTTGATCTGGGAGAGACTGGTCAGGCCGAACTCTGGTTTGACCGCAAGGTAGTCCTCCAGACGGAAAGTGGAGAAGAGGTGGAGAAGATCACCTGTTCCGGGGAAAACCCCCATTTGAGGGAGGCCCGTTTTGCCCTCACGGAAAATAAAGGGGTCATCGAGGCTATGCTCAGATTAATCATCGGTGACAATGAATGGTCTTTTATCCTGGATTCCACCTGGATGAATTTTAAAACCTTTAAGACACCCAAGGTGATGCGGGATGTAAGAGAGGACCCTGAAGGGGTTTTTTACGAAAAGATGTATCTTATAGAACAGGCGGTAGCGGCGATGGATGCCATTTATTCCCAGTTCGTTAAGATTCGTGTCTCTCCGGACTGGGAAGCACTGGAACTTCCCTTACTGCTGAAATGGATCGACGAGGGAAAGTAAAACCGAATTTCTCCGAATGCTATACCGGTAATGGTATATCCCAGTGAGCTGGAGTTTGGAGTAAACTAAAGTGAGTCCCGCTCGGGCGCTGTGAACCCCTCGTGCGGACCCGCATGCGGGTCGAAGACCCCGAGCTATCGATGCCGCCCATATTCAGATCCATTCCACCGATACAATCCCTTTGAGTTTCTTGAACTCCGGATCGCCAGTGAGGATTGCGGCCCCTTTACTCAGGGCCGTTGCCGCGGCAAAGCAATCGGCATAGGGAATGGAATAGTCTGCCTTAATTTCAGCCGCCTTCCAGATCAAGTCGCTGTCAGGTAGAATGATATCAATGGGCAACCGAAGGAAATTCTCTACACAGACACCACCTTCCCCGGCTCTATGCCCAATCGGGTCCTCATTTCCTTGGGAATGATGATCTGCCCCTTGGCGTGGGTTTTAACCGTCGGCATCTTGATAATCCTCTCTTTAAAAGTTGAACTTCACGACAAAAGTAAAACGGCCCTCATCTTCTTATGTTAAGGTCTTTCGGTCCAGACGATCTCTTCTCAAATTCGCTTCCCCAGGGCGATTGCAGCATCCAGGGCGGCCCTATTGCTTGTGATAACTGGAAGTCCGAATTGTTTTTTGAGCAGTGGGATGGCTTCCATGGCCCGAAAATCGGTACAGGAGACAAATAGGATGTCGGCTTGAACGCCTTTCAGTTTATCCGTGGCAAAACTGACGATCTCCTCGGGGGTGGGCGTTGCAAGCTCAAAGTTCACATGAATCCCCATTCCGTGAATGGCGGCCACATGAAATCCGTCTGCCTCCAACCCCTGTCTTATACTGGCGTTGATATCTTCAACATAAGGCGTGATCACAGCGACTGACCGGGCCTTTGACTGTAAGAGTGCTTCCCGCACGGCGGAAAATACGCCTATTGTCGGCACCCCTGTGATCTCTGAAATCCGCGAACAGACCTCTTTGTCGTAATCGGGTCCCCCCAGGGAACCAGCGGACGTGCAGCCGAATACAACAAAATGAGGCCTCACCGTCTTCACCAGCCCCGCAGCCCCTGGTGCGAACTCTTCGATCATCTTAATCTCCGCGGATCGTGTTGTTTCCTCCAGATACATCCTGGCAGGGTGCAGGGTGAAGTTTTCAGGCAGGTGGCGGTAAAAATCCACCTCCATCACAATATTTGAGGACGGTACAAGAAGACCGGCCCGCACGGGTGACAATTTGACGTTACCAAGTCCTGATTCTCTTTCCATATGCTTTCTCCATAATACAGGATTTATAATTGACGATTGAAAACCAAAAGGAAACGAAAAAGTCACTCATCCATCGGGGGGTCTTGCTCTTCAGGAATGCCGTAGCCTCCACCGCCCGCTGTTTCAACAAAGAGACGATGGCCTCGGGGTAATTCGAGTGCGGCGACTTTGGAGTCAAGTAGCGTCCTGACACCAGCGGGGTCGACCGTGTAAAAAGATGCCCGCTTTCCTGGTCTACCCCCGAGCAGCCCCCAGGGTGGATGAAGGCTCCTCTCACATAACACAGAGAAACGGATACCCGGTTCAAGGGCCTCGTAAACACGCCGGACCCCCCAACCTCCACGGTACTTACCGTTACCGCCAGAATCGCCGATCAATTCATATGAGACAATGCGAATGGGGTATGCCGCCTCAATGGCCTCCACAGGGACATTCATGGTATTCCCCATGTGAACCCTGTGACCATTTATCCCATCGGATTCGGGTCTGGCACCCATTCCTCCCCCAACAGTCTCATAGTGAACAAAACCTGAGCCGGTCCGTGGATTTATGCCACCCATGGTCACGATACATGCGGACCCATAACTTCCCGCAATGACCCGTTCTGGTATGGCCTGGGAGAGGGCCCCCAAAAGTACATCCACAATCCGGTTAGAAGTCTCCGTATTGGCTGAGACCACCGGAGAGGGGTGCTCGGCACACACAATGCTCCCCTTGGGCGCGATGATCTTGATCGGTTCGTAACACCCCGAGTTGGGTGGGATATCAGGGTTCGTCACGGCCAGGAGGGTATAATAGACGCTGGACGCGGTTACGGCAAAGGGAGCATTTACCGGTCCCTTCGTGGCAGGGGCAGATCCAGTAAAGTCAACAGTGACGGAATTCCCGTTCACCGTAACTTTGGCGCATAGCCTTAACCCTTGCCCGTCAGGTCCGGCACCATAGCCGTCTCCATCCATGTACTCCTCAAAGGAATAAGTACCGTCTGGGATATGGCATATCTCGCTTTCGATCAGATACTGTGAATAGCCGAGGGTCTCTTCCATAACGCGTCTGACACAATCGAGTCCGTATCGCCGGACCAGTTCTTCAACACGCAAGAGGCCCCTCATGTTTCCCGCAAACTGGGCGTGCAGATCTCCCCGTCTCTCCTCCGGGACCCGGACATTGGCAAACAGGATACTTGAGATCTGCGGGTCCAGTCTTCCTTCCCTGAATATGATAACGGGGGGTATTCGAATCCCTTCCTGGTAAATTTCCTGGTTCACGCTGGAGCTTCCAGGGGCGGACCCTCCCACATCGGGCCAGTGCGTTCGATTCACTGCATATCCGACGAGATCCTCTTCCACGAAGATTGGGGATATCAGGGTCATGTCAGGAAGATGGCTTCCCCCCCTGTAGACATCATTGGTGAGTATGGCATCCCCTGGCCGCAAGTCTGATGGGGATATGGATTCCAATGCCCCCTTTATTGAATAGGGCATGGCCCCGAGGTGAACGGCTATATCGTTTCCCTGGGCAATTACCCGGCCCGTTGCATCTGCCAGGGCACAGGACAGATCCGATGAAAGGCTGATTAGCGGAGAGAATGCAGCACGCATGATCACGCTTTTCATCTCTTCGCAGATGGAATAAAAGGAACTGCGCAGGATCTCAAAGGTGACCGGGTCTGAAGAAACAAAAGGGGGTTTCATTTCCGGCACCCCCTATGCTGCCCTTATG
>JAZDES010000176.1:0-2132 GCA_043808585.1 Pseudomonadota bacterium | reverse complement strand
ATTGGTTAGAGGGTTAGGACCCAGTTCCGTAAACCGGTATTTGAACCTCTTTTTGAAAAAGTCGAATCGTCTTGGCGCTTTTTTCCTTCTCCGCAGGAGGTAGTATTCTTCCCTTAGGCTGGGCACCAACCTGGTGAGGGTCTTGGCTGGATCGCTCGTGGATATGGCAATTTCAGTGATTGCAGATTCGGGGATATCCTCATAATTGAGGCAGGCCTTGATAGATCGGTACGGGAAGCCCACTTCCAGTTTCCTACGACTCAGGCGCTCCTCATTGATGGCAAAAACGATCTGGTCGCCCCTCACAAGGGCTACCCCAGCGTCATGACCATCCCAGATACCTAACGTATACATGCCAGCTTAATTAATCCCTTAAACCTTCCAGCAAAAGTATTATTTTAGCCTTTTTCCGAGCTCTCGTTTATCCCGGGGGGGGCAATGGTGGGTTTCTTTTTGAGAGGTGTAACCCTGTCTGAGCCCGTTAGAGAGCGTTAAGAAATCACGGAGAGCGGTCTCTCAAAAACGAGATGATATTACCTTTAGCACAGTTCCTTATTTTCAGCTATGGCGAGTGATTACTTTACGCCCTCTTATGGGCGAGTTTTACACCCGAAAAAGAGAAACCCCCATTGCCCCGCTTTCAGAGCGCTAAATTGTTACCAGCAAAATGGGTTTGTCCAAGCATTGCCATACGGGTAAATGGTTTCTTGCAGTCAATCAAGCATCTGCTTGAGGGTGACCTCAGGCCAAATAAAATATCATCGGGCGGAGACTGCCCAGTGAAAAAACTTGGGCAAGTTCTTGAGACTGTTTGCAATTGCCCCTGCTCTTACCATTAAAAAGATATTCATTAAGGTCCCTGTCCTCATGTAGAACTTCTTGTAAGCGTAACGACGGAACTTATCCACCCTTTTGGCAGGAAGCCCCGGAAGGTCCATTACGGCCTGGCTTTGTGAAAAGGCGGATGGCCTCCGCAGCCATCCTTTGCTGGAGGCCTCTTTATATAGCCCCGTGCCCGGAAAGGGGGCTGCAGCATAGAATTGGGCGATATCCAGGGGGAGGTCAAGGGCTAGGTCCAGGGTCTCGACCATCGTCCCACCTGATTCACCTGGAAGCCCCAGCATAAAGTGCCCCGACGTCTTTATCCCCATTTGGTGTGCCAGTGTAACGGCCTCTCTCGATTGCCTTACAGTGATGTTTTTTCCCGTACGTCTCAAGACCTCATCGTTTCCTGATTCGAGGCCAAAACTGATCATCCAAAGACCGGCAGCCTTCATCATTTTCAGCATCTCATTATCCACCGTATCAACCCGGCTGTTGCAGGTCCAGGATATGCGCAGCCCACGGGACATGATTTCCTGGCAAAACTGTTTGACATAGCCCTTGTCTGCAGTAAACGTATCGGCCCAGATAAAGAAATCCCTCACCTGAAAGCGGCTAATACTGTCTTCTAGTTCATTCACAACATCCTTTACAGGCCGCTTTCGAATCCTCTTGCCGTAATATACAGGTGCCGTGCAGAAATTACAGGCATAGGGGCAGCCTCTGATAGGGGCAACAATAAGAAAGGGACTTCCCTTGAGCGGCAAGCGGTAAGTGGTTGTATCCAGGAAATGCCACGAAGGCGACGGGATATCTCCGGGGGAGAGAAAATCTCTGTCTTGATTGTGATGCACATCCTCACCCTCCCGATAGGAAAGACCGCGAATATTGCCCCACACCCCGTCCTTGTGGCGGCAGAGCTCGTTAATGGTCATTTCCGGCTCCCTCCGGATCACCGTATCGACATGCGGGTTCTCAAGCGCAACCTCCGGCATGGCAGTCACATGCGTCCCCAGGACGCCAGTAACTGCCCTCGGCGCCGCGCCCTTGACGAATCGCCCGAGATCGAGGTCGTCATCCAGGGTGGGGGTAGCCGTGGTCCAGAAAACGAAGTCTGGCTGATCCTCCCTTATTAGGGCCTCCAGTCTGACTCGACCCACTCCCGCGGCCGGACAGTCCAAAACCCTTAACCTGTGCCCCTCCTTTTCCAGAAGAGAGGCGGTGGTTGCAAGGGATACAGGGGGCCATTGAGTGGCCCAGGCCCCCGACTCCTGGGTGCATCTCCCTTCCCTGGTAAAGCCCCTGCCTTC
>JAZDES010000175.1:0-35976 GCA_043808585.1 Pseudomonadota bacterium | reverse complement strand
CAGTTTGTTGACGACAACAATGAAGGGCAGTTCTTTATTGACGACAAGCCGGCGGATTTCCCGGAGAAGATACCGGCAAACGGAGGCCACTATTACCCCATCATGACCCAGTCCCTTTCAACCAAATCCTTGAATCCCTATGTCCAGAAGTATGTTTATGTCCCCTTCCATTTCATCCCTGGTGACAACTCGGTTTTGATCGATGGGAAGAAAAACCCCCTCAGCACGACTCCCGGCTCTCCCAATGCGACCGCTGTTCTGAAAAAGGCCCTTGCGAGCGACAATTCCTATCAACTGGGTATCGCCCTGCATACCTATGCCGATACATGGTCCCACCAGAATTTCACCGGTCTTCAGGAAGGTTGGAACTCGGTCTATCCCTGGTACAACTTTTTCAAGTCCATTGTCCCTAATATCGGGCATGCTGAGGCGGGTCATTCTCCGGATGTAATTTCAGAGGAATGGACGGACCATCGGCTAGGCGAAAAGGTTATTAACCGCAGGAGGGCATTCAGGGCCTTGGCTGAGATTTATAAGGCCATGAGGCTCAAATCTCGAACCGGCCCTTTATGGAAGGATATCCTGGGGGACTTGCGGCAAATTGTCAATGCTGCCGGCTATGATGATCGCAAGGAAAAGATCAATGATCTTCTGACGGAGCGCGGACTGGGATCAGTTCCTAAATACTCTAAGGACGACTGGATAGATGCGGCGCTGGACAGAGAGGAGGGGCAGATTGTGATGCACCAGAAATTCGAAGAAACAGACTGGTTCAGATTTCACCAGGCTGCCAAGGTGCAGTTCGCCCTGGTGCTAGAATTGACCAAGGAGATTTGAGAAGATTGGATTTTTTTTATTTGACACCAATACGATTTTCCATATATCAGTAACTGTGCAGGGTTCCAAAACATCTTGTCATTTATCCATATTGAAGAAAGGAGGGTGTCATGAAGATGATTCGTTTGGTGTGCTTACTGTTTGCTGGATTTTTCTTATTTTTTTCAACAGGTGTGTCGGCCGAAAACTATGATCTTAAACTCATGACCGGGCCCATGGGAGGCTCCTGGTATCCGCTGGGAGGGGCCATTTCCGATGCCGTGCAAAAGGCGATTCCGGGTGTCACCATGGCGGTTGCCCCGGGCGGTGGAGTGGGCAACGCCGAGGCGGTGCAAGTTGGAAAATGCGATCTTGGATTTTCAAATTCCAGTTCGGCGGTGGATGGGGTCCATGGTAGGGCTCCATTCAAGCAAAAATTGACCAAAATGAGGCAACTGGCCAATTTGTACCCGCAATATTTTCAAATAGTTGTACTGGAAGACTCGGGGATCAAGTCCATCGCAGACCTGAAGGGTAAGGTGATCTCACCCGGCCCCAAGGGACACACCGGTGAATTCGCTTCACGTCAGCTCTTGTCCATCTATGGCCTTTCCTACAAAGATATGGCGAGAGTCCACCACGTCAGTTACAACGACTCGGTTTCCCTGATGAAAGACGGACACTGTGACGCGTGGCTGCTCTGCACCACAGCTCCGGCCTCGTCAATCATCGATCTGGCCTCAACCCGCAAGATCCGATTGATCGACCTGCCCGCTGACAAGATCGCGGAGATGCAGAAATTAAACGCCGGTTATGTCCACCGGGTGATTCCGAAGGGTACCTACCAGGGTGTAGATTATGACGTAGATGGTTTTGGATTCTTTACCCATATCATCGTGAGTGAAAACGTGCCTGAGGACCTTGTATACAAGATCACAAAAGTCATGGTGGACAGCCTTCCCCGGTTTGCCACTGTGGTCAAGGCCATGGAAGGTGCAACGGCAAAAGATCTCGCCACCGATATTGGAGTTCCTTTTCATCCAGGGGCGCTGAAATACTACAAAGAGGTAGGGGCCATCAAATAGGCCCCATCCGAAATCCCAATAAAGGTGCCGACAAAACGGCCTTAAGACCAGTTGGGATGCTTCCTGCTGCCAATGCTTGAGCTCTTGGCCTTGCATTGGCAGCAGTTTGTTCTCGGAGCCGGGAAGGTGCATGATGGAAAAGATGATCAGCGTCATCAGGCAGGTTGTAACAGTCCTGGCCATCGCCATGTCGTTGTACCATCTGTACACGGCAGCCTTTGGCCTGCCTGAGGCGATGCTGCATCGATCCATCCACGTTCTTTTTACGCTGGTGCTGATTTTTTTGTTGGGGATTACCCGTCGTTCAGCAAGAGAAAAAGGAAAATTAATCGGGGACGTCATTCTCATTCTGCTCGTTTTAGCAGCCCTGGGCCACATTTTTATCAACTACGAATATGTCATCAATCGGTATCCATACGTCCATCCCCTGACTTGGTGGGATTACTGGCTTGGAATTTCGTTTACTCTGGTTTTACTCGAGGCGTGCAGAAGGACGATCGGCTGGGCCCTGCCGCTAACGGCTTCTGTATTTCTTCTCTATGGAATCTTCGGTCATCTTCTTCCGGATTTGATCCGTCATACGGGTAACAGCATCGAACTCATCGTGGATCAGCTCTATTTGACGACCGAGGGCATCTTCGGCATCCCATGCGGGGTTTCGGCCACCTACGTGATTCTCTTTGTGATATTCGGAGCCTTCCTGGAACAATCGGGTACGGGCCAGTTTTTCATGGATTTTGCCACCGCCCTGGTCGGGGGGGCCAAGGGAGGACCCGGGAAGATTTCCTGTGTCTCGTCGAGCCTTTTTGGGACCATCTCCGGCAGCGCGGTGGCCAACGTAATGGTGGATGGATGGTTGACAATTCCGCTCATGAAACGGACCGGCTTTAAGCATGAATTTGCCGCCGCCGTCGAGGCTACGGCCTCCACGGGAGGTCAGATCATGCCGCCGGTCATGGGTGCGGCGGCCTTCGTTATCAGCGAATTCACCGGGATTTCCTACATTGATATATGTAAACACGCCTTGATTCCGGCACTGTTATATTATCTGGCGCTCTTTATGGCCATTCATTTCGAGGCCACTAAGACAGGGCTCTTCGGCATCCCCAAAGAGGAAAGGCCGAATCTCGGTCACGTGCTTTTGAAAAAGGGGCAACTCCTGGTACCCCTGATGGTGATCGTCTACTTCATGGTGGCAGGATATACCCCCATGTATGCATGCATCTATGCAATCATTTCTGTTTTGCTCGTGGCCATGATAAGGCCAGACACCCGGATGGGCCTTCGCAAGATTCTCCGGTCCCTGGAACTCGGCGCCAGGAATATGCTGCCGGTCGCGGCCGCCTGTGCGTGTGCGGGAATTGTCGTCGGGATCATCAATCTGACGGGACTGGGGCTCAGGTTCACGGGTCTGATACTCTATATCGCAGGTAATTCATTGGCTCCGGCCCTGATATTTACGATGTTTGCAGGAATCATCCTGGGCATGGGGCTTCCCACCACCGCCGCCTATATCGTTCAGGCCGCTTTGTTGATACCGGCCCTCATTCAACTGGGTGTGCCCACCATTGGAGCCCATCTTTTCGTCTTCTATTTCGCAATCATCTCCGCCATTACCCCGCCTGTGGCCATGGCCGTTTACGCCGCTGCCGGAATCAGCGGGTCGAATCTGTGGCGAACCGGGCTTGCGGCTTTAAAGATCGGTGCCACAGGCTTTATCGTGCCGTACATGTTTGTCTACGGTCCGTCTCTTCTGATGATCGGTTCACCGGGAAGGATCTTGTTGTCGGTCATCACAGCGTCGATCGGCGTTATTGTCCTTTCGGCAAGCTTGATGGGGTGGTTTTTTAGAGAGGCAAAACTTGGCGAAAGAGGCCTGCTTCTTGCCGCTTCCATACTGCTCATCAAACCCGGTTTATACACGGATGGTATCGGTCTTCTGATTCTCGCTTTCGTTTTTCTGGTTCAAAAACTCCGCAGTAAACCGGCTTGAGAGGACAGATCGGCTGACTGCAATTATAAACAGAGCATGCATATAGTTCAGCTATTTCTGACAGGATAACAGGATAGACATGATAGTTTTTTCATCCTGTTGATCTTTTCAAATATTTGCGTCCGGAATCCAGCATCGCAAGATGAATAGCGACTCACGCGCATTAAGGGTGAAAAATGACTACTCTTTTAATGTCAGGGATTATCCGATGCTCAGGTGTTTGCGTAAAGAGAGGTATCCGGTCAAAGCAACTGCGGCAAAGGCTGCTCCTGCCAAGAATGTGGCAGGCGGACCGAAGAGATCCCACAGCCATCCCGCTATCAAACTTGCGACAAGAATTGCAATACCGCTTGCCATATTGAAAATACCAAAAGCCGTGCCCCTGAGATTCTGATGCGCGGTATCTGCGACCATAGCTGCGAGCAACCCCTGAGTCAGGCCCATGTGCAGCCCCCAGAGTGCAGTCCCTGCAGCAACCTGCCACCCGGTTCTTGCCATGGCAAGCGACAGGTCAGAGGTCATCAAGACAACCAGCCCTACGGCTAACAGTCCTGTTCGGCCAAGACGGTCTGACAACAAGCCGATGGGATATGCTGTCAAGGAATAAACAACATTCATTAGTACTAACATAACGGGGATCATGCTTGCCGCCACGCCGACGCTTTCTGCCCGCAGCAATAAAAAGGCCTCGCTGAATCGGCCTAATGTAAACACCGAACCAAATGCTACTACCATCCAATAAGGAGACCCAAGCTCTAATATGTCACGAATACATATGGGTTGTCGCGAAGGCTTTATTGACAGATCATCTGGTTCCTTGACCGTAAAGGCGAGGATTGCAACAGCTAACAAACCCGGCAATACTGCTGCCCAGAAGACGCTCCTGAAATCCCCGGCAGTTGCAACCATGAGGACCATGGCCAAGAGGGGCCCTACAAATGCACCCACGGTATCAAGGGATTGCCTGAGGCCATAGGCGGCGCCACGGAAATCAGGATGAGTAACGTCGGCGATCAAGGCGTCACGCGGAGCTCCCCGCACGCCCTTTCCAATGCGGTCCAGAAATCGTGCAGTAAAAACAAGGCCCACACCAGTGGCCATAGCAAATAGAGGCTTCGTTAATGTGGCGAGGGCATAGCCAGCAAAGACCAACGCCTTACGTTTCCCCAGCCAATCGCTTAAAGCCCCGGAAAAGGTCTTGGTTATCAATGCGGTTGCCTCCGCAACCCCCTCTATTAAACCAACAAATATTGCGCTTGAACTCAGAACCGAGACCAGAAACACGGGCAAGAGGCCATGGATCATCTCCGAAGAGATATCCATGAACATGCTCACGAACCCTAACGCCCACACGGTTCGTGGGATGCCCTGGGACCAGTTCTTTGCTCTCTTTACATCTTGCGATTCTATAGCCATCAATCCTCTTCGATTCCGGTTAAAAATCCCGGACCTTGCGCGCAAAATCATTTCTCTGCCTTTAAAAGCCTGAGATACGAAAACAGGGGACTGGTCTGCCGTTGACTGTTAGGCCGAGACAACTAAAAGTCAAAACGAGATGCAGAGGAAATCATCACCTTTTTGAGATCAAGACCGTATTTCCTCATTCGGTTCCAGACAGTGACCCGGCTGATGCCGAGAAGACGGGCTGCCTGGGACTGATTGCCCCGACTTTGCCGCAGGGCATCGATAAGGGCGGCCTTTTCCGCTTGCTCCTCCCTGCTCTGGAGCTGTTGCCCAACCCCACCGTGCATCTTGTCTTGGGAGATCTGCGGAGGCAATTGACCCGTATCTATGAGGCCACCCTCCGAAACCACAAAGGCATACTCCAGGGCACTCTTGAGTTCCCTGACGTTACCAGGCCAGTCGTAGCCCATTAGTAGTTCGATCGCTGCCGGGGTAAGGCCAGCGACCTCTTTGCCCGTCTTGGAACGAAGGCGGGCGATGAAGGTGTTGATCAGGAGGGGGATATCTTCCAGGCGATCCCGCAAGGGAGGGATGTAGATAGGTATTACGTTGATCCTAAAAAAGAGGTCCTCCCGAAACCTCTTTTCCGCAATCAGCCGCTCTAGGCTCTTGTTGGTAGCAGTAATAATCCGGACGTCTACAAAAATGGGTTGATGGTCCCCCACGCGCTCAAATTGCTTGGTCTCCAGGACCGCAGGAGTTTGACCTGTATGGAGAGCGGCACGTCTCCAACCTCGTCCAGGAATATGTCTCCGCCATGAGCAGCTTCAAACCGTCCCAACCGATGACGGTATGCCCCGGTAAATGCGCCTTTGATGTGTCCAAAGAGCTCGCTTTCAAGCAGTGACTCGTTGAGCGCCACGCAGTTCAGCTGGACGAAGGGGCCGTCCCTCCTCCTTCCCAGCCGGTGAATCGCCTGGGCCACGACCTCTTTACCGGTACCGCTCTCCCCGTAAATGATGACGGGCGCATCACTCTGGGCGGCCTTTTCAGTGATGTCAAAGACCCGTTTCATGACAGACGATCTTCCAATAATCCCATGAAAGCCACCTTCGGCATCCAGCTGAAGCGAGAGGTGATCAATTTCATGGTCGAGCCTATCGAGTTCAGAGATATCGGTTATGGTCTCCACAGCCCCAAGGGGAAATCCCCCATCATCTTTCAGGAGGGAGGCATTTTTGAGGGCCGGCAGGTAGGTCCCGTCCTTCTTCATGATAATGCAGCGCTTCTTGACCTCCAGGCCTTGCGCAAAGAGGCTGCACCACGCACCGCTGGTCTTGCTCAGGGTCGTTTCACAGGCGTCACAATTGAGCAGGGTACAAGGTCTACCGATGGCCTCCTCCGAGGTATATCCAGTAAGATGCTCGAAGGCCTCATTGACCATGAGTATGGTCCCGTCAATCCCTACCAGGAAAAGGCCGTCATTCATGGTATTGAGGACCTTCTTCCAGTAGCGATTGATCTCTTGCTCTTTCATTGTGTAAGACCTTTGACTTGAGGCTTCATGGCATGAGTTTCGAAACTGGCACATCAGGCCTTTTCATGGGACTCTGTTATTAACTGTTTAAGCACATGTTAAATTACCATTAAACATCTTTGCTGACAAGGGAAAAGGGTTCCGAAAGTTAAACCATAAAAACAATAGGTTACCCTTTCCTCGAAAACCTCTGGGATTAGGCACGGCCCTTGCAAAACCTCTCGAAGAGCTTTTACGGGAGTCCAGAGATGCCATCAACATTTTACCAAAAAAAGGCTTAACAAAAGGAGGAGAAGGGAAATGAAACATCTAAAGACAGCGGCCTTGTTTCTGATCGCGATTTGGGCCTTTCTGCCTGTCGGACAGATAACGGCAGAGGAGACCACAAAGCCGCCATCGATGGTCTCAAAAAGCTGCCTCACCTGCCACAAGAACTTTGAATCAATGAAGGACATACTTGCGGGGAACGTCAAGAGCAGTTCGAATAAGGCCAAGTCCATCCAGCTGCAAATAAATGATGAGATGGAGGTGGTGAAATACACACCGGAGACAACGGTCAAAAACGTCCCTGACATTAAGGCACTGAAGGGGACGATCCCCCTCAGGATACACTATAAGAGGGTGGGGAGTGATCTGGTGGCCACTGAAATCGTGGCAAAGCCTGAAATGAAGGTTCCGGAAGAGCAGTTGATTTCCGTAAAGGAACTGGAAAAACTGGTCGCTGTGGGACCCGAGAAAGGCGGTTATACCCTGGTTGATTCCCGTCCGGGCATCAAATACAAGGAAGGGCATATCCCGACTGCCGTCTCCATACCCTTTCCCAAGATGAATGAGATGAAGGAAAAACTCCCCAGTGACAAGAGCCGTATGCTTGTCTTTTATTGTGAAGGCTTCAGGTGAGTACTGAGCCAAATGGCCGCTAGGTTGGCGGCCAAGCTAGGCTATACCAACATCAGGGTCTTTCACGCCGGGGTTCCGGCATGGGCCTCAGCCGGCAATGTCCTTCTGACCACAGACGAGTTTGTCAAGACGCGAATGGGTTTTATCGTGCTGATCGATACCCGCGGGCCGGATGCGGCTGAAAAGGGTCATATTCAGGGCGCAGTGGCCATTCGGCTGAAAGATATCGTCAGGGAGAAGAATCAATTCCCAGTAGATAGGAAGGCCTATATCGTCCTTTATGCAGAAAATACGGACCTGGCCCAACTGGCACCTGTTGTTAAAGAAATTTCGAGCTGGGGCTACAATAACGTCTTTATATTGGATGGGGGTTATGCAGGCTGGCTCAAGGAGGATGGCGGCATACAAAAGGGAATGGTGAGAACCAAGATCTTCTATCTCCCCAGGCCTCATCCGGGTGAAATTGTAGGGGACGAATTTATGAATATCGTCCAGAATCGGCCCGCAGATGCGATTATCCTGGATGTGAGAACCCCGACAGAGGCTGCCTTGGGGATGATACAGGGGGCTGTGAATATTCCCGTTGACGAACTACAAAAGAGGGCAAATGAATTGCCCAAAGATAAGGGGATTATTACCCATTGCAGGACTGGCCTCAGGGCCGAGATGGCCTATACCATACTGAGAAACGCCGGATTCAAAACGAGATTCCTGAACGACAAGGTGGCCGTCATTGACAACACACTGTACTGCTGCTTCAAATAGACGTCAGGTATAGGGAGGGGGTAAAGTTCATCCGGTATGTTCTTTAAGGTCGCTGTTACCATTACCCAAACAGGGCCTTATATCCCTCCTGGTATATGTAGAACCAGTGCACTCCTCCTCCCCATACCGCCATTAAGAAGACCGCCAAGGGGCAGGCCAAAATGGCCGCAACCGGCAAGGGGGTCCAGACTCGCAAGAAGGCCCCCTTTCTTTTTGCCATGGCCCGGCAGACAAGCTCAGCGATCCCCATCATGGCAAAGACTACGAAAAAGGGGACCCAAAAGGCCGATCCAAAGGCATAATAAATGGTCTCGCCGGTAGAGAACACGCCACTGGCCACGTAGAGCTCTTTGAGCCACCAGGCCAGGCCCGGCAGAAGGCCAGCGATGACGCGTTCCCAGGGAGATGCCCCACGGAAGTAGGCGATCGGCCAGGCCAGGAGGGGGCCGAAGCCAATTAGCAGCAAGGAACCCGCTCCGCTGATCCACGCTACCCACCAGTTTACCTCCGGCGGGAGGATCTGCCACAGGTTTTGGTGGGCGCCATAAAGGATCAGCCAGATCAGAAGCAAGAGACCTGCCGGAAAAAGGAAACGCCTGGAAAAGGGCTGCTGCCTAATCGCACGGGTTTTTCTGCTCATAGCCCGGCTCCTTTCTTGAGCTGTTGCAGCAAGGACTGCATCTTTGGAATCAGCTGCCGTCCTTCCGGTTCATCCATGAGATTGCGCTTTTCCTTTGGGTCGAGCACCAGGTCGAACAACTCGTCCTCCATGCTGCCTTCATATTCGATGTACTTGTAACGGTCCGTGCGCACCGCATTCATTTGGGGCACCCGGTAGGGAAAGTCCTTGAAGTACTCATAGAGCCAGGCCTTGCGACCCGGAGTCTGAGGGTTGCGCAAAATGGGAGCGAGGCTCTGACCTTCCATGTTGGCCGGCACGGGAAGCCCTGCCAGTTCCAGCAAGGTGGGGGCCAGGTCGATGTTCAAGGCCATCTGGTTGGCGGTGCGGCCCGGGTCCTTGATAGTCCTTGGATCCCTAACAACGAAAGGGATGCGAATCGATTCTTCATAGGGCCAGCGTTTATCGAGCAAACGGTGCTCACCCCAGAAGAAACCGTTATCTCCGCAGTAGATCACCACCGTGTTGTCGGAGGCCCCCATTTCATCGATTCGCTTCAGCACCCGCCCGATCTGCAGGTCCAGGGCATGGAGGGCCTCCAGGTAATTTCGGTAGTGGAACTCGAGGGGGCCCAGCATACCGCAGTAGATCATGTCCGGGTTCAGACTGACCCAGGAATCGGCCTCAGGGGGCAAAGGCAAATCCTTCCCGTCGTAAAGATGATTGAGCTCAGGCGGTGGGAGAAACTGATGATGAACCGCCTTGTGGGAGAGATAGAGGCAGAATGGGTTGCTGCGCTTGCGGGAGATGAACTCCAGGGCGAGGTCGGTAAGCTCCTCGGTTATGTAACTCTTGCGTGAAGGTTCGGGTTTGCCATTTATGATCAAGGGACAGTTGAAATAACGCCCCTGGCCTGCCTGCACCGTAAACGTTATGAAATGGTCCACACCGCGCAGTTTGGGAAGCTCTCCCGGCATATGCCACTTGCCGATAAAAGCGGTATCATAACCGGCCTTTCTTAGGACCTCCAGGAAGGTGACGTTTTCATTTCGCCAGGGTGTTAGGTTGTTCTTTACGCCATGGGTGTGGGCGTACTGTCCGGTTAGGAAGCTGGCGCGCGAGGGACTGCATAACGAGGTGGTGACAAATGCATTCGCGAAGTGGACTCCTTGACTACAGAGCTTGTCCAGGTTAGGGGTTTGCACAACAGGGTGCCCCATCTTGCTGAGGGCGTCCCAGCGATGGTCGTCGGTGAGGATAAAGATGATGTTGGGTTTCTCCCTGTCAGCTGGCCAGCATAAGCCGGGCATGACCAGGCCGGATAGCCCGGCCGTGGTGAGTAAGATTATGGCTTTCAGCACCTCTCGAAGCGATACTTGTCTGAGTGACATAAACAGCCCCCTCTCATTAATCTCATTAAACCACCAGCTCTGCTGGTGCGAACCTAATTCCTGCGGGGCCTGTCCTCGCGAAGGAGGGGATTGGGAGCCCAGTCCCGCCAGGCGGGATTTCTGGATTCCTGCCTTCGCAGGAATGACGAAAAGGGGTCATTTCGGACTTTTTACGGGTCGATCAAACTTGCCTTCGGCTATTTGGTAGACGTATTCAAGGGCCTCCAAGTGGTTGGTTGCCTCCAGGTGATCTCTTAGAGGTTTTCCTTTGATGGTCATGCCCCCGGCCAAAACCAGTCTCGTTTCATTGAGGGTGAGGGTATTTCAATAGGGCTTTGGGCAGACGCCTCCTGGAATCCAGAAATCTCTTTTTCTCAAATATTGTCTCATATAGTCTTTGGTCCAGCATTCTCGGGGGCCCCTGTTCTTAATATTCGATATGCAGAAAATACTCTTATCCGATATTAAAATCAACCTGGAAGCAGCTGGGATTAAAGGTCCTTATGAGGTCTTTAATCAGGTTTTTTATGGATAGGGTGTTGATCCAGTTCACGGAAGCCATTATCATTTATTAGAATGAACCCATGGTTTCATGGAGAGGAGGGCCAAAGGCCAATAGGGCATCATGACCGTCTCAGCGTCCTCAGGGTCTCCGTGGTGAACTATTACAAAGAACCGATAAGGATGGTGTTTTTATGGAAATGGACGTCAAACAAAGGGCTCAGGCAGAAAGAGAGACTCTTGATCCCGCGCCTTTGGCAAGGGATGCATCAGAGGACCGGCTATGGGACCTTATCGACGAAACCGGTGACGGTGCGTACGAGACGGACAACCATGGAAATTTTACAGCCTTCAGCAACTCCTTCTGCAATGTCCTGGGATATCCAAGGGAAGAGATTCAGGATCAGAACTTCGCCAAATTTATGGACAGAAAGGATGCCAGAAAACTCAATGAGGTCATTAACAAGGTCTGGGTGAACCATCAGGGTTTTTCCAATCTCATATGGGAAATAAGGGATAAGGATGGAAATCGAAGGATAATTGAGATTTCCGCCTATCTGGTGAAAAACAATGAAGGGAAAAAGATGGGATTTCGGGGAATCGCCCGGGACGTCACCGAGGAATACCAGACTAGGGACGCCTTCAAAGAGGCCAAGCTTCGCTACGAGCGTGAATTCGATGAAGGGCGAAGGGCCAAAAAGAGGGCTCAAAATTTGTTGGACTTTGTCCCATATCCCATGGTCGTGTTTTCACTGGCAGGCAGGGTTACATATGTAAACCCCGCCTTCACCGAGGTGTTCGGGTGGACCCTGGATGAACTTATCGGGAGAAACATCCCTTATGTCCCCCCCGGGCTCAAGGAACAGACACGAGAGGACTTAAAGCGGCTCCTGAGGGATAGGGATGGCACCATTGAAACAAAGCGGATGACCAAAGACGGTCACATTCTGGATGTGATCATCCGGGGCCAGATCTCCTCTGAAGGTGAGGATGGCGGGTTTGGAGAGGTCTTCATCCTCAGGGATATCACTGAAGAAAGAAGGATGGAACGGACCAACGAGACGCTTTTTCAGATCAGTAAGGTCTTACCGCAGTATCCCGGACTTGAAGAACTCCTGGACTTCATCAGCGAGGAGGTCAAGAGGCTATTGAACACCGAAGGGGCGATTGTGGGCCTGTTTGATGAAGAAAAGAACGACTTCTATTTCCTCGGCGCCGCCTATGACGACTCCTCGGCCCAGAGGCAGATAAAAAAGATACGATATCCTGTCGAAAAAAGCGTTTCCGGGAGAGTGGTCAGGACAGGGAAACCCGCCATTGTGACCGACACATCAAAGGAACCTGATTACTATGATGGACTGGATAAGGCCATCGGTTTTCACACCCATAATCTGCTCATTGTCCCGTTGATGGCAAGGGAAAGGACGATCGGGGTGCTTGCGGCCATTAACAGGAAGACGGGCACCTTTGACCAAAAGGACGAAAGGCTCCTGACCATGATAGCGAGTACAGTGGCCTTGTCCATAGAAAATGCCCGGTTTTCCAAGGAGTTGAAGGAGGCATATCAAGAGGTCTCAAGCCTTAACAGGGCAAAGGACAAGATTATCAACCACCTCTCCCATGAATTGAAGACACCTGTCTCCATACTTCTTGCTTCTTTGAGTCAAATGTCAAGAATGCTCGAGGCCCACCCTAAGGAGAACTGGCAGCGGGCCTTTGAGAGGGCCAGAAGAAACCTCGACCGGATACTGGAGATCCAGTATCAGGTGGAGGACATCATGAGGGACCCCGAATATAAGGCCTATCCCATGCTTTCGTTTCTGCTTGACCAGTGCATTGAAGAGCTGGAAGCCCTGGTTTTAGAGAAGACAGGGCAAGGAGACATTGCTCAGTGGATCAGGGAACGCATAGAGGGGGAGTTTGGCCCCAAGGAGGGGCAGATAGACGCGATTTGCCTTGGCGATTTTGTGAAGAAGAGGATCGAGGCATTGGGACCCCGTTTTTCTCACCGCAGGATAAAGATAGGCGAGCACCTGGAAAGAACGCCCTCAATTTGTATGCCTTCCCATGTCGTACAAAAGGTCGTTGACGGGTTGATAAAGAACGCAGTGGAAAATACCCCTGACAATGGAATGGTAGATATTTTCGTCCATGAAAGGGAAGGAGGGGTTGAACTGGTGGTCAAGGACCTGGGAAGGGGCATCACCCCTGAAGACCAAAAGAGGATATTTGAGGGTTTTTTTGTTACACAGGAGACAATGTTTTACTCCTCAAGGCATCCGTTTGATTTTGATGCCGGGGGGAAGGGCGCTGACCTCTTGCGTATGAAGGTTTTTTCAGAACGCTACGGTTTTCAGTTGAACATGGAGTCGACCAGGTGTCGATTTCTTACCCAAAAGGGCGATCTATGTCCAGGGGACATCGGTAAGTGCAAATACTGCCAGGAAGAGAACGATTGTTACAGCTCCGGTGGCACCATTTTTACGGTTTTGTTTTCCTTGGCTCCTGAAGGCGGCTGTCAGCCGAAAAAGGTGGGTGACCCGTCAGGATCAGGTCCCGACCATCAAAACGGATGGTATCTATTTGACCGTAGGTCAGGGGTGCAAGACTCTTATCAAGGGCGCTCAGGTTAAAGACTACGATTTTCTCTTTTGGTTCCAAGAGATTTAGATTCATGGATAATTTCCCTGTCTTCAGGTTGAAGATGTGGACCATAGTCTCGGCATACTTGAGTATACGACCGATACCAGAACTCCTAGTACCCACAGGTTCGTCAGAGTCTGGTGGGATTTGAATGCCCCTGGACCCGAAGTATTCCCGTAGAAAGGCAAAATGGATGTTCCATAGATTGTCCCCCGGACGAACCACATAGATCCCGTAATAGCTAACCGGCTCCTTTCCCGGTCTTGGCGGCATGGGCTGACGGGTCTCTCGTGTCGGTGCAATACTACGTTCTGAATCGGAGTTTGCAGGTTGTGGGACCGTCCCCGGTCTTGCGGGCATGGGCTGACGGGTCTCTCGTGTCGGTGTAATAGTACGTTCTGAATCGGATTTTGCAGGTTGTCGGGCCGTTGGGAATTCAGTGGCAGACTGCTGCCCCTTCTTCTGGGCCTCGATCTCAGCCAGGATGCGGTCCAGAGGAACAACCTCTTCACCGACGCGGATACGTTCTCCTGGCTTGACCACCATATCCACACTCTCATTTACCCCAAATTCTTTCTTCCGTTCTTGGACCAACTCCTTGAGGTCCTTATCAGACTTGTCCTTGATCTTTTCATAGTCAATCACCGGTGCAGGCGGAGGCCCCGTTGTTATCTCTTCCTTCACTGTAGGCCTCTCTGCCACTTTTGCCGGGGTAGAGGAAGGTTCGGGTGCCGGCGCACGAAGGGGCCCTTTCGCGGGCTTGGCTCCCATTTCTTTCTTTGGGGGAAGAGTGATCTCCGCCCAGGGCCATTTGTACCATTGATAGTGGTGGTTGAGAATGAGAAGTACCGCAACAAGGCACGGAATGGTCCACAGCCACCTGGCGCCTTTACCGGTTGAGGCCTTAGAGTCTTTTGTGGATGCGGGCATCTCTGATCAGTCCATTTCCACTTCCCGATAGCCAAAATTGCCAAGAAGGCAATTCCCTTCTTAGACAAGTCCTAAAGCCTACGTTAACATATTTATACTACCAGGGAAACAGCAATCTAAAAAAAGCAGTCTAAGGGACTTCGCACTAAAATTCCCCTCCCTGCTCCCAGACCTTCATCTGCTCCTGATATGAGGGTGGAAACGTCGCCTGAAAATCAAAGAAGCTGGTGATTGGATATCTGATGCCGGCCTTATGGGTCTTGGCAAGCCCGTCCAGGACCGTATTCATCTTGGATAGAGGGATGATGAATGACATCTCATAGTCCTGGGTCATTCCAAATATCCGATCTCCATTCCCCGGTACAAGATAACGACACTCGTTTTTTTTCATGACCGTTATAATCGTCGCACAGCCCAGCCTTCCCATGGAGGACGACTGGACGGCGCCACCTTCATTATACAGGGCTCCCTGAATGAGTCTCATTATCTGGGCGGGATTGCCATAGACCATGAACATATCCGGTTCAAAGCCCGTGCGATCAAGAGGGGCCACCAGGAGGTGACTGTAAAGGCCATAATCAAAGCGATCAATCAGATCTTCCTCCTTTTTCCCTATCTCCTTGGACGCAGTGAACATGCCGGCGGCCAGATTTCCCTCATTATAGAAATCGATGTTCTTGAAAAAACCAAATGGGGCTGCCCCCAGAGAGCACTGCATGTCCTCCTTGCCCATGGCCACCGCCCACCCCAGTTTCCTGGCCATACCTATGCCCTGACATATGGCCACCTTCTTTTTCATCTGTGCGAAGGGTCGGCGGGTCTTTTCCGGGATCTCATCCGCGGATTTGAGCATCTTTATGGCCAGTGGGAAGGTGAGAGGTCGAATGTAAGTGGTTAGTGCCGCCTGTATCTCTTTTATGTCTGCCATTGGAACCTCCTTCTGACTTCGTTAAATATGCCCTTGTCCTCTCCCGGATCTCTTGGATCAACTTGGGGACGATTTTCCTGAAATCCTCCACCACTATCACATCGGAGGTCTCAAATATCTCAGCCTTAGGGTCTCTGTTTATGGTGACGATATGTTCGGACTGATCCATGCCCACGACGTGGTGCATGACGCCAGATATGGCTATGCCGATATAGAGCCTGGGCCGCACCGTCTTTCCGCTCTGCCCTATCATCTGCCCTTCATCGGCCCAACCTTCGTCAACAGGAGGACGGGTTGCTCCTACGGCACCCCCTAAGACCTTGGCCAGTTCCTCTACCATGTTCCAGTCTTCCTTACTGCCGATTCCCCATCCACCTGCCACAACCACCTCCGCCTTTTGGAGAGGCAGTTCCTGCGGCTTCTCCCTCTTGACCTCCAAGACCTCGGGGCCAAGGTCCCCATCCGGCAGATTGATATTAATCTCCAGGATCTGCCCTTTTCTCTCCTCCGGATTGAGGGGCTTCATGGTCCCCGGCATTACTGTAGCCATCTGAGGCCGATGATCAGGGCAGGAGATGGTAGCAATAACACCGCCCCCCCACCCTGGAACGATCTGGAGGAGGTTTCCGTCACTGTCTAGTTTGAGGTCAATACAGTGTGCGGAAAGGCCCGTCCGGAGCCTGGCGGCTACCCTGGGGGCAAGTTCAATCCCCATTGAAGTGGCACCCATAAGGAGGATCTCGGGTTCATAGTCCTTCACCATCGCCTCAATAACAAGGGAATAGGGGAGGATTCGATAGGTGCCTAGCCTGGGATCATCAGCGAGAAGCACGGCGTCAGCCCCATAATTGAAAAGGACTCGGGAAAGGGCCCTTATGTTGTTACCCAGGAGTACCGCCGTAACCTTAGCTTTTCTCTGGTCAGCAAGATCGCGGGCCTTGCCGAGGAGCTCCAAACCTACCTCCTGGAGCTCGCCATTCCGCTGTTCTGCAAATACCCAGATACCGTTATGATCCTCTGTGTTCATGAAGGTATCTTTCTTTCTCTAAATAATCCCGTACTGGTAAATTCTCTCTACAAGCTTATGTACGATATCCTCTGGAGGGCCTTCAAGCCGCTCCTTTGCCCTTTTGAACTTTCGCAGTTCAAGGCCCGCCATCTTGGTAGGGGATCCGTCGAGGCCGATAAGGTTTGCATCTATTTTTAACTCAGCGTTGGAAAGCACCTTGATCTCTTTTGATTCAGCAGCCAGGATGCCGGTAAAGGAGGTGTACCTGGGTTTGTTTAGTTCCTTACGCACGGATATGACTATGGGGACATGTGCCTTGAGCTTTACATGGCCGTGCTCGATCTTCTGGGTTATGACCAACGTGTCACCTTCTTTCCAATCCAGGGCAGTCACATGCATCACGTTGGGGAGATCCAGGAGTTCCGCCAGTTGGGAACATACCTGGGCCGTGGACCCGTCAAGAGTCATGTTGCCGCAAAGTACTAAGTCGAATGCCCCTATCCACCTGCATCCGGCTGCAAGGATATGCGCTGTCGCTAGGGTATCAGAACCTGCAAACGCCGGGTCGGATAACAGTATGGCCCTGTCGGCACCCATGGCCAGCCCTTCCCTTAGGATTGGGATGGTGAAAGGTGGTGCCATGGAAAGCAGGACCACCTCCCCGCCATGGGAATCCCGAACGGACAGGGCCGCCTCCAGCGCATGTTTATCCAATGGATTGATGATGCTCGGAATCCCTTCCCGCCTCAGGGTCCGGGTCTCAGGGTCCATGGAGACCTTGTCCCAATGTTGAGGATCCGGTACCGGCTTAACACAGACGATTATTCTCTCCATGTATTTCCCTTATTACTTCTTAAAGGGTGCCAGCGCTGCCCTTGCAAGGACTACCTTTGCAATCTCTGCAGTGCCTCCTGCCGGAACAGTAACCACGGCATCCCTTAGCAATCGCTGGATTGCATACTCCCTCATAATACCGTAGGAGCCATAAATTTCTATTGCCTTTTTGGCGGCATTGACCGCTGCTTCACAGGTATAGTATTTGGCCAGGGCACCTTCGTTGTCACAGCGCATGCCATTGTCTTTGAGCCATGAGGCCCGGTAGCAAAGCAGACGGCAGATTTCCAGCTGAGAATAGATCTCGGCCATATAAAACTGGATGGCCTGAAGGGCGCTGATCGGTTTGCCATAGAGCACGCGTTCGTTGGCGAATTTGCCAGCCTCCTCATAGACGGCTGTCAATATGCCCAGGGCCGTGGCCGCCATACCGGTCCTCCCTGTCTCGCTGATGGTCTTGATGGCCACTGCCAGTCCGCCACCCTCTTGACCCAGCAAATTCTCCTTTGGAACTTCGCAGTTATCAAATGCCAGCTCGCCGGTGTTGGCTCCCCTGAGGCCAAACTTGTTCTCCTTTCGCCCCAGCTTTGCACCCGGTGCATCCTTGTCAACAATAAAGGCGCTCAATCCCTTGGCCCCCTCTGCAGTTCGTGCAATGACCACCCAATAATCAGAGGTGTGGGAATTGGTAATAAAGCATTTTCTTCCATTCAGGATGTATTTGTCCCCCTTCAATTCGGCCGAGGTCTTCATTCCAATCAAGTCAGATCCGCCGCTTGGGTCTGTGACCGCCACACACCCCATGGTCTCTCCCTTTGCCAGGGGAGCCAGGTATTTTTCTTTCTGTGCATCTGTGCCAAAATCATTTATTACTGCACAGCCCATGTGGTGCACCTGGAGCGCCATCGGCATTGCCCCACAGACCCTGCCGAGTTCCTCCAGTACAATCGTCCGAGCCACATATCCAAGCCCCACACCACCATAATCGGGTGGGGTGATTACCCCCGTAATCCCTACCTCAGCCATGGGCTTCAGGAGTTCGGTCGGGAAATCTCCTGTCTCCTCCATGGCCTCCATCTTGGGTGGAACCTCATTTTCAGCAAATTCCCTTACAGCCTTTCGCAGCATCTCTTCTCTTTCAGAAAACTTGAAATCCATAACATCTTCCTCCTTATTTGGCGTTTAAATCAGAGACAGATTACCTCTGTCGTCGGTGCTTGCAGCCCTAAATATGTCATTAACGGGGGCACTTTGGAAGTCTTTTTGGGGAGAATCGCCTCAGGGGCCGGGAAACTTGGCCCCCAACCTGGTCCTTATAATGGATCAGTTATGATAAGGCAAACCTTTTCTGGGTGTGGATCACCGCAAAAGGCTATTCTTGGATTGAACCACCGGCTCGTTAAACGTGAACGGAAGCCATTCTGGCCTTGACTATGTCAGACACTACCTATAAGGTATGCAAGGCTTTTGGAGCCAGTAAGGCCTTGAAACCGGAGAAGAAAGACAAGGAGGAGTCGAAGCCATGGCCGACGATGATATCCTGAGAGGGAAAAAGATACTTGCGGTAGATGATGAACCTGACATCCTGGAGACCCTTGAAGAGATCTTAGAGCAGTGTGATGTTGAAACCACTACCAAATTTGAATCCGCCAAGGAGCTCCTTGAGAGCAAGAAATATGATGCGGTCATACTGGATATCATGGGGATAAGGGGATTTGATCTCCTGGATATTGCAGTAATGAGAAAGATCCCTGCACTGATGCTCACAGCCCATGGTCTGAACGTCGATAACCTGGTGGGGTCAATCAGGCTAGGGGCCAAATCCTATATTCCCAAAGACAAGATCGGCGAGATAGACATCTATCTCAAGGAGATATTTCTGGCCAAGGAGAAGGGTATTGAGAAGTCGGGGAACTGGTTTGCCCGTTTGAGTTCCTTCTTTGATGAACGGTTCGGTCACGGGTGGAAGAACAAGGATAAGAAGTTCTGGGAGGAATTCGATAAGACCTACAAGGTTTCAAAGGATGAGCTTGAGAAGATCATGTGAAAGACTGTCGATCCGAGAAGGGCGTTTTTCAATTGAGGGCTATAGAATGCTGATTGAGACAGAGAAGGATGGGCCGGTCACGACGATTACTATCAACCGGCCTGGGGTGCGGAATGCGGTTGATAGACCCACAGCAGAGGAATTGGCAGAGGCATTCCGCAGGTTTGAGGTAGATGAAGAGGCCCGGGTGGCTGTTCTTACTGGAGCAGGCGGGTGCTTCTGTGCGGGTGCGGATCTAAAAGGTTTTGCCGATGGGCGTGCCAACCGTCTGGAAGAGGAGGGCGACGGCCCGATGGGGCCAACGCGCATGTGGCTGGATAAGCCGGTCATAGCAGCGGTGGCAGGTTACGCAGTGGCCGGCGGCCTCGAACTTGCGCTTTGGTGCGACATGCGAGTGGTGGAAAGGGATGCCATTTTCGGGGTTTTCTGCAGGCGATGGGGTGTGCCGCTTATCGACGGAGGCACAATCCGGCTCAGCCGGCTCATCGGCCAATCCCACGCCCTGGATATGATTCTCACCGGACGGCCCGTGGGGGCAGAAGAGGCCTATCGTATGGGGCTCGCCAACCGTGTGGTAGATCCCGGTACCTCCCTTGCGGATGCCCAGGGGCTGGCTGAGCAGATCTCGCGCTTTCCTCAAAGGTGCATGTTGAGTGACCGACGTTCGGCATATGAACAGTGGGAGCTATCCTTTCAGGCCGCCCTGCGAAATGAGTTCCGCTTGGGCAGGAACACCATCCTGAGTGGGGAGACTCTTGAAGGTGCCAGCCGCTTTGCAAAGGGTGCAGGCCGGCACGGTATTTTTGATCAGGAATAGTGTCTCACCTGTCGGAAGTTCAAACTGGAGGACCTGAATGATTCAAGAGACCATGTCAAGACAAGAGAGATTCGAGGCAGCAGTGGCCCTGGAGACAACGGACCGGGTGCCTGTTATGCCTCTGATGACCGCCTTTGCTGTCCGGGCCCAGGGTATGACCCAGGGAGAGGCATGGCGCGATGTGGACAAGGGCTTTCGGGCCATGCTGGATACCTTCAATGACCTGGGTGGATTCGATAAGCTTTACAAGCCCAATCTGTTTTGGCCGATGATCGGAGGCCGGTTTTGCTCAACACCAATCAGGGTCTTGCTTCCAGGGAGACAACTCCCTGAGGATTCGCTGAACCAGATCGACGAAAGGGAGCTTTTCAGCCGGGAAGACTACGACAGGCTTGCCGCCCTGGGTTGGAATGCCTTCTGGGACGAGCAATACGAAGTGATAAGCGGTGGCCGCAGCATTGAACAGCTTGCCCGTTCTCAAAACCGGTTACTGGATCATTATATAAAAGAGGTAGAGGCCTACCAGAGCCAGGACATATATCCCCTCTTCGGGGCCTATGTGGACTCAAGCATAATGGCCTTTTCAATGGCCAGGACCTTGACCCAGTTTACCATGGATCTTTATGAGGCCCCGGAAAAGATCAAGGCCGCCATGGATGCCTCGTGCGACGATCTGATCCAAAATGCACTGGATGTCATCGCACTGACTAAGATCCCGCTGGTATTCATTGTCCTGGAGCGGGGCTCCGGGTTCTATTATCGTTTGGATGTCTTCGAAGAGTTCGAATGGCCCTACCTCAAGCGTTACGTGGACGCGTTCCTTTCCGAAGGAATAACCCCGTGGTTTCATTTCGATACGGACTGGGGACTGAACCTTCCATACCTGAGACAATTACCCAGGGGCAAGTGTGTGTGCGATCTGGACGGAACCACAGATATCTTCAAGGCAAAAGAGATCCTGGATGGACATATGTGCATAAGCGGCGACGTTCCGGCATCCCTCTTGACCCTGGGTACAGAAGACCAGGTGCGCGAGTACTGTCAAAGGCTAATAGACGAGGTGGGCCGCGGAGGCGGATTCTTCCTCACCACAGGCTGCGAGTGCCCAATAGATGCCAAGTTTGAAAATGTAAAGATGATGATTGATGTGGCAAAGACCTATAAGGGGAAAAATTAAGAAGGGTTAAGAGACAGGATTGGAAAATATGGAAGAGAGATTGAAACAGGCATTTTTGGGGATGAAGAGGTATGAGGCCATAAATATTGTAAAGGAAGGTCTTGAATCAGGAGTCGATCCCTTTGAGATCCTGAGGGTTTGTCGCGAGGCCATGGCCGAGGTAGGGAAGAGGTTTGAGACGGGAGAGTTCTTCCTTAGCGAGCTGATATATTCAGCCGAGGTCTTCAAGGCCGTTAGCGCGCTCCTGGAGCCTCTGCTCATTTCCAGGGAAAGGGAGTCAGACTCCAAAGGGGTGGTAGTGTTCGGGACGCCTCTGGGTGATATCCACGATCTCGGCAAGAACATCGTGATAACCATGATGCGGGCCCAGGGCTTTACTGTCCATGACCTTGGGGTCGATGTACCGCCTCAGGGGTTCGTTGATGAGATCCAGAGGACGGAGGCCTCCATCCTGGCACTCTCGGTACTTATCACTCCTGCCTTTGAGTCCATGAGGGAGGTTATATCCATCCTGGAGGAGAAGGGCTTGCGAAAAGATATCTTTGTGATTATCGGCGGTGGCGTTACCACAGAACTTGTCAGGCAGGATGTGAGGGCCGATGCCCAGACGCTTGACCCCACAGAGGCCATCCGGCTGTGCATGAACCATTTGGAAGGATCAGCAGAGAGGGGGAGGTCTGAGTGTCTTTAAGAATCATGCCAGCCACCTCTTTCTCCTCTTGTAGTGCTTCACATCCCTGTAGCTCTTCTTTCCTATCTCTGTGAGCCCGAGATAGAACTCCCTGACGTCTGCATTGTCCCTGAGGGTCTCGGAATTCCCATCCAAGACCACCCGGCCGGTCTCCATGATATACCCGTATTGGGCATACTCAAGGGCCATGGCCGCATTTTGTTCTGCCAGGAGCATGGCAACCTTTCCCTCTTTATTAAGACGGACGATAATCTCGAAGATCTCTTGCACCAGGAGAGGCGCAAGACCCATTGATGGCTCATCCAAGAGCATCAGCTTGGGCTTGGCCATGAGGGCCCTCCCGATGGCACACATCTGCATCTCACCGCCTGAGACATATCCGGTCTTGACGTTCTTACGTTCCACGAGGCGGGGGAAATAGTTGTACACCATAGCGAGTGCCTCTTTGATCCCTTTGTAGTCATGTCCCCTCGTGTATGCGCCTGTCAGGAGATCATCCTCCACCGTGAGATGCTCAAAGGTACGTCTCCCTTCCATCACCTGGATCACGCCCAATTTCACTACCTGGGGTGCGTACATCCTGTCGATGCGTTTACCGTCAAATTCCACCGTGCCTTTGGTCACCTCTCCCCGCTCCGCCTTTACCAGATTGGAAATGGCTTTAAGGGTAGTGGTCTTGACGGCACCGTTGGCCCCCAGGAGCGATACGATGCCCCCGTGAGGGACCTCAAGGGAAACACCCTTGAGGACCAGTATCACGTGTTCGTAGATGACCTCGATGTTGTTGACCCTAAGAAGAGGTGCCTGCTCGGTAGTCATGATTTGCTTCAACCTCCAGGGTTGGTCAAATGGTTAAGAGGTTTAAGATGGGGGGACCTAAAAGAGTCCCCCCCGGGAGAAAATGCCCGCTTATCCGCATGATACCTTTTCGATATCAATTTTCTTTGGAACAATCCCTCGGAGTGATATTGTTCTCTTTTGCGTACTTGTCTGCTGACTCCTTTATCCTCTTCCAGACAAAGTCCGTCATGGGTTCAATCTGATCAACGGTTTTCCACTTCTCGCCATCCCACTGCTGAAACAGGACCATTTTTCCTCCCTCGTGGTTTTCACAGGAGGTCTTGATGGGAGACATAAACCCTTCAGCCCCGAGCTCTTTAATCCTCTCCTCGGTTATGTTGAGGTTCTCCATTCCCCAGCGCATCTCCTCACCGGTGAGCACCTTGACCCCGAATTTCTTGTGGGCTGTTCGTATCGCCTCTTCGCCAACTACACCGGCCCAGACACCCCGGTTGTAATAGACTGACCCGACTCGGGTGAAAGAGATATTTCCCTTCATGGCGCCATATACCTTGTCAATGATCTCCTGGATCAGGGGATAATCCCTGCCCACACCATGCCAGTTGGCCGAGTAGTAACCCTTGGCCACCTTTCCTGCCGGAAGCACGTCCTCTTCAGACCCGCACCACCAGACGCCCAAGATACGGTCGGCCGGGAAACCGAGCCTGGCTGCCTCTTTGAGCGGCACAGTGCAGGAGACGCCCCAGTTCCGGTTGATGACCCAATCGGCCTTGTATCTTCTAACAATGTCCATCCACTGGGCCTTCTGGTCAATTGCCGGCGGGGCCACAGGGAAGTGTTTGATGGTAAATCCGTACTCCTCGGCGAGGGCATTCAGAATGGGCTGGGTCTCCTGGCCGTAAGGGACATCAATAAACAGGTTGGCGATTTTTAGGCCCTTCAGTTTGTCCATTCCCCCCATCTGTTTTGCGATAAACTTGATTTTGGCCGAATTCTGTGTCCAATAAGAGGTGGGCGTGGTAAAGACCCAGGGGAAAACGGATCCGTCAGATGCATCGGCCCTGCCATACCCAGAGGACCATACTGCAACATGATCCCTGGTACCCTTGGGTATTAATGCATAAGTAATGCCCGTACTCAAGGGGTGAACGAGAGCCATCCGATCCTTCAGGCGCTCGTAACATTCAATGCCTCTCGCTGTATTATAGGCGGTTTCACACTCCTCCCATTCGTACATGACACCATTGACGCCGCCCTGCATATTTCTGAGTTGCATAAAATCTTCCCACCCGCTTCCAAATCCGCTGCCACCCGGGGCATAGGGACCAGTGCGGTAAATCAGTATGCCGAAAAACTGCTTTAGGGGTTCCTTCTTTTCCTGGGCCATGGAAGGCCCGCAAACCATGACCAGGCTGATCGCCAATACCAAACAAAATGCAGCTAGAATCGATTTACGTCCCATGCTTTTACCTCCTGTCTATTAGTTTAATTGTTAACGACCAATTTACGCCTCAACGGCTTTACAACTCCCCCTAATAGGGAAATGGCCACAGGCGCAGCTTGTCCTTTATGGTCTGCCAGAGCCTGGCCATTCCATAGGGTTCAACGATCAGGAAAAGGACGATCAACCCGCCAAAAATGATCGCCTCACTGTTGGCACGAATGTCCGACGGCACCCTCTCCATGATGGACAACAGCGCCTGGTTGATAAAGATGGGGAGGAGTACCATAAAGCCGGCCCCCAAGAAAGAACCCAGCACCGTACCCATCCCTCCGATAATTATCATTCCCAAAAGGTTAAAGGAGACAAAGAGGTTGAACTCTTCAATATTTGCGGCCCCGTAATAGGCCAAGGTTATCATTGAGCCGGCAACCCCGGCATAAAAGGCACTTACGGTAAAGGCTATCAATTTATTGCGAAACAGGGATACGCCGATGATCTCGGCGGCCACGTCCATATCCCGAATGGCCATCCAATTCCTTCCCAACTGACCCCGCACCAGGTTTTTCCCGAAGATGACCAGCGGGACCAGCATGCAGAGCACTAAATAATATTTTTTCACAGGTGTGTCGATCAGCCATCCGAACATGGACAGTTGCGGGACATCGATGGTACCGAATACACCACCGCTTACCCATTTCCAATGGGTGAGGATCCATTCGATGATGAATTGGGCTGCAAGGGTGGAAACCGCCAGATAAAACCCCTTAATCTTTAGAGAAGGGATACCGAAAACAGCACCCACCCCTGACGAAACAATCCCTCCGCCTAAGATGCTCAATAGGAGGGGGACTTGGTATCGGGTATACAAGATCAGTGAGGCATAGGCACCCACGGCCATAAAGGCTGCATGGCCAATGGAGAGCTGGCCTGCATATCCTGTGAGAAAGTTGAGGCCGAGGGCTGCAAGGGAAAAGCAGTAAAAGGGGATCATGATGCTGCTTAGCCAGTAGTCGCTGGCCGTCAGGGGCATCACAACAAAGGCCAGGACCAGCATAACACCCAGGCCCCACCTGTCCAACGGGATAGGAAAGATGGCCATGTCTTTGGCATAGGTTTCCTTTAGGACCCCACATTCTCGATAAAACATATACTAAACCCTTTCTATGATCTCTTTACCGAACATTCCGTAAGGCTTGAACCAGAGAACAAGCAATGCCAGCAAGTACGGGAAAAATGTCTGTATTCCCCCGCCCACATAAGGACCAATGAAGACCTCCGCCAGGTTCTCTCCGGCCCCCACAACCAGTCCTGCCAGGATTGCCCCTGGAATACTATCTATACCGCCCAGGATGAGTACAGGCAGGGCCTTCAAGGCGATGAGAGACAGGCTGAACTGGACACCGAGGCGCGTTCCCCATGCCACCCCTGCTACTGTTGCCACGATCCCGGCGATGACCCAGGTTACTGCCCAGGCCCTGAGTAACGGGATACCCACGGAAAGGGCCGCCTCGTGGTCATCTGACACCGCCCGGAGTGCCCTTCCGATTCTTGTCTTCTGAAAAAACCAGACAAGGCCGGCTACCAGCGCGCCGGCAACACCCCCAAAGGTTAAGTCAAAGGAGTTGAGGTATACTCCACTAATTTCAAAAGAAATCTCAGGGATACCGATATTCAGACCTTTAGGTTGAGTCCCCCAGATTGCCTGTCCAATGCCTTGTACTAGGAATGCCAGCCCAATCGCCGCCATGAATAAGATAAGGGGGGGGCGGGCCACAAGCGGCCGAAAGATAATAAAGACAGTACCGTATGCCAGGATCGTCATTACCGCCACCGTACAGGCCAGAGCGAGCCAAAGGGGCATCACAGTGAGGAATCCCACCAGGGCAAGACTTGCCAGGAGGCTCATGTCCCCCTGGGCAAAATTAAAGACATCCGACGCCTTGTAGATAAGGGCGAATCCCAGGGCAACCATGGAATACATGACACCCACCAGCAGCCCGTTTATCAATACTTCAAAGAAAAAGGCCATATACTGACTCCTCATGGTTAAATTGGTTGATAGGCATTTTAGATCACTTTCTTAACCCCCACCCTTACCGAGGTAGGCCTGGATTACCTTTGGATCTTTCTTGATCTCCTCAGGAGTACCCTCGGCAATCTTGTTCCCAAAATCCAGGACCACAATACGGTCGCAGATATCCATGACCACCCCCATATCGTGTTCGATCAAGGCAATGGTGTAGTTCAGTTCCTCATTGGCATCAAGGATGAAGCGGGCAATATCCTCCTTTTCCTCCAGGTTCATTCCGGCCATGGGCTCGTCCAGGAGGAGGAGCTTGGGCTCAGCGGCCAACGCGCGGCCCAACTCTACCCTCTTTTGAAGCCCATAGGGCAACATCCCAGCAGGTTGCTTGCGGATATTTTCGATCTCGAGGAAGTCTATGATCCACTCCACCGCTTCCCTGTGTTTGATCTCTTCCCTTTCACTCATTCCCCAATAGATCCCCTGTGAGAAGAGATTGGAATGCATCTTTTGGGATCGGCCAACAAGGATATTCCCCAAGACGGTCATTCCTTTGAAAAGGGCAAGATTCTGAAAGGTCCTGGAGATTCCCAAGGCAGCTACGTGGTGGGGATTCATTTTTCGGGGTCTCTCCTTGCCTTCGAAAAAGATGCGGCCTTCGTCCGGGGTGTAGACGCCGTTGATAACATTGAGCATGGTGGTCTTGCCGGCGCCGTTTGGACCGATGATGGCCATGATCTCTTTCGGATACACCTCCAGGCTGACCCCGTTCAGGGCCTTAAGGCCTCCGAAGGTGATACTTATGTCTTCTACCCGGAGTAAAGGTTCCCTCTTTTCATTCATAACCTGTATGCTCCATCAAAAGGTCTCGGCATTACGGATTCGGAGGTCGGCCTTCATGGTTGTGGCCCTTCCGTCCTCGTAAGTAAAGGTCGCATCAACGTCTACGCTGTCTTTTGCTCCATCATAGAGTGCATCAATGAGATTCCCATACTTCTCAGCGACGAACTTCCTTCTTACCTTCCTTGTTCGGGTTATTTCACCATCATCAGGATCAAGCTCTTTGTGTAATAGCAAAAAGCGCTTGATCTGAGCCCCTTTAAGTTTTTCATCCTGGCTTAGGCTCTTATTGACCCGGATGACCGCATCATAAATGAGATCGTAGACCTCGGGTTTCTGGGCAAGATCCGTATAGCTGGTATATGGGATATGCCGTCGCTCTGCCCAGTTTCCCACAGCACCGTAATCGATATCAATGAAGGCAGCAACGTGGTCCATGTCCTTTCCGTGGGCAACGGCCTCCTTAATGTAAGGGCTGAACTTGAGCTTGTTCTCGATATACTTAGGGGCAAACATGGTTCCATCGTTCAGCTGGCTCACATCCTTGGCCCGGTCTATGATCTTCAGATGGCCCTTCTCAGTCATGTATCCGGCATCACCTGAAAGGACATAGCCATCTTTAAGGGTCTCTTCTGTGGCCTCGGGGTTCTTATAATATCCCACAAAGTTGCCAGGGCTCTTGTACGTAACCTCTCCGTCTTCAGAGATCCTTATGTCCACCCCAGGCACCGGGGTGCCAGCGGTTTCTGAGTCGATATCGCCGTCTTTTTGAATGGATATAAGGGCGGAGCTTTCTGTCATGCCGTAGAGCTGTTTCAGGTTGATGCCCAGGGATCTAAAAAACTCGAATATCTCCGGACCTATTGCCTCCCCTGCGGTGTAGGCGACGCGGACCTTTTTCATGCCAAGGTTGTCTGTGAGAGGGGCGTAGACCAGGAATCTCCCCAACTGATAAAGGATCTTTAGACCCAGGGGGACCGGCTGGTTGGCTATCCTCAGTTTTTCCGCCCGTGATGCCACATTCAAAAAGAAATGAAACATCTTCCGTTTGATCCAGGCAGCATCCTCCATCTTGATCATGACCTGGGTGAGGTAATTCTCCCAGATCCTAGGGGGGCAGAAGATATAAGTCGGACCTACCTCCCTCATATCGTGTGTCACCGTAGAGGTTTCTTCCGGGCAATTGGCGACAAATCCTGCGGCCATAGCCATTCCGTATGAAAAGATGTGATCCCCTATCCAGGCCATAGGGAGATAGGCCATGATCTCTTCATCATCCTTGAGATTTTCAAAGTCGATAAAGGCCCTGGCAGCGTCCACGACCGCATGATTTAAGAGCAATACCCCCTTTGGGTTCCCTGTAGTCCCAGATGTATAGATGATAGTGGCAATATCATCCGGTTTTCCTTTGTTTATCTCTTCCATGAAATAATTAGGGTTCTCCGCGCCGAATTTCCTTCCCAGCTCCTGGACGTGGGTAAAGGCCATTAGGAATGGCTGGTTGTAATTGCGCATCCCCTTGGGGTCATCATAAAATATGTATTCGAGCCTAGGGATCTCTTTTCTTAGGGCAAGTAGCTTATCCGATTGTTCCTGGTCTTCGGCCAATGCAAATCGGGCCTCTGAGTGATCAAGGATGTACTGGAGTTCCTTTTCAATGGCGTCCTGATAGAGCGGCACAGGCACTCCTCCCAGGCACTGGGCGGCGGCCAGACCCCAATAGAGCTGGGGCCTGTTGTCACCGATAATGGCCATTTTGTCTCCCCTCTTGAACCCGAGCGAGGCAAGCCCAAGGGCGAAATCCTTTGCCTGATCAAGATTGTCTTGCCATGAGTAGGACTGCCATATGCCATAGTCCTTTTCTCGCATGGCTACCTTGTTGTGACCATATTTTTGTGCGTTATGCAGGAGTATGTGTGGAAAGGTCTTGGGGGTTTCGGTCATGATTCAAACCTCGTCCTCAAATAAAGGTTCGCGTGGCCAGAGGACCAATCTATCTTCGGGGTTCTATTCTAGCTGTCTTGGGGAATATGGAGAACGGGAGCTCAGTCCGTATAAGGCATATAAGGATTGTGATCGAGGCAGAAAACGGACCCCATATTCACTTCTATTCTCCGTTAACAAGTCTTATATGTCTTTTCTCCACTGTTGAGTGAAGATAAAATATTCTGCCTAAAGATCAAGCAATGGAGAGCAGGAACATCGAGTGAATCATTATCGATCGCTTGAAATAGCTACGGTGTTTGAGCTATAAAGTAGCTATAAAATCAGCTGGAGTCATTTGTTTGCAGCTTCAATGAGTTATTTCTTAGTGAAGTAAATTCATGTTGTCAAGAAAAATTTAGAAGACAGTTCTATCTTGAAAGGAGTGGCATGTTCAGGATCCCCTTGAAAATGGCCGTATTAGTGTTTTTCTTGGTACCCGGCGCTCTCAGTCTCAGTAAAGGCCAATCCGTCTCTGCAAATGGAGAGAAGAGACCGATTATACATATAGAGGAGATGTCTTACACCTTTCCCCCGATTTATGAGGGAGAGGAACTCTCACATACATTCATTGTGTTCAACAAGGGAACAGCAACACTTAATATAGAAAAGGTAACACATTCCTGAGGCTGCCTGGTGACCCGTTATGACAGGGTCATCCCTCCCGGGGGGAAGGGAAATGTCACACTGGCAGTTGACTCTACAGGACTTCTGGGAGAATTTCAAAAAGAGGCCGTCGTGTGGTCCGATGATCCGGTTAACAGAAACTTGTCGCTATACATGGCGGGACTAATCAAACCTCATATATCCCTTGATCCTGGCAGCTATATTGCTCTCACAGGCAAGAAAGGGCAGGTCCCCAGGGAATACCTTCGTATCGTAAACAATCACACGTCCCCTTTTAAGATAACAGGCGTCGAGAGCGACCTGGGGGATCGAATCGGGTGGCGTCTCAAAGAATTGAAGCCAGGATATGCTTATATTCTGGAGGTGGAGGATTTATCGAAAACGCCGGGCGATTACATAGGCCATCTCTTTGTCCGGACCGATAACACCAAAAAACCCGAACTGGTCATCATTGTAAATGGCCGGGTGGAGGGCGAATGAGTGGTTGCCCTCATTATTATCAGGCCTTTTTCCCGGTCTTTTTCTTCTGGGGGACTCCAAGCAAGGCCTTGGCTAATTGTATCTTTTTATCCAGCTCTCCCTCCCTGAAGATCATGATCCTCTGGGCCTGGGGTGATCCTGCCCCGTGCATGGACTCTACCAGGGCGGTGCCCCCTGTCATGGCCTCTATCAGCCGTGCCAGCTTTATGCGCTCTTCGGTCGGGATATCCTTCACCCCTGAGAAGTATTTCTTTACAAGATGACCCACATCTTCGCTTTCCAAGTCATATTGACTTGGCAGGGTTGCAATGAATCCCCCGGCCAGATCCAAGGCGAGACGGGCAACCTCGAAGTGAAACCGCGTCACATTCTGCTTGCAGACATTGGCCAGCATGGTGTCCACCATATAAGCCCCTGAGTCGGTGGGCCAACCTTCAGCAGAGCAAGCGATGGAAGAACTGTACAGGGTCTCGCAGAGGTGGATCATCTCAGTGACCTTGTCCCGAACGTGTGAGGCCTTAGCCGTTCCCTGGACCTGGGCCAGATAGCTCACGGCCCCTATAAGTACGTCCATCAGTCCCGTTTTACAGGCCCCGTAATTGGCGCGGTGATGGGCCGCAAATCTATAAACCAGGGTGTTTGTGAATTCCGTCTCTCCGTTCATGAAAATCCGTTCGGTTGGAACAAATACGTCTTCGAATGCAATGACCGCCTCACCTCCTACAGCACCGAACGAGGGCTTGCCCACGTCGATCCGCTCCAATTTGTCCTTCCGGTCATCACTTGCCTGGCGGCCAAATATCATGGTAATTCCAGGTGCATCCACAGGAATCGCGCATACCACGGCATAGTCTTTTGAACGCTCGTCCATGGCAGTAGTCGGCATTACCAGGATCTCGTGGGAATTGACCCCGCCGGTCATGTGCAGCTTGGCACCTCTAATAACAACTCCGTCAGGACGGTGTTCTACTATATGGACATACTGGTCCGGGTCCGGTTGGTCTGCCGGACCAAGTGACCGATCTCCCTTGGGATCGGTCATCGCTCCAACTACCATGAAGTTTTCATCTTGTATCCGTATCAGCCATTTTTTAAAACGCCCAAAATAATCGCTCCCATGTTTCTGGTCGATCTCGTAGGTCACAGAATAAACGGAATTGATGCCATCAAAGCCTACACAGCGCTGGAAACAGGTTCCTGTCTTCTGGCCGAGCACTCGTAACAGCTTGATCTTCTTGAGCAGGTCCTCCACATTCTGATGTATATGGGTAAATCGGCTGATCGTCCTGCCCGTCAGGTGGGATGTGGCAGTAGCCAGATCCCGGTACTTGTCGTCACTGGCCAGGGCATAGGTCATGGCCGCCGCACGGACGTGGGGGGCCGTCGCAGGGTGTCGGGTTACGTCCTCTATTCTTTTTCCTTTGTAATAAATTACGGGCCTGATCTTCCGCAGGCTCTCCATATATTCAGCTCCGTTTTTGATCTTCATGGCATGCGAGCCTCCTTTCTGGGGGAAGAACTCTAAATTGTCCAGGAGAAAAAGTCAAACACAACCCGATTCCCGGTTTGCCCGCTCTAAAAACCAATCTCCGGCCATTTCTCAAAGGATGATCAAGGTTTTTTGACTCAGATTTCCCGAGATAATTTTTCTCAGGGAATTTAAGTGAAACCTCAGACGGCTTTTTTGATGAATAACAGGGTCTTATATGGCAGGCAAAAGTTTTGGCTTTATCGTCTTCAAGAGAGAGGGAGCCAAAAAACCAAAAAAATGGAGCAAAAAAAATGAAATGTTTTGAAAAATCGCGAAAAAGAGAGAAATCAGAAGTTTTGCAATGTGAGACAATTTATTCACAAAAAAGTGTTTGCTATTAAGCCTTTGAAAGTGTTACCAAAATCTTTATGCAGGAATCATCTTGTTTCTCCGTGGGTTATCAACTCCTGTAGAATTTTTTTCGTGGAAATGGTGGGTTATGTCGTGTCAAGAAAAGGCCACAAGCTAAGTGTTGGCTTCCAGCCATTCCCTTTGACAGGTCTTCCCCCTTCAAATAAATAATAGTCTCCGTAATCTTGAAGCCATCTTGCTGGAACCATATATCGGATCATAACCCTCCATTCATTCCTAACCCATAGGGAGTCTCAAAATGAAGGCGATTTGGGAGGAGATCAAGAATCAGATCAGTTCTGAACTGCCGAAAAACACATTCTCCCTCTGGATACGTCCCGTCACATTTATTGACAAGAGGGAAAACCGCATATTACTTGGATGCCCGAACAGGTTTTCTCGCAATTGGGTGAGTGAAAACTACTTGGGGCTCATTCAGGAGAAGCTCGACAATGCCCTCTCTGAGCACTGCGATGTGGTTTTGAATGTCGCGCCCGTAAACAAGGAGGCCCTCCCCCCACCTGATTTTATCCGTGATTTTGAACAGCTCACACTCCCGAATATCGCACGAAACGGACGAAACGGAAGGCTCCGGTTAAACACGGACTTTACCTTTGACAGATTTGTTGTGGGCCCATGTAACGAATTTGCCTTTTTTGCGTCAAAGGCCTTGGCCCAAGGCATAGAGTGGAACTATGATTCACTCATGATACTTTCAAACACCGGCCTGGGTAAGAGCCATCTGTCCCAGGCGGTGGGTCATGCGATCTTGAAAAAGAACCCTGACAGCCGGGTCTATTATGTGACAGCCGAGGACTTTACCAATGAGATGATTTTCTTCATCAGGAATAACCGTATGGAGGAGTTCAAGAACAAGTATCGCAGACTCTGTGATGTCCTTATCCTGGAAGAGATCCATTTCTTGGGCGGCAAGGAGAAGACCCAAGTGGAACTGGGCTATACCTTAGACGCCCTGGCCAACAGTAAGAAGAACATTGTGTTTACAAGCTCCCTCCCACCGAAAGACATCCCGCGTATTTCGAAAGAGCTCACGTCCCGGTTGGCATCGGGATTGGTGACAACTATTGGAGACCCGGATTATGAAACGCGGCTTAAGATCCTGACGAGAAAGGCGTCAGACCATAATATTGTGCTGACAGATGAAATCAAGCACCTTCTTGCAAGCCGCCTCAAACGGGATATCCGTCAACTGGAAAGCGCCCTGAAGTGTCTCAAGGCCAGATCTGAGTTCCTTAACGCAAAGCTCGATCTTGCCCTGGCAAAGGATGTTTTGGAGAGCCTTGCATCAGGCGAGAACTCAATACCTACCGAACAAGTCAAAGAGCTTGTCTGCAAGTATTACAGGGTCGACCCGGAGATGTTAGATTCGAGATCGAGAAAAAAGATTTATGCCCTCCCCCGTAATGTCCATGTTTACCTGTGCCGCCGCCATACTGACGAGACCATCGAAGACATCGGCAAAAGCGTCAACCGCAGTCATTCCATGGTCCTTTACGCGTCAGAGGTCGTGGAACGTAAGATAGAGACCGATAAGAAGATGAAAAACCAGATCGAGTTTCTCGGTCAGAAATTAAAGGATATGAGAAGATGACTGGTCGGCAGCATTTTGTGCTCCCAGCCATCCTTGTAAGTTTCGATAGTTATATCCAAGGCCTACCAAATCGGTCCTGATATTAACTAGTCTCACCCTATTTTCTGTTTGTTACAATTCAGCCACCAGGAACTCCTGCACTGTTGTCCCGCGCACCTGTTGTGATCGCAGACCCAAAAGATAAAATACCTTGACTTCCTGAAGGCCTATTTGAGAGGATTACGTTACCTCGTATGGGTCTCAGGTTGGGTACGCCGATAATCTCCAGCACCCTGAATCGGTATTCAGGGACTGAGACACCTAATCTCCGGGCTAGCAGTCATACGGTAGTTTCTTTAACTAGGGCAAAGTTCGCCGCCTCGCCTTTCATGAAGTTTACGGCCGTAACATAAGACCTGTAGTTCTATGGAAACAATAGTATCTATCAGGCCGCTACTGGCAATATTGATCTCTTCTCTAGGGACAATCCTTATTATCGCCTCGCATAATAGACCGAACCTGCGGGAGTTCTGGACGTTTCTAATCGCCTTTGCCAAGTTCGGAATTGTCTGTTCAATGGTGCCCCTTATTCTGGACGGACATGAAATTGTCTACACTTTGGTTGACGTTCTTCCGGGCGTAGGCATTGCCTTCAAGGTGGATGCCCTGGGAATGCTTTTTGCCCTTGTTGCATCTTCTCTTTGGATCGTCACTTCCATATACTCCGTCGGATATATGCGTTCATTGAAGGAGCATTCCCAAACCCGTTACTTTTCCTTCTTTGCCCTTTCCCTTTCTTCTGCCTTAGGGGTTGCCTTCGCGGCAAATCTCTTGACCATGTATCTATTTTACGAGATGTTGTCCCTGTCAACTTACCCCCTGGTTACCCATCATCAGGATGGTGAAGCACGTTTTGGCGGGAGAAAATATCTCACCTATCTGATGGGGACCTCAATCGGAATGCTCCTGCCGGCCATCATACTGACCTATACCCTCACAGGAAATTTGGGATTTTCCAAGGGAGGCATATTTTCAGGAACTGGCTCCAGCACATTATTGATAGTCATGTTCTGGCTCTTTCTGTTGGGCATCGGCAAGGCCGCAATCATGCCAGTCCATTCATGGTTACCCTCGGCCATGGTAGCACCAACCCCTGTAAGCGCGTTGCTGCATGCTGTGGCTGTGGTAAAGGCTGGGGTCTTTTGCGTCTTGCGGATCATATTTGACGTTTATGGTGTCCAGTTGATGCATGACCTCCACCTGGGGATTATGACCGCATATTTCGTTTCTTTCACGATAATCGTGGGCTCCCTCTTTGCACTGAGCCAGGACAATCTGAAGGCCAGGCTTGCCTATTCCACTGTTGCTCAACTTTCCTACATCGTACTTGGGGCAGCGCTGCTTTCCCCTAACGGTATGATTGGCGGGGTAATCCATATCGTCATGCATGGATTCGGAAAGATTACACTGTTTTTCTGTGCCGGTGCGATACTTGTGGCCACAGGCAAAAAGAATGTCAGCGAGATGAAGGGGCTTGGGAGAAGGATGCCCGTTACCATGATGGCCTTTTTTGTGGGGTCCTTGAGTATCATAGGCCTTCCGCCTTTGGGCGGATTCATCAGCAAGTGGAATCTTGTTCTGGGCTCCCTTGAAGCTGGACAAATCCCAATACTGATAGTGCTATTGACCAGTTCCCTGCTGAACGCTGCATATTTCTTGCCCATTGTATACCAGGGCTTTTTCGGGAAGGCGAATCCGGGGAAGGATTCTTCTCCCAGAGGAGGGATAGGGGAGGCCCCTTTCCTGGCGATAGCCCCCTTGGTTATCACGGCTACAGGATCTATTTTACTGTTTTTTTATCCAGGTCTGTTTTTGAAGCTGGCAAACATGGTAATCGGAAAATAGGAGGCGAACTGGCCCTGAGATGAAGCAAAAAAAAGAATTCAATTTTTTTGATAGGCCGCAGAACATAAGAAAGCTGTGGATTATGCTCTACGTTATTTGCGGGTTTACCGTGATACCCGACCTTTTTACTCACAGACACTCCTACTTCGGGTTAGATGCCTTTTTCGGGTTCTATCCCCTGTTGGGCTTTGTGTCATGTGCCGCCCTCATCCTTCTCTCGAAGCTCGTAGGTCTAATCCTGAAGGTGAAAGAAAATTACTATGACAAGTGATTTTCCCCCCTCTTTTGTTCTCATATTGGGCGCCTTGTTGGT
>JAZDES010000174.1:0-24784 GCA_043808585.1 Pseudomonadota bacterium | reverse complement strand
CGAGGGCTTGATGCCGGCAAAGACCTTTTCCCTCTGTGCATCCGACAGTTTCCCTCCTCCATCCACCAGAATAACCCTATCAATCCTCTCCGGGAACTGGGCGGCGAAGACCAAGGAGATGTAGGCGCCCAGGGAATGTCCCATAAGCACGATCCGCTCAACCCGGGGCTCATTCAGAAGAGATAAGATATCCCGGCAGTGGTGTTCAATGGAATATCCGGTAGGGGGGCTCCCTGAGAGCCCTCTGCCCCTGAGGTCCATGGCCACGACACGATGATCCGGCGAAATAGCCTCAGCCAACACATCCCAGCAGCGGCAATTGGCTGTCAAGCCATGAACGCACCAGACGGTCTTGCCGCTCCCTTCCCATACGGCCAGCTGGATTTCAACCCCATCTCCCATGGCCCTTTTCATGATCGGATCAGACATCAAATATCCCTCCTTTCACCTGTTTTTTTCACGTGTTCACGACTCCTTGGCAAGAGGGGCAGCACGGCCCTTCCGTCTGGCCTGGAATTCTCTGACTGTGCCAATCACACCTCTGGGGAAGAAAAAGACGACCAGTATAAAAAGCACCCCGAGGATAAGGAGCCAGCGTTCCATGGTGCTGTGCAGTACATCTGCGTTGGGAAAAAGGGCCCTTGTCACGCCTTGAAGGTCAGGGAGATAGGTCTGGGTAATCTTAAGAAAGGCCGCGCCTACAATAGCCCCGTACAAGGTCCCCATGCCGCCGATGATGACCATGAGGAGGACTTCCAGCATGATGGTAATGACACCCAGGCAGGATTCGGGGTTCATATATCCAACCCACATGGCATATAGGGCCCCAGTGATGCTGGCGAGGACGCTCCCAAAACATATGGAGATTGTCTGGAAGATGAAGGTCCTGTACCCCAGGGCCTCGGCCCGCTGCTCGTTGTCGCGGATGGCCTGAAGGACTCGTCCCAGTGGAGAGTGGATGAATCGAAGCATCAGAAGGAAAAGGCCGGTACTGAGAAGAATGATGAAATAGTATGATATCATCCTGCCTGTAATTTCGACTCCGAAAATGGGGCCAAGGCTGAAACCCACCGAGAAGATGCCCGGCATGCTCAGGCTGATTCCATCCTCTCCTCCAGTCAGGCCGGTGAGCTTTGTGGCAAGGATAATGGCCAACTCGCCTATAGCGAGAGTAACCATGGCGAAAAAGATGGCCTTAACCCTCAGAGATATGAAACTGATAAGGAGGGCGATGACGGAAGAACTTAGCACTGCCACGGCGAATGCGATGATAAGGTTCTGATAGGAGGGGGTTCCGAACTTACCCATGAGCAGTCCAACGCTATAGGCCCCTATTCCGAAAAACATGGCGTGGCCGAATGAGAGTATCCCGGTGTAGCCGAGAAGGATATCAAAGCTTGCAACCAGGACCGAGAAGATGACGATCTTAAGCGCAAGATCAACGGTCTTGAATGATGGGAAGAGGAGCGGCACCAGAAGCAGAAAGGCCAAAAGACCGACTCTGAGGAAGAAACCGCCGCTGCGATATCGTCTTTTCCTCTCCTCCATGTGAAAGGTCTGAACCGGGGTGTGCTGTAGCACTCTTCTGCCTCTTACTTCCCCACCGGAAATAGGCCGGTGGGCCGAATGAGAAGGATAATCACCATGATTATTACATTAACGCCAAGGGCGGCCGGCGGAAGGAGGTATGCCACGTAGTTGTAAGCCAACCCCACAATCAGCGCCCCTGCCAGAGACCCTGTTATGCTGCCCAGTCCCCCTATAATTACTACGATAAATGCGAAGATGAGGTATGTGCTCCCCATGTCCGGGTAGACCTGCAGGCTGAACAGGGCCATTGCTAGCCCTCCGATGGCTGCTAACCCTGCCCCTGCCGCAAAGACGCCGGTGAATAAGACGAAGATGTTATGCCCCATGGCCTGGACCATTTCTCGGTCTTCCACTCCGGCGCGAACGATTGTTCCGATCCTGGTTTTCTTAAGGACAAGTTGGATCAGGACGTACACTAAGGTGCCCAGGCCGATGGCTATGGCCGGGAATCTGAGGACTATGATATCGAAGACATCCCAGTTCCCCTGGAAGAGCTGGGGGAGAGGCATGACCTCGTCGTTGGGTCCCCAGAAGATACGGATAAGTTCCACAAGTACTATGGTTACCCCAAAGGTTATAAAGATCTGGAAGAGGTGTTGCCCGTAAACGCGGCGGATTATGACCCTCTCCAGGACCACGCCTAGGAGGGCGACGGTCACCACTGAGGCAATGATGGCCGCAAAAAACGCCAAAAAGTTCAGGGTCAGGGAGTCTGCTTCCACCCATCTGATAAGAAACTTGAAGGTACTGAAGCCCACATAGGCCCCCCACGCAAAGCAGGCCCCATGGGCAAAATTGAGGACATCCATCAGGCCGAATATGAGACTCAATCCTGAGGATACCAGGAAGAGGAGCATCCCCATGGCGAGCCCTGCTATTGTCAGTGTCAGGTAGGTCTTGACGGGCATGCCTATTACCGGAAGCAGAAAGAGAATAATCACCCCTGCAAGGGTAAGCTCCTGGCTCCATCGCCTGATTAGATCATATGACATGGCAGAATTTTTCCCTCTATTCCTGGCGCTCTTCTGCCGGCTTTGATATACCCAGATATCTGCTCTTCAATTCCTGGTCCCGAGCCAGATCCTCCATGATCCCCCTGTGCACCACGACCCCGTCGTCCAGGATGTAGAAATGATCTCCGACAGTGCTGGCCATGTGGAAGTTCTGCTCAACCAGGAGCACAACGCTATGCCTTTTTATGCGATTTATCACATCTATAAGGGTTTCAATTATGATGGGGGCAAGACCCTTTGTGGGCTCATCGATGAGGAGCAAGGATGTGTCATTCACAATGGCCCTGGCTATGGCGAGTATTTGCTTCTGCCCCCCACTCAGATTCCCGGCCTTGGCCTCCCAGAACTTTCTGAGATCCGTGAACATCTCAAGCACCCTCTCCAGCCTCTCCATCGTGGGTTGGTCCTCGTGAAGCATGGCCACCCGCATATTTTCTTCCACCGTAAGACCGGAGAAGATCCCTCTTCCTTCCGGGACGAACCCGATCCCCATTCGGGCGATCTCATAGGGCCTCTTCTCTTGAATATCCTTCCCCTTGTAAATGACTCTGCCGCGGGACGATGGGGAAAGACCCATGATTGTCCTGAGGGTTGTGCTCTTTCCGGCGCCGTTACGGCCGATAAGGACAGTTACTGCGTCGGCCTCGGCCTCAAAGGAGAGACCCTGGAGGATATGGTGCTGGCCGATGAAGGTGTGTACCCCTTCTGCCATTAAAATGGTCTCAGCCACGCCTTATCCCGCCTCCCAGATAGGCCTCCTGGACCGCGCTGTTACCTGCGATCTCGTTGGGGGTGGCATCGGCGATCAGCCTACCTTCCTGGAGTACCGCGATAGTGTCTGACAAGGTCATTATCATGTCCATCTTATGTTCCACCAAGAGCATGGTACTTTCCCCTGCTGACTTGATCCGCTCGAGGATCTCCAATATGGCCGGTACCTCCTCCAGAGACATCCCTGCTGTCGGCTCGTCGAGGAAGAGGATTTCGGCATCAAGGGCAAGCAATATGGCAATCTCCAGCTTTCGTTGCTCCCCATGAGTCAGGCTGCTCGCCGGAGCGGCCCATCTATCATTCAACAGGACGTCCTCGAGTATGGAATAGGCCTCATCCTCCAGTTGTGCATAATGGAGATAGCTTCTCCAGAAGTTAAGACCCAGACCCTCTCGCGACTGAATGGCGATCCGTACATTCTCAAGCACACTCAGGAGGGGGAAAATATTGGTCAACTGGAAGGAGCGCCCCATTCCCATGCGGGTCCTGTAAGCCGGGGCCAGGTGGGTGATATCCCTGCCCTTGAGGAAGACCCTCCCCTCCGTGGGTTTGTACTGGCCTGTCATGAGGTTAAACAGGGTCGTCTTCCCCGCCCCATTGGGGCCTATTATGGATTTAAAGGTAAAAGGCTCTATCTTGATGCTCACATGGTCCACGGCCACATGACCACCGAAGCGTATGGTCAGGTCCTTTGTTTCTATGATAGGTTCCAAGACCTTGGGATTCATTGCTGGTGGTTGGAGTCCTCCCCCCGGCACGATATCCTCTCAGGGAGCGTCTCCGGGGGGACGATTGTTATTGCTTGACCAATACTGGGGGGGCTGTTTCCTCGGCAGACAACTCCTTCACCAGGACGGGAATGGCCCAATCCACATCTGGGCGTACATCCAGTTTAAAGGCGAACATGGGTTGCAAGGCCTGGTGGTCCACCTTCCGGAAGGTCATCTCCCCTTTAGGAGTCATGAAGGACATACCTTCCATTGCATTGATGAGCTTTTCTGTATCGGTACTCCCCGCCTTTGTAATGCCTGCAACAACAGCCATTGCCGCAGCAAAGCCGCCGCAGGTGAAGAAATCAGGGGGTTCATTGAATCGTTTGAAATGCTCCTTTACAAACCAGTCATTTACCGGGTTCTTGGGGCATTCGTAGTAATAGTAGGCAGCACCTACCATCCCCTTGAGCGGCTTCATCATCTTCAGGACCGGGATGACATTGCCCCCGCTGGTGATCTGTATCCCGTATTTGTCGATCCCGCTTGCCAGTAACTGAGGGACAGGGCCGCCCTTTCCTGCCCAGATGATCCAGACATACTTTGGTTCCGGCTTATCCTTTAAGGCCTCAATAATTCTTTGTATCGGTGCCGTAAAATCGGTGCCCTTGGGATCGCAGTATTCCTCATCGACGATCTTTGCCCCAAGCTTTTCTGCGGCGCTCTTGTAAGCAGCAACTCCATCTCGTCCAAAGGCATAGTCCTGGGCAATGGTGGCTATGCTGACCCCGGGTTTGGCAACGGCTGCGGCATTGGAGATGGCGTCCTGACCCGAGTTGCGGCCCGTCCTGAAGATATATCTGTTCCACTGTGAACCGGTAATCGCGTCAGCCACCGCCGGTTCTACTATCAGGAGCTTCTTAAATTCCTGGGCCACAGGAAGGCATGCTAGGGCCACGGCGCTGCTCGTCGGTCCTACGGCCAGGTCCACCTTGTCGTCGCTATAAAGCTTGGTTAGGAGCATTTTCCCCCTTTCCGGCTTGAGCTGGGTATCCTCGATGAAGAGCTTAACGTCCCTTCCGATGATCTTATTGGTTCCTTTGGTGCCATATTCCAGCCCCATCTTGAAGCCGGTGACCTCCTGTTTACCATAGACCTCATAGGCCCCGCTGAGGCCTTGAAGTACCCCGATCTTGATGGGATCGGCGGCCACGGCCTGCGACGTAAGAAAACCCAAGACCAAAACTAACAAAACCATCACTAAGCATCCTCGTCTGATGTTCATTTTCCTACCTCCTTCTTCCTATTTGTTATTAAATCGACCATCAAAATGCTTCAAGATGGACACATTCGGTCCTGGCCAGGATCCACCCTCTCTCCTATGCCTAGAATTAGGGGGGCAGAGGAATGAAGATCTGATCAGGCTGTCTTCCTGTGTATGGCAAAGGAATCCATTGCCTGGCAGACAGGCATAATCTCGATCCGGTTGATATTCAAGTGCTCCGGGAGGGTCGAGATCCAGAAGACGATTTCTCCCATGTCTTCAGGAACAATCGGCTTCGTGCCTTTGTAAAGATCCTCAGCTTTCTGGGCATCCCCCTTCATCCGTACCAGCGAAAACTCGGTCTTGGCAAGCCCCGGCTCCACGTCTGTGACGCGGACCTTGGTCCCGAGGAGGTCAGTCCTTAGATTCAGGGAAAACTGACGTACAAAGGCCTTGGTTGCCCCATAAACGTTGCCGCCCTTGTAAGGGTAAGTTCCGGCCACGGAACCGATATTGACGATGTGACCGCGATCCCTCTCGACCATACGGGGAAGGATCGCGCGTGTACAGTAAAGGAGCCCTTTCACGTTGGTGTCAACCATCACCTCCCAGTTTTCCATGTCCGCATCATATGCCGGCTCTATACCCAGGGCAAGACCGGCGTTGTTGATCAGGACATCTACATCTGCAAATTCGGCGGGCAGATCAGAAACAGTCTTTTCGACTGCCCTTCTGTTGCGAACATCCAGGGCAACGATGTGTGTGGGAACAGGAAGCTGGGCCTTGAGTTGCTCAAGCCGTTGGGTGCGACGTGCAGCCAGGATGAGTCTCGATCCGGCCGAGGCAAAACGTCGGGCACATGCCGCACCGAATCCGCTGCTGGCTCCGGTGATGAAGACGGTCATTTTGGCAGGGTCAGTCACGGTCACTCCTTTTGGGATTTAGACCCGCCGCCTCGGCCACAACCTCGGTGAGATCCTTTACCGCCAGGTCAATACCCTCCCTGCGGGCCCTGGTCACGAGAGTCCTCAGGCACTGCTGGCAGGATGACACGACCAAATCTGCTCCGGTCTCCATGATCTCGTCAATCCGCATCTGGGCCACCTTGCCGGAAAGCTCTGGGTTCACCATTTCCAGATTCCCCCCCCCTCCGCAGCACCGGGCCATTTGACGATTGTTAGGTAGCTCCACCAGTTTGATGCCTGGGATTGCCTTGAGGACCCTGCGGGGTTCCTCGAATATGCCACTGTTTCTCCCTAGATCACAGGGGTCGTGGTAGGCGACAGTTGCGTTGATTTGCTTGAGATGGATGCGCCCCTCCTGGATCACACGATCAAGCATCTGGGTGGCATGGTAGAGCTTCAGATCACACGCGTAAAGTTGCTTCCAGGTATAATAACAGGATGGACACGTGAATACGATCTCCTTGGCACCTACCTGGCGGACCTTATCCAAGTTGTGTTCAACGAGCTTACTTACCTTGTCAGGCATCCCGGCCCCGATCAAAGGAAAGCCGCAACACCACTCCTCCCCGCCCAGGATCGTGAAGTCCAGTTTGGCCTGTTCCATAATACGTGCCATGTTGGCGGGAATATTCTGGGCCATAGGAAAGAACGACGCCACACAGCCCACAAAGAAAACGACATTGGCATGTTCCTTTTCAAGGGCATGTTCCGGCATCCCTTTGATCAGTTCCTGCCACTCCCCGCGCTCTGCGTTTTCTTCGTCCGATATGTTGTGCGATTCCTCCAGGAAACGGGCAACCCGATCGGCGATCTTGGGGTAAAGCCCCTCCCCCACCAGACACTGGCGGTCCCGGAGGACGAGTTGTTTGGTTTCGACCTTGGGAAAGCAGGCGGCCGTGCATGCCCCGCAACCCAGGCACGAGAAGATGGCGTCCTCGATTTCAGGACTCCAGTCCAGTCTGCCCTCGATCACCGACCGGGTGATAGCGTTTCGTCCACGTGGTGTGGCAGACTCCTTGCCTTCCGCGAGGTAGATGGGGCAGCTGGGCAGGCAGAAACCGCACCTGTTGCACTTGGCCACCTCATCATAGGACAATTTGCGTAACTGAGTAATGTTCACAGGTACCCTCTCAATAAATCGTGGGAAATGGTTTTTAAGACTACTTATTGAGCTGTTACGTTCACAGTATCTTATCTGCTCTCACTTCCAGTCTTGCCTCACACCACAAATCGACCGGGGCACATAACCTGGAGGGGATCCAACTGTTTCTTTATTCGTTTCATGATGAGATAGTCGGGTCTTTCTGGCCCCCAAACGGGAAGTTGTCCCTTTAGCCCGGAAGGGGCCTTTTGAACTACAAGACTGCCTTCCGCCTGTATAAGGTACTCGGAAAGTGCCTGCAATGCCTGAAGCGCCTCTCCCATCTCTGTTTGCCCCTCCTGCTCAATATGCAGATTGATGAGGCTCACGCCACTTCCGGCATGGGCCAGGATAGTGTGTTCAATATCGTTTTTAGCCAATGTAGCGTCGACATAGGGCACAATCTCTTTCCACTCGGAAATGGGATAATTGAGCTGTGCTGTGATGAGGGTCCCAAATCGATTGACTAGTGAAGAGGCCATATTGCTAAAGGCCAGCCAAAAGGCACGGTGCCTCTCCTCTTGAAGCAGCGTATCCCCCCTTGCGCCCGCGTTAAGGGCCATCTCTTTCATTTCCCTCGCCATTCGGGCAACGGATTCCCGGAAGCCCTCGATGGCGACACCAACGACGTAACCCCCCGATCCAGCGCTAGCCGAACCGTCAAATCCCAACTCCCTGAGGACGAGGCTGTTCATGACTTCCACTGCCGCCGGGAGGAGCTTGGATTCAAAGAGATTTTCAACGAACGCAGAGGCATTTGCAAACGCGTCAAAAGGGAAAAGGAGCGTTTCCATTCGTTCAGGGAGGGGCATCAGACGCAGCGTCATTTCGCACAGGATCCCAAGGGTCCCCCATGAACCGATCATCAGCTTGGACACATCGTATCCCGATACGTTCTTTACCGTCTTGCCTCCTGCCCTCACGATCTCTCCGTTGGGGGCCACAAACCTAACCCCCAGCACCATATCTCGTGGCAGGCCATATAGGAGTCGCCTCGGCCCGCTCGAGTTTGTGGCAATGAGTCCTCCCATGGTTGTTCTGTCAACAAAAGGGGGGTCTATGGGCAAAAAGCAGCGGCCTTCCTCAGATGCCAGCCTCAACTGGAGGTCCTTTAACCTCACTCCGGCCTCCGCTGTGACAGTAAGGTTCGAAATGTCCATGTCTGTGATGGCGTCAAGACGAGAGGTGCAAATGACGAGATCCAAGCGTGACGGAGGGTTGCCTGCTGCCACCTTTGACCCGCTCCCCCAGGGAATGACCGCCAGGTTCTCCCGGTTTGCAAGTTTAACGATTTCTGCAATCTCTTCAGGGTCTCTGGGATAGACAATCGCCTGGGGTATCATCCCCTCTACCACATACTCCGCCAGTGAGGCTGGGTCGGTTTTCAAATGGCCCTGGCCTAGAATCCTATGAAGGTCGTCAATAGTATTTTTGAAATTTTTCACTTGGTAACCCTCAGAATTGGTTGCCTACGGCAGACGAAATGGGCTCTAAATCACTGCATTGTGAGAGCTCTTAGGTTCAGGGAGTATCTTTCCCGGATTCCACATCCTGTAAGGATCAAATGCCCTTTTGATGTCCCACATGAAATCGATATCACTGTCTGAAAATACAAAGGGCATCTCTTGGATTTTTTCGATTCCGATACCGTGTTCTCCGCTGATGGTGCCTCCGGCATCTGCGCAGATCTTTAATATCTCTCTGCCGGCCTTGCGCACCCGCTTCAGTTCTTCTCCATCCCTTTCGTCGAATAGTATGAGGGGGTGCAAGTTTCCGTCTCCGGCATGAAATACGTTGCCGATCGGAAGGTTATATCGTTTTCCTATCCCAAGGACCTTGGCGAGGACCTCGGGCAGCCGGGTGCGTGGCACAGTGCCGTCGCAGACAAGGTAGCTGGGCTTCAAGCGGGCGACGGCCCCGAAGGCCCCTTTGCGGCCAGCCCAGAGCTGAGCCCGTTGAAGTTCGTCTTTTGCAAGCCGCACTTCCCGGACATTATGGCGATTGCAGATCTCCTGGATCTTTTCGGTCTGCCGCTCCATTGAGTCCACCATGCCGTCAAGTTCTATGATGAGTACGGCGGCGGCATCCAGCGGGTATCCCGCATGGACCGATTCCTCTACGGCCTTTATCACCAGGCTGTCCATCATCTCCAGTGTGGCAGGTAGAATCCCCTCGGCAATGATTGCCGATACCGTGTTGACCGCATCCTCGATTGTCTCGTAGATGGCCAGCATAGTCTTGGTCGCCTCCGGAGCCCTGATAATCCTTAGAATCATCTTGGTGATGATCCCCAGGGTGCCCTCACTCCCCACCAGGAGTCCCGTGAGATCGTAACCGGCCCGATCCTGTGTCTTTCCTCCGGTCCAAACGAGAGTTCCGTCAAACAACACCACCTCTGCCCCGAGCACGTGGTTTGTGGTAACCCCATACTTCAGGCAATGGGGACCGCCGGAGTTCTCTCCGAAGTTGCCACCCAGTGTGGAGACCTTTTGGCTGGCAGGATCCGGGGCATAGACAAAGCCTTTCTTCAGAAGTAGGGTCTGGAGATCAAGGGTGATTACCCCCGGTTCCACGGTGACGGTCCTATTGGGGATATCTATTTCCAGTATCCGGTTCATCCTGGAGAAGTGGGCCACAATGCCACCTCTGGTTGGAATAGTTCCACCGCTCAAGTTGGTGCCCGAGCCCCTGGCTATAACAGGAATCTTCTCCTTATGGGCCAAGGCCACAACCCGGGAGACCTCGTCGGCGCTCCCAGGCAGCACCACCGCGTCAGGTCTCCCCTTCTCGAGCGATGCATCATACCCGTACAAGGTGAGATCCATATCAGAATAGAGAACATAACCTGCCCCAAGGATCTCCTCAAGACGACCTATAAGCGCTCGACTTTCCATTCAAGCGGCCTCCTATGGTTGGGCCTATCATCCTTCGCCGTATACCGACGCAGCCGCCTCCACGGAACCGGGCTGGACCTTTACCCCTTGAGATCTAAGGATTGTCTCCAGGGCCGAAAGGAAAAGGAACACGTTCTTCCGGCAAGAGGAGTGGCCCATCAGGCCAACCCGCCAGACCTTCCCTGCAAGGGCCCCCAGGCCTCCACCGATCTCTATGCCAAATTCGGTTAGGAGCGTCTTTCGGACACTAAGATCATTCGCACCTTCCGGAATGCGAACGGCGTTCAGCATTGGCAATCGCTCATCTTCGGGCACAAGCATCGAAAGCCCCATTGCCTCCACTCCGGCAACCAGGGCCAGGTGGTTTAGTTTATGCCTCTCAAATCGCGCAACCAGACCCTCTTCAGCAATGATGCGGAGGGCCTCACGTAAGCCATAGATCATATTGATGGGGGCCGTATGGTGGTATTTTCTCTCTGCACCCCAATAGCTGCTCACCATGCCCATGTCAAGGTACCAGCTTACTACCGGGGTCTTTCGGTTTCGGAGGACCTCCATGGCCGAGGCACTGAAGGAGATAGGGGAAAGTCCCGGCGGACAGGATATGCACTTCTGTGTCCCGCTGTAGGCAACGTCGATTCCCGTGTTATCGAGGGCAACCTCCATCCCACCAAGGGATGTAACCATATCTACCAGAAAAAGGGCCCCGGACTTTTTTGCAATGGTGGCAAGGCCTTCCAGGGGCTGGCAAACGCCGGTGGAGGTCTCGGCATGGACAACGGCCACGAGCTTCGGGTTTTTTCCCTCAACTGCCTTGCGAACCGCCTCTGGATCAATAGCCCTGCCCCACTCACCATCAACGCGTATAAGTCTTGCACCCAGACGGCCCACTATGTCGCACATACGGGTCCCAAATACGCCGTTTACGCAAACCACCACCTCGTCTGACGGTTCTACCATGTTTACAAAACAGGTCTCCATTCCGGCGCTCCCTGTGCCTGACACAGGGATGGTCAGTGGATTCTCCGTCTGAAAAAGAAACCGGAGCAGGCGTTGGGTTTCATCCATAAGCGACAAAAAGGCCGGGTCAAGGTGCCCGATGCACGGTGCTGACATTGCCTGGAGTACACGGGGAGGCACATTGCTTGGTCCGGGACCCATAAGGACGCGTTCACCAGGATCGATATCTCTGAAATCATTCGCATTCAGGCCCATTTTAAACCTCCGTATTACCTTTTGTTATTATATGCGGTATCTAGAGTTTGCAATGCCTAAGCGGGAACTTCAGCTCAAAAGCTCAGATTCCCGGGACTCCTGGGGAACGGGATGACATCCCTGATATTAGGCAGTCCGGTCACGAACTGGATCAGTCGTTCGAAACCTAGCCCAAAGCCTGCGTGGGGGACGGAGCCGAATTTTCTTAGCTCCAGATACCACCAGTAATCATCCGGATCGAGCCCCGCTTCCTTGATCCGTTCAAAGAGGGTATCATAGTCATCCTCACGCTGGCTGCCACCGATGATCTCTCCTATCTTGGGAACCAGCACGTCCATGGCCCGAACCGTCTTCCCATCCGGGTTGAGCTTCATATAAAAGGACTTGATCTCTTTTGGGTAGTCCACCAATATAATCGGCCCTCCAAACACCTTCTCGCAAAGGTACCTCTCGTGCTCGGACTGCAAATCGTTTCCCCAGGCCACTGGAAATTCAAATTTCTCTTTAGCCTTTAGAAGGATATCGATGCCTTCGGTATAGGTCAAGTATTCGAAATCCTGGGAGACAAGTCCTTCAATCGTCTTTATCACTGAGGTGTCAATAAAGCGGTTGAAAAATTCCATATCCCTTTTGCATTTGTCTATTACATAGGAAAAGATGTATTTCAGAAACTCCACTGCCAGGGCCACATCTCCTTCCAGGTCACAAAAGGCCATTTCAGGTTCAATCATCCAGAATTCCGCCAAATGGCGCGAGGTGTTCGAGTTCTCGGCCCTAAACGTCGGTCCAAAGGTATATACGTCCCCCATGGCAAGGGCATATATCTCCGCCTCAAGCTGGCCGCTTACGGTTAGGTTGGCCGGTGCCCCAAAAAAATCCAGCCCAAAATCTGCATGCCCGTCCTTTTTTGGGACCTGATCCAGGTCAAAGGTGGTGACCTTGAACATCTCTCCGGCCCCCTCGCAGTCGCTTCCCGTTATGATCGGGGTATGGATATAGATAAAACCCCTGTCCTGGAAAAAGGTGTGAATTGCGTGGCTCATGGCATTCCTAACCCTTGCAACTGCCCCAAAGGTGTTGGTTCGTGGCCTCAGGTGGGCAATGGTCCGGAGGAATTCGAAGGAATGTCGCTTTTTTTGCAAGGGATAGACAGTCGGATCGGTCCATCCAAGGACCTTGATCTCTTCGGCCTGAAGCTCCACCTCCTGCCCCTTGCCGGGCGATTTCGTCATGGTTCCGACGGCCTTGATCGAGCACCCTGTGGTCAACTTAAGGACCTCCTCCCTATAATTCGGCAACTCTTGATTTGCTATGATCTGGACGCCTTCCAGGCAGGAGCCGTCATTTAGTTCGATAAAAGAAAAACCTGCTTTCGAGTCTCTCCTCGACCTGACCCAGCCCATCACCTCAAATCTGGTGCCGATCTCTTCAGAAGAGAGAATTTGAGCAATTCGGGTCCTCTTCAAAACCGTTACCCCCATAAGCCAATTCTGCAATCCGGAATCCAGATTCCTCAATCCAAATTCCAAAATCCGCAATCCGCAATCGAATTGACTACCCGTGTTTCCTTTCAAATTCGGCCATAAACTCCACCAGGTCCTTTACCGCCTCAATACCCGTGGCGTTGTAAATGGAGGCCCGGCAACCACCCACGGAACGATGTCCCTTGAGGCCTCCCAGCCCCTCATCCTGGGCCTCTTTGACGAACTTCTTCTCCAGTTCCTCGTCAGGGAGCCTGAAGGTCACATTCATCAAAGATCGGCTGTCCTTGTCAGCGGTGCCGCGATAGAAATCGGACTCATCAATGAAGTCATATATTATGGCACCTTTCTCCTTGTTAATCCGCTCCATGCCTTCAAGGCCGCCAATTGTTTCCTCGAGCCACTTGAGCACAAGGTTCATGGCATAGATAATAAAACAGGCTGGAGTATTATACATGGAGCCCGATTCGACAAAAGTAGTATACTTTAGCATGGTGGGGAGGTTTTCCGGCACCCTTTCTAACATATCCTGCCGTATAATCACCAAGGCAGTGCCGGATGGGCCTATGTTTTTCTGTGCCCCCGCATAGATCAGGCCGAAGGGCGCTACGTCAAAGGGACGACTCATGATGTCGGAAGACATGTCGCAGACGAGAGGAACCTCGCCGGTATCTGGGAACTTGGCCCACTGGGTCCCCTTGATTGTGTTATTCGATGTGAAATGTAGATAGGCGGCACCCTCATCCACTTGGAAATCTTTTGGTATATAGGCAAAGTTCCTGTCTTCTGATGAGGCAATCACTCGCACACCCTTTCCCTGTATCTTTGCCTCCTTGATGGCCTTGGAAGACCATGTCCCGGTATTGATATAGTCCAAAGGCCTTGTACCCAGGCTCAAATTCATGGGGACCATACAGAACTGAAGGCTCGCGCCGCCCTGGATAAAAACCACATGAAAGTCGTCCCCAAGCTTAAGAAGCCTCTTTGTCCTCATAACAGCCTCATTAATGACATCCTCGAACCATTTGGAACGATGGCTCACCTCAAGGACGGACATCCCCGAACCCTTGAAATCCAATAGCTCTTCCTGGATCTCCTTTAATACCGGCAAAGGCAATGCCGCTGGACCGGCGTTAAAATTGTGTATTCTTTTTCCCATACTATTATCTCCTTCTAATCTAGCCGACTATTAGTCAAGATTTCAAAATTTATGGCAAGGCCTTGGAAGTTGCCTGAGGGAACGAAAAAGACGGATGCTGGATACTGGATGAAATGATGAAAAAGGGGAAGTTTTTTGTCCACCATCTGGCATCCAGGATCGTGAAGCCTTGCTAGTATTTTTCAGGATTCCAACTCCTTAAGCATCTCTTTCACCGCGGCCAGCCCTTCCGGGTCCTTTTCGAAGGGGGGCCGTCCGTCCAGGTCAGCTTCAATGATCTCGGTCCGGTAAGGGATAAAACCAAGGAATTCGAAGTCTGGCATCTCTTTCAGGAGGAAATCTTTATCCTTTTCTGAGCGTATCTTGTTTCCCACAAAACTCAACCTCTTGACCCCTATATCCCCTGCCAGCCTGCGGACCTGGTGAGCCGTCTCAATACTCCTTCTCCCTGGCTCCACTACCACCACTAGCCTGTCAACTGCCATGGCCGTTCCTCGCCCCAGGTGTTCAAGTCCTGCCTCCATGTCCAATACAACGGCCTCATCCCGGGCCAGGACGATGTGCCTTACAAGGCTTTTTAGCAGGGTGCTCTCTGGGCATATGCACCCTGCTCCACCCTTTTTCACACCGCCCATGACCATTACCCTTATGCCATCTACCTTGACAGAGAGCCTCTCCGGGAGATCGCTGACCTTAGGGTTCAGCTTGAAGAAGGACCCCATGGTCCCGACCTTGGCCTCGGTCCTCTCCTCAATTAGTTCCTTCATCTGTGAGATGGGAACGATTTCTTCACTGTTCTTAACCCCAAGGGCCTGTGCCAGATTGGCGTCAGGATCGGCATCGATGGCCAGTACCTTCTTGCCCCCGTCTGCAAGGGCCTTTATAAGAAATGAGGCAAAGGTGGTCTTGCCCACGCCCCCTTTGCCGCTTATGGCAATCTTCATGGACCTACTCCCTGTATTGTTTGTGAAATAAGTTGTTAGAATAATTCAAATCTGATCCTTTTTTCAAGAAGAAAATCACTGGGACCGGCGGCCTGCCAGCAACCTCGGGCATAGCCGGAGGGTTTAGTATGGCCTAATCGGTTTTTTGCTTGATACGCAAGCCCTTCATGGTTTAATCTAGCAGTCAATGCCTTCTGGTCTTAGCAGGGTGTTCTAATCGCCCTTGGCGCCCTGTGTCCTAAACGGCGGTGGTATCATTTTAGCCCTTTTCCGATCTCTAGTTTATCCGGGGCAAGGGGGGTTAGGGAAACCCCCCTTGTCCCGGTTTCAGAGCGCTAAACTGTTACCGGCGGTGTTATTTTTATAAAAAAGCGAGTATAGTGTTTGGATCCAAAGGGGAAGGCCCTTTTTTTGGAAACGGGAGATGGCTATAAACATTTACATGGAGGTGCGGAATGAAAGGGAAAATGAAATGTATTGTTTGTCTCATGGTCGTTATGGGACTGCTTGCCTCCCCGGTGCTCTTGGCGACCTCTGCTAATGCCGATACGCTGGGTGAGGCCATTGCAAAGACACCCCAGGGCACAGGAAAAGGCGAAATTGACCCGAAGGCCAAACCTGGATTCCTGGATATTCCCGGGGCACCGAGTATTAATTATCTACTGGGCTTTCTATGGGCCATATGGGTCGGATGGATCTTTTCCACTGTCGGCGCCTTTGGTGGTATCATGGCCGGGGTCGGTCATATAACCGTGTTCGGCTTAGGGGATTACGGCAGGGCCTTTAAAAAGACAAGCCCGGTGCTTAACAAGCTGATCACGGACAGCATCCGGGTCTCCAATCAGTGGCTGGTTGGTCTCAGCGCGGCCATTTCTTCCATAAATTACTATAAGATGGGCCGCCTTGTGCTCCCTCTGGGGATATGCCTTGCCATTGGGTCTGTAGGCGGAAGCCTGCTTATTCCTATTGTCACCGCCGGCAAGATCAAACTCAGCGCATATCTGGGCTATTTTGGGATCTGCGTCTTTATTATCGGTGCGTTTCTATTTTACGAAACTACCCCAAAGGGTCAGGCCAAGAAAAAGAAGGCAAAAGCGGCTGCAGCTGCCTTCGAAAAAAGTGTCCGAGACAAGACCGCAAAGGATTCTTCGGAAAAGGGGGTAAAAGTCATAAGCTGGGGGCTCGGCAAAATCGTCTTCAGCTTTTTCGGTGTGGAATTTAGTTTCCGCCCCATTATCCCGGTCATTGGCGGGCTGATCATAGCCGCCATTGCCTCTTTTATTGGAGTGGGCGGGGGATTTCTCTTTGTGCCCTTTCTGACCAGTGTTGCGGGCCTTCCCATGTTCTTGGTGGCCGGGACCTCGGCCCTCACCGTTTTGGTGGGTATGATAGTCAGCATTTTTACTTATATGGTCATTAAGGGAGCAGTGGTTCACTGGAGCATGATAGGGGTGGAACTAATTGGCATATTCGTGGGTTCCATGATCGGCCCCAGGACACAGAAATACATCCCGGATATCTGGTTGAAGAGGCTCTTTGTAGTTCTCGCACTGTATGTGGGGCTTCGTTACTTTAGCAAGGGTTTCTTTGGGGAAAGCTGGGTTCCCCCATATTAGGACGATCAAGAACTGCAGATTACGCCGGGCTCCCAGAACGTGGGGCCCGGCCGATGAATAGAAATAGATCCGCCAGTGCAACCCTTTTAGTAAGCGGAAGACTGCAAACCTCTTCATCACAAGAGACTATGTCTTTCAACACGATAATTGACCCCTTTGTTATCGCCTTTTACCGACTAACGGGTATCCCGATCCTCGACTTCTACCTGGGAACTTTTATTTTGTCATTAATGGCCACTGTGATCGGGGAATTCACCATATCCCTCTATTTCCTGTTTAATAGAAAAGATATTGAACGAACTTCGGATGAAGTGATCAGGATGCAAAACCTCTCGATTCTAGCATTGAAATGCGGTGATAAGGCAAGTTACAAGGCATGTAACAAGAACGCAAACGACGCATTTGGCCGGGCATTCTTTAAGCAGATAGCCATTGCCTCCTCTTCCCTGTGGCCTGTGCCCTTTGCCCTGCAATGGATGCAAACCAGGTTTTCGGGTGTTGAGTTAGAACTCCCCTTTTCCGTGCCCTTTGTAGGCAATACGGTAAACTACCCGTTTGTCTTTGTCCCGATCTATATTCTATCAAGGATCCTCTTCGGAAAGGTCAAGCCCCACCTCCCTTATTTCAAAAGAATCCATCAGATGTTGAAAAGATATGACCGCAGGACGGATTCCATGGAGAGCATGGCCGAGCTCTTGTCAGAAGGCCGGGAGAGATCCTGATACCTCTTGGTACCACAGGATTTCCTGTTGGGAGTTAAGGGCTCTCAGGAAGACCCGGAAGACAAAAACCTCCTTAACTGCCTTTCATAATAGGTCTTATTCTCTCTTGCGAGGGCGATCGCCTCCTCGATGGTTTTTATGGCCTCCTGGATAGATCCGTTCGCATAGTAGGCCTCTGCAAGCGTGTCAAGAAATACAGGGGACCTTTCGAGGGAAACTGCCTTTTGGGCCAGTTGGAGGGCCCTCACCTCATCTCTTAACCCTTCTTCGTTGGGTACAGTAACCAAAAGCCAGGCCAGGTTATTGAGAGAAACGGCCTGGCCCGGATCTAGTTCAAGGATTCTCTCATAGGCCTGGATGGCCTCCTTATTTTTTCCCATCTCCTGATAGACCATGGCCAGATTCTGATATAGTGCAATGTTGCCCGGTTCTTTGAGGAGCTGTTGGTTTAGTGCCTTCCCGATCAGGGAATAGGTCAGGCGATGCTTCACCGGACCAAAATTCAGGAAGTATCCTAAGCTGCACATGCAGCCCAGATATACCAGAAAAGAGGCCGAGACAAATCGGTTGTGGCGCTTGACCAGGCCCGGGTCCTTGAGGCTCTTCCAGAGATAAGCAACCCTTTCCTTGATGCTGAAGTGGTGCCAGCTGGGAAGGTCTCTGCTGTTTCCTGTCAGAAATGCAATCTTTTCGAGGGAGCTGATAACGGGCGCAGGGGTGCCGATGGTTACGGCTGCGTAAAGATCTGCCTGCCTTTCAAAGTTGCGCATGAAAAAGCCCATAATGTAGCGAAAATATACTAGGAGTGTAATAAGCATGGGGAGGGCTAGAAAAAGATAAAAGAGGTTCATCCGCTGTGGATCATCCTGATAGACCATCTTCATAAAAAAGGGATGGGAATAGATAAGATAGAAAAATAGGTCTGAAGATCCGAAGGAGAGGACCATGAAGCCAAGAAAAAAGAAGAGATAGAAGAGAAGGTGGCGGTATTTGGCATGCCCCATCTCGTGGGCAAGCACCCCCTTGAGTTCGTCCACTGAAAGGATACCCATTAGGGAATCCGTAACAAGGATATATCTGTATCTGGGGATAATACCCATGATGCCCGCCGTCATCATCCGGCCCTCAAAAATGGGCCATGACAACAGGCGACTATACTTGAAGCCCTTATCATCAAGAAAGGCCTCCAGTTCTTTCGCCTTCCCTGATCTCTCGAATGGTTTACAGCCCCACCAGTACTGGATAAACTTGGGCATAAAGATCATTAGTAGCGTCAGAAAACCGGCAAAGAATACTATCTGCCCCTCGGGACTGTTGATAAAGCTGCCTGGCCCGGCCCAGGGGCTCAGGCCGATGAGGTCATAGAGAAAGGATAGGATAAACCATGGAAAAAGGATGGGCAGGTTAAGCCTGAAATTGGAAAGGACAAAGGTTCGCCTGGTTATCCCTGGCCGAAATATCTTCTCGTAGACCGGATAGGCGATATGCCAGATCGTGGTCAGATAAAAGAAGAATAGGGACAGGGCAAGGATCCCTTGCAGGACAGAGAACCCCTCAAGGCCCGGTATCGTTTGAAGCCAATATTTCAGGTTCAAGACATAAACTGCCAAGGCGAACAAGGCGATAGCGAGCACAGAAAGCCTCACCGTCAGCCTCTGGTACCGGGCGGTCAGACGTCCATCACCCTCCTCAAGGCCCTCCCTGTTATCAAGTCGCCTCTTTAGATCTCTAAATGCGTAACCACAGTATGCCGCAAATCCCAACCAGGTGAGAAAGAGCATAAAAAGGGAGAAAAAGATGGAGTCCTCGGGGGCCGTATCAGGATAGTTGATGTTAAATATGAGGAGGACTACAATGAAATAGATAATGTTATTGAACATGTCCTAGTGTCTTGTACTATAAATTCGTGATCCCCGATCATTCTCTTTGTATCCTCTTGAAAAGGCTGATTTTAGACACCCTCTTTTTTCCTTGAGCCATGTGCCTTCTGCCTTAAGCCATTTGAATACTTGCATAGCTTTGGCTGGGGAAACGCACTTTATCAGTCCAGAAATTAATGATACGGAGTACTACGGCCGTTGGTCGGCAGTATCTTTCTCTGAGAATTCCAGTGTGCCGCCTCCTGGGGGGAGATTGTGATCACCCCTTAATACGATCTCTACCCCGTAACGAGACTCCAGCTCGGCAAGCTCCTTCCTCTTCCTATTCTGCAGGTAAGTTGCTACGTCCGCCGGCAGGTTTCCATTCACCCGTGTGAGCCCCCCTCTTGAAATACCCATCCAGATCTGGCGCAAGAAGGACACAGAGGCGGATTCCACCGACAGAGTAAGGCCCCTTCCCTGGCAGTATGGGCATGTCTGATAGCTCCTGGACTCTATGGAGGGTCTGAGGCGCTGTCTGGAGAGTTCAAGAAGGCCAAACTTGGAGATGTTGGACATGCTTATCTTGGCCCTATCATTCTTGGTCCCCTCCCGGAAAGACTTCTCCACTTCTCTAATGTGTTTCCTGTCTTTCATGTCAATGAAATCGATCACCACGAGCCCGCCCACATCCCTCAAGCGGAGCTGCCGTGCGATTTCTGAGGCAGCCTCGATATTGGTTCTGAATGCGGTGCTCTCGACATCCTTTCCGGATCTCCCGCGCCCCGAATTAACGTCAATGGAGATCAAGGCCTCCGTAGGATCTATGTGGATCGAGCCACCGGACTTCAGTGGCACTTCGGCCCCATAAATGGTTTCAATCTGTTCCTCGATCTTGTAGTGGGAAAAGATAGGGACTTTCTCCTTGTAAGGCTTGACCCTCCTCTGGTGCCTGGGGGATATGATCTTCATATAGGCCTTTACCTTGGAAAATGTCTCCTTGTCATCCACGAGCACTTCTGTGATTTCACTTGTAAAGTAATCCCTGAGGGTCCGTAGACATAGGTCCTGTTCTTTGTGGATGAGGGAGAGGGGAGGGGCACCTTTCACATTTTCCTTGATATTGTTCCACATCCTCAAGAGCCGATTGAGATCTCTTGAAAGCTCTCTTTTATTCTGTTTCAGTGCGGCGGTCCTGACGATGTATCCAACTCCTTCTGGGAGCCTGAGCTGGGCCATAATGGACTTCAGCCTGAGCCTTTCTTCCTCATCTTCGATCTTCTTGGAAATTCCTCCCTTGCCCCCTGGCATCAGGACCAGATATCGACCTGCAAATGAGAGATACGTGGTTAGCTGCGCCCCTTTGCGACCGACCATCTCCTTTGTTACCTGGACAAGGAGTTCCTGTCCCCTCCTGATGGTCTTTTCAATTCGGGGCACAGCCTGATCTTTTTTTGCCTCAGGCCGGTCCAGATAATACTCCGGATGAATTTCGCTCGCCTCCAGGAACCCGTTTTTAATGTCACCAAAATTGACAAAACAGGCCTGCAGACTTGGCTCTACCCTCTCTACAACTCCTTTGTAGATATTCCCGATCTTTTGCTCTGAAGTGGTGGTCTCAATGTGGAACCCATCCAGTAAACCATCTTTGATAATGGCCACTCTGTACTCTTCCGGGTCCACGGCGTTAATGAGCATCTTGGTTTTCATGGATTCAAATAGCTCCTTTTTCCTCTTATCTTTTTCCAGGCTCGGTCTTGGCTCCAGCCCTCAGGGCTTACTCCCCATAATGAGAGACGACTTTCTACTGGAAGGTTCCGAGGAGGCTATCAGGAAACATACCTATCCAGCAGCTAATGGTGATTTCTCCTCCCATGTCGTTTGAAATGTTGATTGGCCTGGTACATGAAGGTCCGTATGGCTCCCTCCCTTCCAGGCTGGAAGCTGGAGTCATAGGGGGTGTCGAGATAGGGGACCCTGAGCCTGTTCATGAGGGGTTTAACAATGGAGGAGGTGATGGTGCTGGGCATACAGTTGAAGGGATAGACATTCACAACGCCGTTATATCCTTCCCTCGCATATTGTACGATTCCGGGTATGCTCAAACAGGCCTCTGTACCCACATCAAAACTGAAGAGGTCCCTTTCCTTGAGGATATCCTCCAGGTGTGCCACCTTATGATCCTGGGCCAGATCAATAAGGGGCTTAATCCTCTTGTAAACCTGCCTCTGTCTGTATTCCTGGTAGTAAAGGTCCCCTCCATAACTCATAATATTCTTCAGATATTCTTTAATGGGACGGAATAGCAGCTGTTTGAGGCTCAATCTTAATCCTATTTTCGCCTCTCTCAACCTGTCATAGCTCGTATAATTCACCCATTCGGCGATGGAGGCGTTTACCACCTCGGCCCCGTACCTTTCCAGCATTCGTATGATGTCCTGATTCGCGTGAATATGGGCCCTCAGATATATTTCACCAACAATCCCTATCAGGGGCTTGGAGGGGGTCTTGGTGTCCACAATCTCCTTTCCCTCTTCTACGATCTCCTCTAGCCTGTCCAGTATCTTCTCAAAATCCTTGCTTTCACCGTACCTTTCAAAGGCGTCCTCCATAAGCCGCATGGATCTTTCGATAAATTGATCCGTCATCCCTGGCTCTTTTTCATATGGCCTGATCCTCCCCAAGAGCCTGTCCAAGATGTCCGCCACAACCACAGAAAAATAGCCACTTTTCCTCAGGTCTCTAACCCGCTCTTGCTCGATCAAACCGGCCATGGAGTACCCGTCTTTCGTGGTAAGGGACCCGATCTTTAGATTTCTCAATCTTGGAAAGGAATCCAACACAATTCTCTGGAACTTGTTATACATGCCAAAACGGCACGGCCCGTCCGCCTCTGGCATGAAGTAGATATAGTCTTCCGGATTGAAGTCATCTCCGAGCCTTTCTTCCTCCTTCTTCATAAAATAGAGGATATCCCCTGTAGTGATCTGGCACGGGTAACATTCCTTTCCAGAGGTGTATTCCAATCCGAGATCAAGGCCTTTGTAAGTCTCCATGACCTTGCCATTGATACCGAACGCCCTGAAAGTTGCGGCCAGGAGATGCCCCCCTATCCTGTTCATTTCAGGTATAAGGACGGTCTTGTCCCTGAGGCTGAACTTGCCCACGTTTTCCCTAAGCGACTGAAAATTTACAACCTTATCTGATTCCATTTCCTTCGTGGTAAAGAGAAAATTGAAACTCGATAACCCCCAGCAACCAGCATCCAGTATCAATTCGCCGCGCGCAAGTCAGGCTCCAACCCGGCCTTTAGCTTCTGTAGTGTATTTTCGACGACATTCCTATAGGCCTCAAGCCTTGTCATGACACCTGCCACGGCGCTGTGCTCGTCTAACTCCAATATCAGATAGGCCTTCTCGCCCATGATATGCTTATAGAAATGCTCGATAAAGGAATCTACACCGCACCCGAAATTGGTCAAATGCAGACCAAAGTAATTTGTATGGCCCTTTACAAACTTGGCAGTCCTTAGGATGTTGGCACCTAGCCCCCAGTACATGGAGGGGAAGTCTGAGAGGTCTATGGAAGATACGTCAATGAAATCCATGGGCAGGGCCGTCACCCCGATCTTGGCCAGGTTCTTGCCCAACCTTAGATTCAACCTCTCATCGTAGAGATTGTAAGGCCGGCCTGTCACCACTACCATAGGCTCCCCCCGGCCCTGATCTCCTAAGATCTGGCGTCCCTTTCTGTAAAGCTCCCCCGCAAATTGTGTCTGCCTCTCCAGGGCATAGTCAAGGGCCCTTTTTATATCAGACTTATTGACCCCGAGTTTGGTCCCCACCTGCTCTGAGATCTCAAGGGCCAGGGTGTCCGCGTCATACTTCAGGTGAACAACTGGGCTCAAGACAGAAGAGGAATCTATTCCAAGGGCCATACGGACCATATGTGAGTTGGCCTGCACCATGGGGCAATAGAATCCTGTCTCGGAAGGCTCGACAGTCGGAGTGGTGATAATACTTGGGATGAAGAGAAACCTTGTCATTCCAACCAATTCTTTTATGTGACCGTGGGACACCTTAACCGGATAACAGGTCTCGGCCACCATTGTCTCTATGCCCACTTTGGATATCTGTGTGTTGGTGGGCGGGGTCAGAACAAGGCGGAATCCAAGTCTATCAAAGAAATGTGCCCACATAATGCCCGTATGTTGGCCATAAAGGGCGCTTTGCATACCGACGGTGGGGCGGTTGTCCACCTCCATCAGGGGCTCCCCCTGGAATTCATGGTAGACCCCGGCCATGTATGTCTCCCAGATCCTTTGCCTCAGTTCAAAGAAGTTCTCCTCCTTAGGCCCGCTGCTCCGGGTCAATTCATACCTCCCGCACTCCCCTCCCCAGACACTGCGGCGACCGTCAAAATCGTAGATCTTCAGTTTGCATTGGTTGTGGCAATTGGAATCCGCCCTGCATAGCTTTTCGGTGTAATTCATGCGGTCACCAATGGCGCTCTCAAGCCCCCTGAAACTGCTCACCCTTTTTTTCTCCAGGTGCATCTTTTCTCGTACACTGAGCGCGGCGCCATAGGCGCCAAGGACCTCTCTGTGTCGGGGCACCAAAAGACCGTGTCCAAGTACATTTTCAAAGGCCGCCACCACCCCCCTTGTTTAGAGAGGGGCCGCCCAGGAACATGATCCTCTTTCCTATCTTCCGCTTACCCACCACCTTGTTGAGGTAGTTGAAGACGATGGCATAGCACAATCCGGCTATCAGATCATCCCTTAAGACCCCCTTCTGGTGATAGGAGACCAGGTCGGATTCCATAAATACCGTACATCTCTCTGCAAGCTTTACAGGGCTCAGGGATCCAAGGGCAATCTCCTGAAACTCTCCGACAATATTGATCCCGTACTTGTTGGCCAGTTCATGCAAGAAACTTCCCGTTCCCGCGGCGCAGACCTTATTCATATCGAAATCGAGCGGGTGGGCATTGGATATATATATGTATTTTGAGTCTTGCCCCCCGATCTCGAAGATGGTGTCCACATCCGGGTCTATCTCCACCGCACCCCGCGCGTGGGCAGTTATCTCGTCGATAATCAGGTCCACATCAAGAAAGTCCCCTACCACGTTCCTGCCCGAGCCGGTCGTAGCTGTCCCCAGAAGTTCAATATCTCTATCAACATTATCACTAAGGTATTTGAGTAGCCTCTGTGTAACCTCAATAGGCTTTCCCTGAGTGGGCACATAGCTCTTATGAACTATCACTCCATCCTCAGTCACCAGGGCATATTTTGTTGTGGTGGAGCCCACATCAATACCCAGGTAGAACCCGGCCTTTCTACGGGCCGCGTTAGCCTGGATCTCGTTGGTCTCGGGGAAGGCCGTCTGCCTGAGGTTCAGCCTTAGTGCCACAGGCACCGACATCTCGCGCCTTGACC
>JAZDES010000173.1:0-2308 GCA_043808585.1 Pseudomonadota bacterium | reverse complement strand
TTGGGATCCGGATAAACTAACTCCCATAGGCGGGACTGACGACTACTTCTTTGAGTTTCTCCTGGGCGAGTTGGAGGAGCATGCTCCCAATTTAGCCAATGCGGGTCTTGCCTTTTCGTGGCTGGGCTACCGGGCCGAGCCGCCGGATTTTTTACCCATTCTGGGGGATACCCCCATCGAAGGCTATATGCTGGCAATCGGCTGCGGAGGAAATGGCGTAATCGAAGGACCTGCCATTGGACGCGATCTGGCCCTCTATATCGCTACCGGTCAGAAGTCCCTCTATCTCCAGCGACTACCCCTGTCGCGGTTTGAAAAGAAGTTTGATCTTAGGGCAGTGCCAAAATAAGCATAGGGCATAGAGTAAAAGAATAAAAACGAGGTGACTTGATTCAAGGGCAAGTCACCTATTCGTAAAATACGAAAGGAGGAAATCTTATGTTGACCAAGTCTTTAAGAGGAAGGGATTTCATCACGCTTCGGGATTTTTCAAAGCACGAGATCGTCACGATCCTGGAGACAGCACTGGCCTTGAAGGCAGATTATGGGATTGGCAGGCCCCATAAGGTCCTTGACGGACGGACCCTGTTTATGCTCTTTTTTAACCCCTCCATGAGGACACGAAACAGCTTCGAGGCGGGGATGTTCCAGCTGGGGGGCCATGCCCATTTCCTGGAACCGGGAGCCACGCGGATTCCATCGCTCGAAGGAGAGGATATCGCTTATAAAACCGAACGGATTTCGGATGTGGCCCGGACCCTCAACGGAATGGGCGATTGCATTGCCATCCGTATCCTGGGCGATGTCACCGGATGGGAATATGATAAAGGGCTCAGGATCATCAAGGAGTTTGCGAAGTGGGCGGATATTCCTGTGATCAATATGGAGGATAACGTCTATCATCCCTGCCAGGGGATCGCGGATGTGATGACCATGTGGGAACTCTTTGGCAGGGACTTAAGAGGATTGAAGGTCGGTGTGGCATGGACCTTCTCTGGAAGCACAAAGAAACCGATTGCGCCGCATCACGATGTGATGTACGCAGCCAGTTTCTTCGGGCCCAACATTGTTTATGCCAAGCCTCCGGAAATGCGGATAGATCCAGAGATCGAGGCGGCGATCAAGGCGAATGTGGAGGCCAATGGAGGGACGTATGAGACCTCAGATAAGTTCGAGGATGCCTTCGCGGATGCCGATATCGTCTATGCGAAGAATCATGTTTGTTTGGATCTTCTGCCGCCTGTGCAACCGAAGCCCAAGCACGAGGAGATGGAGAAGCTGTTTGGCAAGTATAAAGGGTGGATTGCCGATGCGAAGCATATGAAGATGGGAAAAGACCATGTGAAGTATATGCATTGTCTGCCCTGTGAACGTGGGCAAGAGGTGGCCGATGAGGTGATGGATAGTCAAAAGTGGGCCGCTGTCTGGACCGAGGCAGAGAACCGTCTTCACGGCCAGAAGGCAGTCATGTCATTGATTATGCAACCGACGGGGCTGAAGTAAAACGTTAGTCGCTAAGGTTAAAAAAAAATCTTCTCATTAATTTCTCAGCCTCAGCCTTATGTAGAAAATAAACCCAAAATTCTCCTCTCCCCGCTGAGGGAGAGGATTAAGGTGAGGGGGGACTCGTTTGGATGTTCACCCCCACCCCATGCACCGCGTGGGGTGCATGACTGTCCTGAACCTCACATGGTTCAGGGCTTGCCCTCCCCCATCGAGAGGGAGGGGGTTAGACATAGATCCATTTTCATGGTTCGTGGGTGGCTAACCGGCCACGGGAAATTACCTATGGAATAGGAGTTAGCGAGATGAAAATTGTAGTTGCTTTAGGCGGAAATGCCATTTCCCGTGAAGATCAGAAAGGGGACATTCCGGATCAAATCAACAATTGCCACATCACAGCACAATATATCGTAGACCTTGTGGCAGCAGGCCATAGGGTTGTGACGACCCATGGCAATGGTCCCCAGGTCGGTAACATCCTAAGAAGGGTGGAGGCCGCTCGCGGCATCGTCTACCCTTTGCCCCTTGATATCTGCGGAGCCCACAGCCAGGGAGGGATTGGATACATCCTTCAACGGGAGATCAATAACGTCTTCAAACAAAGAGGGATAGACAAGATTGCCTACACTGTGATCACCCAGTGCCTGGTGGACAAAAGAGACCCTGCTTTTCAAAAACCGACGAAGCCGGTAGGCCCTTTCTTCACAAAAGATAAAATCGAGCCCATGGTGGAGAAAGAAGGTTGGGCTGTGGTCGAAGACGCAGGCCGCGGTCACCGCCGCGTTGTCCCATCTCCCATACCCAA
>JAZDES010000172.1:0-28591 GCA_043808585.1 Pseudomonadota bacterium | reverse complement strand
CTCCACAGACTTCACCACCCTGTTGGTCGACTCCACCTGGCTGGTCATAACAGCCTCCTGCTCCCTGGCAGTGGCAGCCAGCTCCGTAGATGAAGAACTCACCTGAATCCCGGAACGCTGGACCTGACCAACCAGGGAGTTAAGGCTCTCCGTCATAGTCTTCACAGCGGAGAGGAGATGGCCGGTCTCGTCCTCCGAGGGATTTGGTTTGTCATTTCCCCCTTTTCCACCCATTGAGCGTACTAGCTCCGCAGCGGATGAAAGATCGCCTCTGGCAATTTCTCTTGCAATAGTCGTAATCTGAGTTATTGGTCTGGCAATTCGGCTGCCAAGGAATAAGGCACCTCCTATTATAGGGATAAGGACCACAAGACCGCTAATGACCATGACCCACAATAGATGGCCCATGCTGCTATCCACCTTTTGTCTGACGTCTTGGTAGTCGTCTTCATACATCCCGGCCCCGATCACCCAGTCCCACGGCCTAAAATAAGTGATGGCAACCACCTTTTGGCGGTCACCAACCTCCCCTGGATTGCGCCACGGATACCGTTCGAAGGCAACCTCTCCCTTCTTAAGGGTCACGGCCTTATTTACAATCGATTGAATATACAGGCGCCCGGTTGTATCCTTCGAACTCCAGATGTTTTCACCATCCCGTTCCCCCTGCACTGAAATGATGTAATGCCCCTGATGGAAGGGGAGCTTGCCGCCAAGGACATAAACATATCCCGTCTTGCCGACCTTCATCTCTATGATGGCCTGATGCAAAGATTCGGGAGTCTTATACGGCATACCGGTAAATAACATGCCAATGACCTTTCCTTCCATGTCGGTAACCGCCTTGCAGGCGCTAAAGTGCCAGCTGTTAGCAATGTAGGCAAGGCCATTGTAAAGTTTCTTCTCAAGTATGTTCTTGATCATGGGATCGGGGGTGCCATTTTCTGCGGCAGGCAGGTAGAGCCCTAATGAGGGAAGTCTGCCCGGCTCGCCCAAGGTCGTTGCCACCAGGATCATATCCCCCTGATCATTCATCCGCTCAAAAAGGCAATAATCCCCCCTGTATTTCTCCTTTGCGAGTTCCAGATAAATCGCGGGGTCGCTGACCCCTTGCACAAGCATCTTGGGAAGTGAAATCTGTTTCTCCTTTCCTGTAAACTGGTTAATAGCCTTCATCGAGACGACCTCCCTGGACAGGGAGAGCCCGCCCATACTGACAAGAAAGCTTGCAGCGTTCTCCAGCCTGCGGTCCAATTCCATTTGAATCATCTTGCTTGACGCCTCACAGGTATTGTAAACCGCCAGGGCAATCTGCGAGATACTTTCACGACCCAGCAGATTCAGCTCGGCCTCAATGTTCTTAATAACGCCCCTTTCCTCGATGGAGGTGAATATGAAGATGACAAACACAGGTACAACGGCCGCAAGGAGTGGCAGCCCGATTAATTTGTGCTTTAGCTTTAATTTCATAATCCCTACCTTTTTTCTTATAAGTTCCTTGTGGGTCTCCCGATTCCGCCCGGAATTCCGTCCCCAAAAGGCAAGAAATATTAACCGGATATTAGAAATACTATAATAGAGTTGCCCATAATGCAAGATTTTTGGGCCTTCAGCCCTCAATCAGAACTCTCCCTATGAATCAAAGATCGCACCAGCTGTTCTACGGGTATGTTGAACGAGCCTATCCATAAAAGAGGTGGCGAGTATTGTGGAAATGGTACAAAGGGATGTCCGGTATCAGTTGGAACGTATCCTCAGGAGGGAATCGACCACCCTTTCCAGGTGACTGACGGTATTGCATTTCTGAACCACCGAGCAATAAGGGAGATACGTTTTCATGACTGAGTCCCCTGTCCCCCAGAAGGGAGGGGATTCCGGGTTGAGCCAGATGAGTCTCTTGCTCCTTTCGTGAAGCAATTTCAGGATGCCTGCCTCAGGGGCCGCATAGTTATTTCGGGCATCGCCCAGGATTAGGATCGTCGTCTTATTTGTAACCGTGTCAAGCCATTTTCCTTTGAAATCCCGAAACGCCTGACCATAATCGGTCCTTCCTAAAAGGATCTCAAGACCAACGCCTTTTTGCAACCTGACCAGGGCCTCTTCGACATCATATTCATCAAATATTTCTGTGACCTCCACCAGATTAGAACAGAAGATAAATGATCTGATCCTGGCCAGTTCCTCGTTGAGACTGTAAAGAAAAAGGAGCATAAACCTTGCCACAGCCTCCACAGAACGACTCACATCGCAAAGTGCAACGACGTCTGGCCGGTCGATCCTTTTGCTTTTCCACCGTGTATCAAAAGGAATCCCCTGGTACGCAACGCTGGCCCTCAGAGTCTTCTTTAGGTCCAGGGAGCCCCTCTTTGAGGATTTCCGCCTCCTGGAATGGAGGTCGTTAAGGCGCTTTACCATTTTTCGTATTATTGCCCGCATCCTGGCAAAATCCTGTTGTTCCAGATTGGACAGCCTTATGTGCCGCAGGTACTTTTCGAGAATTTCTTCGTTGGCGGATCCTGCAAAGAGGGAATACTGCTGTTCAACAAACCCTCTTACATTTTCAAAAAGGAGATCCCTTGCATACTTTAGCGCCTTTGCCTTTTCTTGGGAGTAGGCACGGCCATCCGCCCGAAGGTTTCTGATATCGCTTTCAAGCCCCTCGAGGCCCATACCTCTTAGTATCCTCTGGATATAGAGGCTCTTTTGTGTAAAGAACCTGATTCCCTTTATCTCTATTTCATGTGCAGCCTGGCGCATGGACAGGGACAGGCCCGCCTGGTCTCCAGAAAGGAGCATCTGCGTCAAAAGAGAGTCTTCTCTGTCAGGACCGATTTCCTGCGGTAGACTTGAATCCATATCCGCATCAGAGAAGTTGTCCAATGAAAAGAAGCGGTCAAAGCAGGCCTCAAAGGTCTCTGTTTCATGCCTGGACTTTGCCAGAGTCGCAGACAGGGAGTCCTTCAAGACCTGTCTGTCAGCGTATCCGAGGAGCCGTACTGCATTCATGGCGTCAATATTCTCTGATACCGATATCCGAACGCCAGAGGCTCGAAGGGCCATGATTAGATTCTGAAGGACCTGCTCCGTCAATTAATTCATCCCCCCTTTTTGGCCCTGTCTACCATTTCGTAGAGGTGCTCCTTTACGATCTCGATGTCCTCCTCGAACTTCAAGAAGATATTGAGGGTTCCTTTTACCAGTTCCGTGTCCATCCCCGGAGAATGGAGAAGCAGCAATACCTTGGCCCAGTCGATGGTCTCACTGACAGATGGGACCTTTTTTAGATCAAGTCTTCTGACCTGCTGGATAAACGAGACAAGCTGGCTCCTCAGGTCTTCGGAGATTTCAGGCACGCGGACCCTGATAATCTCCTTTTCAAGTTTGGGGTCTGGAAATGGGATAAACAGGTGCAGACAACGGCGCTTGAGGGCCTCACTCATTTCCCTGGTATTGTTGCTGGTCAGAAAAACAAAGGGCTTTGTTGTGGCATGTATGGTGCCTATTTCGGGGACGGATACCTGAAAATCTGAGAGGATTTCCAAGAGAAAGGCCTCAAATTCCTGATCCGATTTGTCCACTTCATCTACCAATAGGACTGCACCTTCTTTGCTCTGGAGGGCGCTCAGGAGGGGGCGGGGCTCAAGAAAGTGGGTTGAAAAAAAGATATCGTCATACTGGTGGAGCTTGGATATGGCCGGGCCTAACCCCTTCGTGCCCTTTAAGACCTCATTGAGTTTGTCCTTCAAGATCTGGGTATATAAGAGCTGCTTTCCGTATTTCCATTCATAGAGGGCCTTTGATTCATCAAGCCCTTCATAGCATTGAAGACGGATAAGCGGTTCATTGAGGTATGTTGCCGCTGTCTTTGCAAGCTCTGTCTTCCCCACGCCGGCCGGCCCTTCCACAAGGATGGGTTTTTCCAGATTATAGGCCAGATAAAGGGTGGTGGCTATCTGCTGGCTGCAGATATAACCTACACCCTCGAAACCTCTTAGGACGACTTCAATAGATGCGAATTTGCTGTCATTACGTGGCTTCATGCTGCCCTGCTCCTGGTTGTTCGGGGGAAAAGGCCTCTATTACTCTTGGGGGGACTTGAGCTAATCGGGCCTAATCACAAAAGATATCATATGTATTTTTCTCAGGCAAGTGATCGGCCAAGACCCTATTTGGAGCGGGTGAGGGAAGAATTTAGCAGATCATATATATCCGGAGGGAAATCTATGGCTCGGAAGCCCTCTGGATCAGATACATCTAAACAGATCCTCTTTTCAAATCCATCCACCATTAGGGCGTCATCCTTTGATGCCCGTATGGCGTGTCTGAGAAGGACCGTCTTTTTCTCCAGGCTATCAATATGGGTTAGGATTCTGATCCGCTGGTGATATCTCGCGGGTCTAAAGTAACGGCAGGATGTCTCTGCAAGCCCAAAGAGGATCTTCCTATCACGCCATAGATCTCCAAAGTTTAGATCGATCGCCTCAAAGAACAGGTGGCCGCATGCATCCATCCATTCATAATACCTGGGATAAAAGACGATGCCGAGGGAATCCAGGTCCCCCCACATTATTCTTCTCTCAACGACATTCTGCTTCATGACTTACAGTGAAGAAGGGATGGCGGAATCCTTCAATCAAACAGGGCCTTCACAAAGTCGTGAGCCTCAAAGGGACGGAGATCATCCAGCTTTTCCCCGATCCCGATGTATCTTATGGGTATTCCGAACTGCCGTGAGATACCCACGACTATCCCACCCTTTGCACTACCATCCAGTTTTGTCAGAATGATACCCGTTACCCCAATGGCCCTATTGAACATATCGGCCTGTGAAATGGCATTTTGTCCTGTGGTGGCATCCAGGACCAGCCATACCTCATGGGGTGCCCCGGGAAGCCTCTTTCCGGTCACACGTTGGATTTTTTGGAGCTCTTCCATAAGGTTGGTCTTGGTGTGAAGGCGCCCTGCCGTATCCACAAGGACTACGTCAAATTTCCTGGATAGGGCGGCTGTTACGGCATCGAACACCACTGCAGACGGGTCAGCCCCGGTATCCTGCCTGATGACCTCTGCCCCGGCTCTGTCACCCCAAATGAGGAGCTGCTCGATGGCCGCTGCCCTAAAGGTATCGGCGGCTACCAGCATAACCTGTTTTCCCTGTGATTTGAATATGTGCGCGGCCTTCCCGATTGTCGTGGTCTTTCCCACTCCATTTACGCCGATCACCATAATCACCAGGGGTTCGCCCGGTGCAGGAATTGCGTGCTCCACCTCTGTGACTTGCAGAAAGGAATGGATATGATCCCTCAGAATGGTCTTCAACCTGTCCAGGTCTTTCAGCTCTTTTCTGGCTACCTTCTCTCTTAGGGACTCGATCAATTGCTGGGTGGTTGACACACCGATATCCGATGTGAAGAGGATTTCCTCCAGTTCATCCAGCAGGTCATCGGTGATTTCCTTCTTGCCCAGGAATAGGCGATCCAGTCTGCCAGTGAGGGTTGACCTGGTCTTCGACAGTCCCTGCCTGAGCCTTTCGAAAAAGCACCTCTCCTTTGAAGGATCCTCTCCGTCCTCCTGTTTATCCCTTTTCCAAAAAAGCCTTCCCATACGTCTCTTCGGTCCAAACCCCGGTAATGCCTCTAGTGCGCTATCGCCGGGCCATCCTGTGGCCCGTTAGAGAGGTGGCCCCTTATGCCCTGTATGTCCACTGAAACGCTCTTAGATATTCCGGCCTCTTCCATCGTGATTCCATAGAGCCTATCCGTGATCTCCATTGTCCTCCTGTTATGGGTCACCATAATTACCTGGGAGGACTTCCTAATTTCTCTCAATAGGTCGTTGAATCGATCGATGTTGGCTTCATCAAGGGGGGCATCCACCTCGTCAAGGAGGCAGAACGGGCTCGGTTTGATCATATAAATGGCAAAAAGGACGGCCATGGCCACCAATGCCTTTTCCCCACCGGACAGGAGTCCCATGTGACTTATTTTCTTCCCCGGTGGTTGAATCTCTACCAGGACGCCACTTTCCAGGGGCCTTGACTCATCTGTTAACCTGAGCCCGGCAGTACCGCCCCTGAACAGGATGGGAAAGATCTCTTTCAATTTCTTGTCCACTTTCTCGAAGGTCTCTTTGAATCTCGTCAGAGACGTCTTGTTAATCTTCCTGATGACGGTCCTTAGCGATTCAATGGAATTGATCAGGTCTTGTTTTTGGGTTTCTATGAATTCATTTCGCTCCTTTAAGGCCTCAAGCTCCTTGATGGCTGTCAGATTTACCTCCCCGAGCATTTGCCTCAGCCCTTTTTGATCTTCTATCTTTGCCTCCACCTCTTTCTGTGAAAATTCTTTGTCTAAATATTGCTCGTATACCTCTCCGAGATTCATGTTGAACTTTTCACTGACCATCTCACCCAGGCTGTTCATCTTGAATTGCATTTCTGACTGCTCCATCCTTGCCATGTTGATGGCATCTTTTAGGGCCTGCAGTTCTCCACGCTGCTGCTCGGCGATGCCTTCCTGTTCTCTGATCCTGTCCTGCAATACCTGCCGCTCACGTTCAGCCTGGTTGACCTCCTTTTCTGATTGATTCAATACCTCAAAGACCTCCTTTAGCTCCTCTTTAATGGCCTCCATCCTATTCTGGCACTCATCGTTCCTTTGACGACCTAACGAGATCTCTTCCTCGATCTTTTGGAGGCGCTCTAAGGACTCATCACAAAAGCCATCCAGCCTTTCCATCTGGCGGGCGAGACTACGCTTTTCTTCTTCCATTATCCGGCATTCCGCCTTTATTTTCGTGAGTTCTTCCCGAAATTGATCAAACTCGTTTTCTGCCTCTTTAAGCTCATTTTCCTTTTCCTGGAAGTATTCCTCTTTCAGCCTTCGCCTCTCCTGGTACCGGTGAAGTTCCTCTTCAACCCTTGAGAGTTCTCTCTTGTGCTTATTCTCCTCTGTGCCGCTCTTTTCCAGATCCCCTGTCAACCTTGCGCGCAACTTCTCCAATTGATCCAGTTCCTGACCGAGCCGGAATAGGGTCTTGTCAAAATCGTTTATCTCATCCTGGCATCTCCACTTCTTCTCAGTCAGTTCCTCCAGGGCCTTCTTCTCTCCCTGGATCTCTCCTAGCACCGCTTCAAGCCTATACCTCAAATCCTCAGTGCTCTTTCCATATTTCTCAGTCTTTTCTCTCAGTTCAACAATTTCTCTCTTCCTGAAAAGGAGTCCACGGGTGCTCTGGACGAGCTTTCCGCCACTGATCACACCTCTCTGGTCGACCATATCTCCCTCAAAAGTCACAAAGCATGCATCCTTTCCATTATTCCTCCAGGCGGCTAGTGCCTGATCCAGATCCTCTACCAAGAAAGTATGCCCCAAGAGGGTGTTCACGAGGGGTCTAAATTTATCCGGTACAGAGACAAAGTCGACCAGGAGGGGAAATCCCTGGTCATTTGTCCTCTCTTTTTTTCCCCCATTCAGATCCATCACCGGGACAAAACTGCCCCTTCCCCGCTCCTTCTCTTTCAGATAATCGATGGCCTGTCTCCCATCTTCCTGCGATTCCACGATAACATACTCAAGTTTGTCTGCCAGTACCGCTTCGACCGCCAGCTCGTACTTTGGGTCCACCTGGATAATATCTGCCACAAGGCCTATGATGCGGCCCTGTTGGCGCGCTGTGAGATCTTGGGCCTTCATTATGGTCCTAACCCCTATCTTGTACCCTTCGAAATTCTCTGCCATGGCCTGCAGGCTGGCCAACCGGGACTGACACATGTTAAGCTCTTTATCCGCTGATTTGAGCTCGGCCTCAACGGCATCTCTTCTCTCTTCAAGCCCTTCAAGGCTCGTGTTTTGACGTTCAATGGCCGCTTCGATTTCCCGTAACCTCTCGAGGGCGGCCTCTCTGGCAAGACCTCTTTTTTCAGAGGCCTTCGAGAGGTTTTCAAGCCTGCCATTGACCTCCTCAATCTCCCTTTCCAGGCGGGAGCGACTGTCAGTGATCTGATTGAGCATCTTGTTCAGGTAGCCTGACTCATGGCTTAATCCCATGGCCCTATCGGCATTGGCGTTCAATTCAGCCCTTGCCTGCTCATGCGCCTCCCTTATCTCTTTTAGCAGCCTTTGCCTTGTGCTCAACCTCTTCTCGTTGACGGAAATTTCCCCTTGGAACTCGATAGAGCCCTGTCTCATATCTTCCAGCTCTCTTGCAAGACCTTCCTTTTCCTTTTCAAGTCTTTCAAGCCTGCCCCTTATCTCCTCTTTTTCATCATTGAGCCTCTGCTCCAGTTTCTCCTGGCCAATCAGCTCTGCATTAAGGGTCTCAATAGCTGTCTCCTTTTTGTGCACCTTTTCCCTCAGCCGAAGGTGTCTTTCCCGAGCCTTAGACAGATCTGCATCCTTTTCTTCCATCTCAAGGTGCGTGGTCTCTATCCGGGCATTGATTTGCGAGAGTCCCGTAGACTTGGCAAGTTCCTGTCCTACCAGGTCTTCAGTGGATCTCGACCTGTTTCCCGATTCCTCTCTGAGCTGACCATAGGTGTTGGCATAGAGGACGAGTTCCAGCTCTTGAATTTCTTGACAGATCCTCTTGTAGCGCCTGGCCTTGGCGGCCTGTCTCTTGAGGGACCTCATCTGAGTCTTGACTTCTCCAAGGATGTCTTCCACACGCTGAAGGTTGGCCTCGGTTTGCTCTATCTTTCTCTCTGAAGCCTCCACCCTTCTCCTGTATTTTGTGACCCCGGCTGCCTCTTCCAGCATGACCCTCGTATCTTCCGGCTTCTGTTCGATGATAGCCCCTATCTGGCCTTGACTGACTATGGAATATGCCTTGTTGCCCAGGCCGGTATCCATAAAGACCTCTTGAATATCCTTTAGCCTGCAGGGGATATTATTGATTCGGTATTCGCTTTCCCCGGAGCGATAAAGGCGCCTGGTAAGAGATAGCTCGCTATCCTGCGCAAAGGCGGGTGGGAATAGGCCATCACCATTTTCAAGTATGAGGGAGACTTCTGCCATCCCCATGGCCTTATAATTCCCTGCCCCATTGAATATCACATCCTCCATCCGCCGACCCCTGAGCTGTTTGGGGCTCTGCTCACCCATGCACCACCTTATCGCATCAACAACGTTGCTCTTCCCGCAGCCGTTAGGCCCCACTACCCCGCTGATCCCAAGGGGGAAGATAATATCATGCCTGTCCATAAACGACTTGAAGCCTAGGATAGAGACCTTCTTGATTTTCATCGTATCCTCCATTGCTCCGGCCCTTCAGGGAAAGAGGTTTGAAGGTGGGAGCATGAACAGGTTGCCATTGGTCACCTTGACCACCCTGGTCCCTGATCTAAAGGTTTATTAATGGCCTTTTTAGCAGATTGTTGGGGTCTTGTAAAGGAAAAATACAATATGGTGTATAATAAAAGGAAGGAGGTACCAAGATGTGGTGCATTTCCTCCCCAAACCTGAATGGAATTGACAATGCGAGAATTAAGCCCTTATCATTGGATTTAGCCCCGGTTTGCAGCCCGAGCCTCTAAGTGGAGGGGGTATTAGGGAAAATGGACAGGAGACAAGGCATGGACGTGATGAGGGCTATGGAAGAGAGAAGGAGTACACGGGCCTTTCTGAATAGGCCCGTAGAGAGGGAGATTTTGGAAAGACTCCTGCAAGGTGGCACACAGGCCCCGTCGGCCATTAATCTGCAGCCATGGGAGATCACGGTGGTCTCCGGAAATGAGCGGGAGCGGTTGAGCAGGCTTCTTATAAAGAGGATGAGGGAGAGGAGGGTCTCGTGCGGCCCTGGTGCCAGAGATCCCCTGGCTGAGCGCTTCGTTGAGCGGCAGAGAGGGCTCCTGGATGTCATACTGCCAAACCTGCCCCAGGGGGCACCCTTTGAGGACTTCATAAATGAGGGGAGCTGCAATTTCTATGGGGCCCCGTGCGCGATTATCATTTCCATCGATCAGGTCTTTTCCAGTGCCCGGTTGACTGATATTGGAATCCTGGTTGGTTACCTGGTATTGGCCGCTTATGCCCTGGGGCTCGGGACCTGTCCGATCGGTCTCATCACCGCCTTTGAAGATGATATAAAAGAGGTGTTGAGCATCCCTGATTCTAGGCATGTGGTCATAGGCGTGGGAGTGGGTTATCCGGACCCCGATGCCCCCATTAACAGGTCAAGATCAAAGAGAGTGCCCTTGGGCGACGTGGTAAAATGGAGGGACTAAGGAAAACCCCGACCCGGTTGGGAGTAGTCTTTTCCTCAGGTTTTTTTGGGTTCTTTGCCCACGCCGGGTTCCTGGCAGCGCTCCGGGAGCTTGAGATTGCCCCCTCGGCCTATTCGGGAGCCAGCTTCGGGGCCATAGTGGCTGCAATGGCCGCATGCGGGATGAGCGATCTTTCCATTCGGGAGATGCTCTTCCGTCTGAGAAAAGAGGATTTTTGGGACCCTGACCCCGGCCTTTTCATCTTACGAAAGGCCCTCGGGCTATTCAGGGGTTACACCGGTTATCTGAGAGGAAATGGTTTTGCTCAACTATTAAATGGCCTCCCTGTAAAGCGAATTGAGGAGTGCAAAACACCACTAGCCATTGTAGCGACCGATCTCACTAACAAAAGGGAGAAGATCTTTACCCGCGGAAATCTTATCAGAGCCATACACGCATCTGGGGCCGTACCCGTGCTTTTCAAGCCTGTCGAGATTGACGGCTCCCTCTATGTTGATGGCGGGGTTACCAATAAGGCCCCTTTGAAGGCCTTGGCCGACCTCGTTGATCTCGAAAGGATTGTTGTTCATTTTATCGCCTCCGAGAATGTGGAAGAGTGCGGGCACCTGTTTTTGGGGAAGAGATTCACCCCCTGGCATGTTCAGTATCTGGCGGTCAATATTGCCAGGCAGGAGGCCTACCGGAGGCAGTTGGAAATTGTGAGAATGCGAGGGATAGAGGTCATCGAGGTAAAGACTGAGGCCCAACCGGTGGGCCCTGATCGGCTTGAAAGGGCTCGATCAGCTTATAACAGCTCCAAGGCCTCAACATTGAAGATCTTGTCTGAATCCAGTATGCTGACAAACCGCCAAAGCAGGCCTTCGGCTGCAACCAAATCCGAATACCCTGTCAAGGCGGGGAACAAATTCGAATGAACAAGACTCAAAATGCAAAACAGCTCTGCACCCGTCTAAGACTCTACATCCTTGGGAGGTCTTGCCATGATTGATTTTAAGAAGCTCGTCGGCGAACATAGTGGTCTTATTTCAAGGCTGCGTCGGGATCTACACCGCATCCCGGAGCCTGCCTATACGGAGAAAAAGACCTCGGCCTACGTGGCGGAATATCTGCAGAAAGAGGGCCTTGAGGTCCAAACGGGAATTGCCCGGTATGGCGTTGTCGGCCTGATGGAGACAGGAGACCCCGGAAAGACGCTGATGATCCGTTCAGACATGGACGCGCTGCCGGTTACTGAAGAGACAGGCCTAGACTTTGCTTCTACCCATGAGGGCGCGATGCATGCGTGCGGTCACGACGGTCACATGAGCATGGTCCTCACCGCTGCCACAATCCTCAATCAGATCAAGGGCAGCCTGAAAGGCAGTATCAAATTTCTCTTTCAACCCGCTGAAGAGGGGCCGGGCGGTGCAAAGTCCATGATTGAGGAAGGCGTCATGAAGAACCCTGACGTGGATTACTCCATTGGTTGCCATTTATGGCCCGGTATTCCGGAGGGGACCATAGGGGTGAGAGCCGGAGCCCTCATGGCGGCGATGGATCGCTTCGACCTGAAGATAATCGGCAAAGGCGGGCATGGTGCCATGCCTCATTTGTGTGTGGATGCCCTCGAGGTGGGAACCCAGGTGATAAACGCCCTCCAGCGTATCGTCAGTCGGCAAATGAACCCCCTGCGGCCCACGGTAGTTACTGTTGGTAGCTTCCATGCTGGCAGCACCTTCAATGTTATTCCCGGCGCGGCCGAGATGTGCGGTACCACAAGGACATTTGACCGTGAGATCTGGATGAGCTGGCCCGAACGGATGGAAAAGGTCATCCGCGGCGTATGCGAATCCATGGGTGCTTTATACGAACTCAAATATGCCGAAGGATATCCGCCCTTACTTAATGATGATTTCATGGCCGATTTGGTTCGTAGATGCGCTGGAGCCGTGGTGGGCAAAGACCTGGTCCTTGAGCCTGAACCGACCACGGGCGGAGAGGATATGGCGTTCTATCTGGAGAAGTCAAAGGGATGCTTCTTCTTCTTGGGCGTGGGCCGGGAGGGGTGCGCACCCCTCCATAATCCGAAATTCGACTTTAATGAAAAAACCCTCCTGCTGGGTGTTGAAAATTACTGCCGGGTCGCCTGGGAGCTCCTAAGGTAGCACCTCGTGCCCGGAGCTACGCATGCTCTCTCATTTGAACAATAGCTCGTAGAGCCCCTGGATGGTCTCAGCGCCCTGGAGCTCCATATCCCCAATGTGACCCAGTCCCTCCAGATTGGTCCGGGAGAGTATGCACCGGGAAAAACCCAGCTTTCTGGCCTCCTTGATCCTTAGCTCCGGCTGGCCAACGCCACGGATTTCACCTGCCAGGCCGACTTCACCAAAGAGCACGAGATCCCTGGGCACTGGTCTATCCAGGAAGCTTGACATCATTGAAGAGACGATGCCGAGATCTGCAGCTGGTTCGTCTACCTTCAGGCCACCTGCCACATTAACAAAAATATCCTGATCCCCGAGTTCTAGCCCGGCCCTTTTCCCTAGGACTGCCACCAGTAGGGAGATCCGGTTGTGGTCAACTCCTACGGCTGTTCTCCTTGGCATACCCAACGGGCTTGGCCCCACCAGGGCCTGGATTTCCACCAGCAGTGGTCTCGTCCCTTCCAGGCAGGGGATCACCACAGAGCCTGGTACGCCTTGGGGCCTTTCTTGAAGGAATATGCGGGAGGGATTAACCACCTCGCTCAGTCCACTATCCTTCATCTCAAAGACGCCTATTTCATTGGTGGAGCCGTAACGGTTTTTGACAGACCTGAGTATCCGGAAGACATGCCCCCTGTCTCCCTCGAAATAGAGGACCGTATCCACCAGGTGCTCCAATATCTTTGGTCCGGCAATGGCGCCCTCCTTGGTCACATGGCCTATCAGAAAGACAGGGATCCCGGATTGTTTGGCCAGGTTCATGAGCCTGGATGCAACCTCCCTCACCTGCCCGACGCTTCCCGGTGCTGAGGGGATATTATCCGTATACATGGCCTGGACTGAATCCACAGCCACAAGGGCCGGTTTTAAAGGGTCCAGCCTTTCAAATAGATCGTCAATACAGGTCCCTGTAATTACATACAGGCCTTCTGAATGGACCGAGAGTCTTTCGGCCCTCAGCTTGATTTGCTGAGAGGATTCCTCGCCGGAGAGGTATAACGCGCGATAGCCCCGCCGGGCCAGCCCTTCCAGGACCTGGAGGACCAGGGTGGATTTCCCTATTCCCGGATCCCCTCCGATCAATACGAGGGAGCCGGGTACCACACCGCCCCCGAGGGTCCGGTCAAACTCGGCTATGCCGGTCTTTAATCTCATCTCAGGGGGAAGGGAGATGGAATCAATGGGCTGGGGCTGACTCATGGAGGAGGCAACTTTCTCCCTCTCAGGGATATGCGCCTCTTCCACCATACTGTTCCACTGGCCGCAATCAGGGCACCTTCCCATCCATTTGGGGGTTTGGTACCCGCAGCTCTGGCAGACATAGGTAGATCTTGGTTGCTTGGTCATTACCGATGTTACCTCAAACTGAGTAGCCGCGGGAGTGACGGTCTTGGACTGGAGTTCCAGCTTTTGAGGGAACATTATAACAAAAACTGTCATCTTTAAGTATGAATTTGTGCACAGGCACCATAAACCTACTATAGCTCTTAAGATAACGTTTTTGGTTCCTGATCCTTTATAATCTTGTTTTTTCCTGTTTTTCCCCCATGGGTCGGGATTTCCGTTTCGCTCCAACAATCGACAATATTCAATCTTCAATTCTATACGAGGCGTTGTCCTTGAGGAAGGTATTGACTTGGAGGCCGTTGGCTCCAATTCTCACCTGGACGGCACCTGTCCGGCTAATTCTGAATACCCTGCACCCGACTTTCTTCAATCTCCTGATGATCTGCTCCTGGGAGGGATTTTGGGATTCGCTCTTTCCGGTTGAGATAACGCAGATCCCAGGCCTTACCCTGTCTAGAAATGCGGGGGAGCTTGAGTTTCCGCTTCCGTGATGGGGAGAGAGGAGGATATCGCTCTTGAGTAGATGGCCGGCGTTCGATATAAGGACCTCTTCGCCCTGCCTCTCCAGGTCGCCGGGGAAAAGGAAGGACCTTCCGTTGAATGAAATCTTGAGCACCAGAGAATTGTTGTTCAGACGAGTTACACTGTCATAGAGTTCCTTAGACCGGTCACCGGGCCTGGGGTGCAGGACTTCGATCTTGACACCATTTGTTTCCCTGCCGACTGCCAGATCAGCAGGGAGAAGTTTCTTGATCCCCTTGTCATTTATGACCTCCATCAACTCCACGAATGAAGGTGTATCTACCTGGTCCCCGTTCCACCAGAATTCTTTGGGGCGAAATGCCTTAGCAATAAAGCGAAATCCGTTCATATGGTCTGACTGGGGATGGCTCAGCACCAGGTAGTCAATCCGGCGTATCTTCGAATGCCAGAGATATGGGGCAACCACCATCTTGCCGACGTCAAATTGATCATGGGAAAAGCCTCCCCCATCTATCAGCATCTTTTCTCCACCGGGAAGCTCAATCAATGCCGCATTACCATTTCTCATATCCAGGAAGGTGACCCTGAGGTCCTTGTTAAGACTCACCCTGTGAAACCAATATCCAAGGTCAACTAGAACGAGAACGACAGTCAGTATAAGTCCCACCTTTGCCCATCGCCAGCGTGTGAAGAAAAATGTGAAAAACATGAGGATATAGAACAGGCCAATTTCGATTAGATTGGGCGTTATCACCCAGAAATTGGACCATGAAAAACCGGCCCAGAAACGAACGATCGCCATCATCAGATCCAGGCCCCAGGCCCCCAGCTGAAGACTAAGGCCAGCCAAATAGTGAGACAAGGGAAGTAGGAGCACAGAGATCAATCCAAAGGGGATAACCCACAACCCCAGAATGGGAATTACAGTCACATTGGCCGGTACGGCGGCAATGGAGACGCGGTGAAAATAGAATGAAGTGATCGGCAAAAGAAACAGGGTGGCGGCAAGGCTTACTGCGATGAGCCCAACGAAGTATAAAAGGAGGGAGTTGAGAAACCTGTTTTTCTTTTTCCGGGTCTTTTCAATGGAGGGGAGCCTTTTCAGAATAGAGGGGGTCAACCAGAGGATACCTATGACTGCGGAAAATGAGAGCTGAAACGAGATGCTGAATAGGGAGTGGGGATCCAGGGCAAGGACAAGCAGTCCGGACAGGGCCAGGGTTGACCAGATCTCCCTCTCCCTTCCCAGGATCAGAGACCAAAGAAATGCAAGGGCCATGATCATGGCGCGCTGTCCAGGGACCTGAAATCCCGTAAGGAAGGTATATCCTACGACCGGAAGACATGTCAAAATGGCCGTCAGCCTTCGGATATCGGTCCTGAGGGCCAGCCTATACGAGCAGGATAGTAGCCGTTTGACCAGGAGGAATGCCACCCATGCGACAAGCCCAACGTGAAGCCCCGAAACCGCAAGCACATGCCCTAGCCCGGTCTGATTGAAAGGTTCTCTCAGCTCATTGCCGACCGCTTGGCGCTGCCCCAGGATGAGGGCGCAATACAGTGCATAGTCTTCTGGGCTGAGTCTATTTCTGAAAAAATCCATTATGGGTCCTTGAACCTTTTCCAGCAATTCAATGGGAAAAGAAGGGTCTCTTGGACCCATGGGAACGATGTACCTGCCGTCAGGCACATATGCTGCGCAGGTAAGCCCCTTGATTTTCATCGCTGATTCATAGTCGTATCGGCCCGGATTGTTGAAATTCCTGAAAGGCCTCAGTCGGGCAGGAAAGCGGATCCTTTCTCCAGGTGAAAGAGGAGGGGCGCCGTCATATACGGTCACACCGACATCTTCGTCAATCGCAATGGTCTTCCCCATTATCCAAAGGATCTTCGCCCTGACCCTCAGCTTGGCCATTCCCTGCGTAAGCTCGATCGGGGGCAGGACCATCCCTTCCAGGGTGACCGTGTTGAGCCTGTTTGCAAAAGATAACAGTCGTGATGGCGGGCGCCTTTCCAGGTCAAGAAGGATCCCTGTCAGGAAGAAGATGGCAAGGAGACAGGGGATCCTGAATCGGGATGGGAGAAGGATGGCACCCAACAGCAACAGGGTAACGGAAATGAATAGAGAGATCGAAAGTCCTTTGGAGGAAGGAAATATCTCATGGCCGACCAGTATTCCCCCTCCAAGGCATATGACTAAAGGTATGAGGGGGCGTTGAAACATATTACGCCTTTTCTCGCCAGATAGCCGCTCCAAGGGCTGCAAACTTCTCTTCCAGCGCCTCGTACCCCCTGTCAAGATGGTAGATTCGATGAACCTCCGTTCTCCCCCCTTCAGCCACCAGCCCAGCAAGGATGAGAGAGGCGCTGGCCCTTAGATCAGTTGCCATTACCGGGGCTGAGAAAAGGTGTTCTTTGCCCTTCACCAGGGCCTGGTTGCCGTTGATTTCAATGACTGCCCCCATTCTCTTGAGCTCGCTGACATGAATAAATCTGTTTTCGAATACGGTCTCTGTAATCATGCTCCATCCTCTTGATATGCACATGAGGGCCATGAACTGTGCCTGCAGATCCGTTGGGAAGCCTGGGTAGGGCCTAGTCTTGACGTCAACGCTGTCGATGGTGTCAGGCCCTTTGATGAGTATGCCATGGTCGGTAACCTCCAGCCCTGTACCAACGGATTCCAGCTTTTCCATAAGCGCCCCCAGGTGTTCGGGACGACATCCCTGGATCTCCACCTCCCCCCCGGTCATAGCCGCCGCAATCATGAAAGTTCCCGCCTCGATCCTGTCAGGTATAATGGTGTGTTTTGCCGGTTTCAGGTCCGTAACCCCTCGGATAACAATGGTATCTGTCCCGTCCCCTTCAATCTGCGCCCCCATATCTCGTAACATCTGAGCCAGATCTTGGATTTCTGGCTCGCGGGCTGCGTTTCGTAAGGTGGTCTCCCCATCGGCCGTCACCGCTGCCATCATTATGTTTTCAGTGCCCGTCACGGTCGATATATCAAAGAGGATATCGGCACCTTTGAGCCGGTCAGCATGTGCGTCTATGTAGCCGTGATCAAGAGACATCTCCACCCCCATAGCAGAAAGGGCTTTTAGATGCAGATTGACCGGACGCTCACCTATGGCGCAGCCCCCTGGCAGTGAAATCCTGGCCTTTCCATATCGAGCCAGGAGGGGACCCAGAATGAGTATCGATGCCCTCATGGTCTTTACCAGTTCATAAGGGGCCTCATAATCTCTCAGGTTCTCAGAACTCACCTCAAGGGTCCCCTCATCCTGCCGAAACTCAACGCCCAGCTTTGACATGATGCCCTTAATAGTCTCAACATCTTTCAGGTGGGGTACATTCTGGAGACGATGCCAGCCCCCGGTTAAGAGGCATGCGGCAATGAGGGGGAGGGTGGCATTTTTCGCACCGCCAACCCTTATTTTTCCTCTTAAAGGCCTTCCGCCTTCAACCACTATCTTGTCCATAGGTTAAGACCTCTGTCGTGTAAAGGATAAGAGAAAGGGAGCATTACGTTCGGAAATCGTCGTATGGATTTACGGTTTATAATATTTATGGTAAATGGTCAATGTAACTGACGGGCTTGCTGTTTGGGGATTCAGAAGTGAAATTTGTGGCCGATTCCACGCTGGGCAAGTTAGCCAAGTGGCTAAGAGTGCTGGGTTATGATACCCACTATGAGAGCTATTACAGGCCGGATGAGATTGATCATCTGGTAGCAGAAGGAAGGACACTGCTGTCGCGCCACAAGAAAAGGGTCGATTCATATAGTAAAGCGATACTTCTTTGTTCCAATGATGCTGGAAGGCAACTAGCGGAACTGAGGGAAAAGCTCGGTCTTAACCCTGATCGTTTAAAGCAGTTCAGCAGGTGCTTGATCTGTAATGTTATCTTGCAAGAGGCAGTCCCGGGTAAGGCCAAAGAAAATGTGCCCGAATACGTGTTCTATGAGAATATGTCGGAAATCCGCTTCTGCCCATCATGTGGCCGGTATTACTGGCCGGGAAGTCACCGGTTGAGGATGGCGAGAAAGTTGAGGGAATGGGGGCTTGGTTAATGCCTCTTTATTGAACGAAATGAAGCCGGTCAGGAAACAATAACCCCTTTCACGGAGGCATCTCCCCGCCCGGCTTCTAGAAAACTGCGATCGAAAGATAGGGCCTTATGCCTTCTTTTTTGCCGTTCTTTTCTTCGCAGCAGGCCTTTTCTTTGCGCTAACCCCTTTTTTGGGGGCCGCTTTTTTCTTCTTGGCCTTCTCAGCCTTTATTGCAGCCTTGGCCTTGGTCAGTTCGCCCTGGAGTTTCTTGATCCTGCCTTTTGTTGCCGTTAAGTTCTTGTTGAGCTTTGTCAATGTTTTCTTCGCATTCCTCAATCTAAACTGAATTTGTTTAATAGACGCCATACCTCCTCCTTTCATTTACGGTTATTAGAAGCAAAAGCATTAATGGAGGGTGATAATAAATAAAAAATAAACAGAAGTCAAGAAAAATATGCATATTCAATCAAAGGTTAAGGAAAATCCGTGATCAGTGGCGCCTCAGTTTATCACCCAGCCCCAGCCTGTGAAAAAAAGGATCTCCTTGCCTGAGAGGGCGCACAAGATCAGGAGGCTAATTTCAACCATCTCGTGGGCAGTCCCGAGGAGGTCACCGGTAATCCCGCCGAATCGATTCCTGCATCGGATCCGAAAAACGTATGTCTCCAGCAGACCCAGAACCAGAAGGATGAGTGCCAGGGGGCCCAGGGGAGCACAGAGGAGTAGGGATATGACATGGGATACCACCCTTTCTTTTCCGGAGGCCTGATCAACAAATGCCTTTGCTGTCCATTCCCCAATACGTGCATAGGGCAGGGTGGTCATGAGCTCCACCATCACATCCTTTGAAATAACCGTTATGGCCAAAAGCCAGATGGTGGATCCGGAGGCAACGAGCCTTTCCAGGGCAACCCATTTGGCCAGCACGGCCACCACCAGTGCCAGGCCTCCGAAGGCCCCGAGGGTGCTATCCTTCATGATAGCAAGTCTCTTTTCCCTTCCCCGGAAGGCCCCGGTAGAATCGGCCCAATCGGCCAGTCCATCCAAGTGAAGGCCTCTTGTAAGCCAGATTTCAGCAGCCACCATCAGGAGCGCTATCCCACCTGCCCACCGGGGTAGAGGAAATAAGGCCCATAAGAGGCTTATGCCGTAGAGAATAAGGCCAAGGAGAAGGCCAACGACAGGGAACCAAGAGAGTGACCCGGAGAAATCTTCGCCGTCTTTCAGGGGCCAGGGGATCAGGGTCAGGGTCTTGAGGGCGGTACCAAAGCCTTTGAGAAAATGAGCCTTCAACTTTACGCACCCGGCTCTATGCCCACCTCATCGAAGGTGGCCATTTCGTTATATATGCTCAGTGAGCTTTCGATAATATGCATTGCCAGCGCCGCCCCTGTCCCTTCACCAAGCCGGAGCCTCAGGTCAAGAATCGGTCGTAACCCTTCTGTCTCAAAGAAGGTTCTGTGCCCCTTTTCAGATGACTGGTGGGAGAAAAAGAGGTAGTCCTTTACCCTTGGGTTGAGACGCATGGCGACCAGTGCGCCGGCACTGGATATGAAACCATCAACCACAACGATCATACGGTGAGCAGCGCCACCCAGACACAGACCGCAGATGCCGGCATGCTCAAGCCCCCCCAGTGCTGCAAGGGCCGAAACCGGATCGCCCAGGGAGGACTTGTTTACCTCTATGGCCTTTCTTATAAAGCTGGCCTTACGCCCTACCCCTTCTTCGTCAAGGCCGGTGCCTTTGTCCGTGACCTGAATGACATCTGCAGGCAATAGGACGGCCAGAAGTGCCGAGGAGGGTGTGGTATTGCCGATGCCCATCTCGCCGGTCGCAACCATATAAGTTCCCTCTAAGGAGGCCTTTGCCGCCATTTCAATTCCCACATTTATGGCATCTTCGGCCTCTTGAATAGTCATTGCCGGACCTTTCGCAATGTTTCCGGCTGCCCTCTTGATATTTCTCTTTATTAGACCCTCCGCGCCCGGGAGATCCTCTTTCATTCCGATATCGATAACAGAGACATTAGCGCCTGCACATCGGGCGAGTACGTTTATGGCAGCCCCACCATTCAAGAAGTTCCTGACCATCAGGCCCGTAACCTCTTGCGGATAAGCACTGACCCCATCTGAAACCGCCCCGTGGTCCCCAACGAATACAATGACCTTTTTTCCTTTGACAGCTGGGCTCTCCCTCTCCATGATGGCAACTGCCCTTGCGGCAATCTCTTCTAGCTCACCAAGACTCCCTCTGGGCTTTGTGAGGTTGTCGAGCCGCTTCCTGGCCTTAGCCATCCATACTTCCGAGATAGGTTCAATCTGTTTCAAGGTTTGCTTCCACATCTCTGGTCCTCCTTTTCTATTTCCCCTCCGGTTCTATCGTCGTACCAACAAAAAGCCCCACCCAGGTCATGAATAGTTCTGACCCGGATGAGGCTATGGCGTTCCCATCCGCCATGATTGGCAGGTCTTCTGGCTTACCCGGCCCCAGCTCGCCTTCCCATCCCTTCAGAGGGGGTACAGTGACTTTTCAACCGGGTTAATGAATAACCGGAACTTTGCTGGGGTAAACGTTTAGACCCAATTGGTGGCGGGATTACAGCACTGGCCATCGTGCGGCGGAATCTCACCGCCTTCCCTTTTCATCCTCAAAGGAGACTGTCCCCCTTCTGGACACCAATCATGGTTTGAGGGATTAATAGCCTAATTTGAAGGTCTTGTCAACCACCACCCCTAAAAAGGATGGCCTGAATGATGACCCTTAAAGGGTCTTTGACAAAAGAATAGTCCCCGCAGAGCCACAGAGGACGCAGAGTTTACTGTCTTAACAACGAGTCTTACGGCGATACAAGCATCTTATTCAGATTTGACGACTTCGTAAAAAGCCTCTAAGACCGTCACTCCCGCTCACCGCCTTCGCGTACTCTGGGTCTCTAGCGAAGCCCCGCAGGGGCGGGACAGACGCGCGGTGAAAAACATTCTCTCACTTACCCGCATAGCAAAGCTAAGACCATCCCGCCTTGCGGGAATGGTTAAGGGATTAATTAAAACGTTGCAAGCTATTGAATGTTTTGGTAAGCTATGAGTTAATATGGCTTGTGAAAAATATCCTTAATGGAAAGGGGGTGAGAATCGAGCACCTTGTGAATTATTGCTGATAACACAGTAGCAAGAGAAAGGAGGACAGGGATGGCTGGAAGCACATACAAGATTATTGAACTCGTGGGCACAAGTGATAAATCATGGGAGGAGGCAGCCAAGACAGCGGTAGAAACCGCCGGTGAAAGCCTAAAGGACCTGAGGATTGCGGAAATTACCAAACTGGATATGACCATCGAGAAGGGCAAGGTCGCTTTTTACCGGGCGAGGGTGAATGTTTCCTTTAAATACATCAAGGATTAGACCTGATAATCCTTGAAGACCTCACAGATTACCATAATGGAGTAGCGGGCTCATGGGGCACGAGCTCCCTCCCCATCGATCCCGTACTCCAATACCTTCGGAATACTATTCCTGCCGCTTGAAAATGAGTAGATGCCTCCCGGTATCTTTTCCGTGTAGGTTGTAGGCAATGGACTTGTAAAGCAAGAGTCCGTGCGCCTTAATCACAGCTGAACTATCCTTGATCGCCTCCTCGAACCGGCTTCCCTGAAAACTTACCATTAGGCCCTCAGGGCAAAGGAGGGGGGCACACCATGAAATGCACTGGGGCAAGGGTGAGAGTGCCCGTGCCGTAACGACGTGGTACCCATGGGGGTGGAGATACCTACTGTCTCTTTCAATCCGCCCTCTTATTACCTCAATTTCAGGGAGTTTGGTGATCCTGATCACATGCTTAAGGAAACTGGCCTTTCTTGAGTTGGCCTCCATCAGGTGAACTTCGAGCCCAGGTCTGTGAATCTTCAAGGGGATTCCGGGGAATCCTGCCCCGGACCCTACGTCCAGCAGCCTGCCTTCTTGAGGCAGGAAAGGGGAAGGAAGTAAGGAATCGACTAAGAGCTCACTAATTATCCTCTCCCTTGAAGAGAGGCCTGTGAGGTTTACCTTCTCATTCCACTGCCACAACTCGTCCAGATAGATACCGATGAGATGAAGTTGGACCGGTGACAACAGAATTCCTAATCCTCTGGCGCCTTCTAGAAGGAGTCCTTTTTCTCGTTTGTTCAAATCTATAAAACCACCCTTGTCTTGATAATTTGTACGGCCTCTTCCGGGGTATCTACCACATTAAATATATGGAAGTCCTCTTCAGAGATAGTCCCTTGTTTCATCAGCGTGTCCCTTGCCCACTTCAAAAGACCACTCCAAAACTTGGAGTCCAGTAGTATAACCGGGAAGTATCTAATCCTCTTAGTCTGGATAAGTGTCAGGGCCTCAAAGAGCTCATCGAGTGTACCAAACCCTCCTGGCATGATAATATAGGCCACTGCATATTTCACAAACATCACCTTTCTGATAAAGAAGTACCTGAAATCGAGACGAACGTTGGCGTATTTATTTGCTGCCTGTTCGTTAGGGAGATGGATGTGGAGTCCCACTGATTTACCACCTGCTTCCGCAGCCCCTAGATTGGCCGCTTCCATGACCCCAGGACCTCCGCCTGAGATGACGTTAAATCCATTTTCAACCAGCAAGCGGGCCACCTTCACGGTGGTCTTATAGATGGGATTTTGCGGCTTAGCCCTGGAGGAACCGAAGATAGTTACAGCAGGATAGACCTCTGGCATTTGTTCAAAGCCTTCAACAAACTCCGCCATAATGAGGAACATCCTCCAGGAATCTTTCAAGGTGAGTTCGTCTACTAGATACTGTTTTTCGTACATAGCTCTCTATCCTTTCTCTTGAATTATAGGGTGGGTTGGAAAAAAGGCATTGATTTTTCCTTATTTATTGTTTAACTTTCGGGTAAAATCGGCTAAAATCATAAAGTTACAATTTAGCAGTGTCAAGGAATAGTGATCCTGTTTCAGTCAAGTAAGGCAATGGAATTGAGAACGATAACCAAGGATAACTTCTTTCAAGGGCCGGGAAGCGGGAAGAGGCCTTGGCAAAAAGATTATCTGGCAATGTATTCAAGTCTGTGGCCAGGGATGACCGCCGATCCCGCTCTTATGATGCTCCCCATTGACGATCATCTGGTGCATAGGGGAGATGGGGTGTTTGATGTCATGCGCTGTGTGCGTGGCAAGATATACCAAATGGAAGAGCATCTGGAACGTCTCAACCGGTCGGCCAATGCGATCACACTTGGTTTTCCTCCTGACTACGAGCATATCAGAGAGGTAATCAAAGGCCTGATCTTGACAGGCCGCGAAAAAGACTGCCTGATCAGGGTTATTGTTTCAAGGGGGCCTGGTAGCTTCAGCACAAACCCTTACGACTGCCCTTCCAGTCAGCTTTACGTGAATGTGATCCGTTTCAGGAGCCTGCCAGATAGGTATTACACAGAGGGGGTGTCCATAATTACCAGCAAGACCCCAATAAAGCATTCTTTCTTCGCCAAAATCAAGTCATGCAATTATCTCCCCAATGTGCTGATGAAGATGGAAGCCATTGATGCCGGGTGCCAGTATTCTTTGGCCCTGGATGAGGAAGGATTTTTGGCCGAGGGCTCAACAGAGAATGTCGGTGTTTTGGCTGAGGACGGGGTCCTGAAGTTTCCTGGTTTTGAAAGGACTTTGTCTGGCACCACCGCTAGACGCGTATTTGAGCTGGCAGATGACCTGGTCAAGGAAGGGATGATCAGGGGTGTGAAGTACGCAAAGATAACTCAACAAGAGGCCTATAAGGTCAAAGAGATGTTTCTCACCGGGACCTCCATAAACATCCTTCCGGTTGTCAGCTATGACGGAAAGGTCATTGGCAACGGCTCGGCTGGACCGGTGTATTCTGAACTGGCATCACTTTTATGGAAGGATATGACGGAGAACCGGCAGGTGCTTACCGAGATTGCCTGGGAATCGAGAGAGTAGACCCAGGTGCCTTCTTAACTAACCAACCTTTATGGTGAGACTTCGTCGAGGAGGTCGTGATGGAACGTGTAGCAAGGGTCTCAGAGATCATAAGTGCCTCACCCGTTAGTTTTGATGATGCAATCAAGGTCGGCTTTGAGAGGGCAAACCGTACGTTAAGGGGGATTACGGGGCTGAGGATCATTGAGCAAAGGGTTGCAGTTGAAGACGGCGAAATCAAAGAGTACCGCGTAAGGATGGAGATAATCTTCGTGCTTGAAACCTAAAAGAGATCTCCATCAGGGAGCTTGACCCCATCTCTAACAAGATGATAGATATGAAACACCCTTTCGAAGCTTCGTCTCAAATCCCTCCATGCGGGACGTCGCGATTGCTCGTCCGTTGGCGGGACTGGATGCTTGATGCTGGATAAATCAGGAAAAAGAATTATTTTTAATCCAGTATGTCTCCCAGCCGGAGGCCGGGAAGGGGCTTTAGTAGGATTTTGAGGTGTTGTCCCATCTAGCCGTCTACATAGGCTAAGATATTGAAATTTATGTCAGGTTTTTCTAACATACTCAGGTGCAAGGAATAATCGGGATCGTAGAACGATTGAGGTTGCGCAGCTCGAATCGGTTAACGGTTAACGCGACAGGAAACCAGCAGCGCAACCGTAGAACGTTAGACGAAACTAACCGGGGAAATGAAGGAGAGACCCATTTCATTGAGGGGGAAAAGAAAGATAAGACCATGGTAAGAGATGCCTACGAAGATTTCTTGACTGACGTAAGCAGACAGTTTGCTAGAGGGAAAGAAGAGAGGGAATTCATGGATAGCATTGGCCATGAATCCATCCAGGAGGATATTCAGGTAAACGTGGGTGAGCGCGTGAAGGCGGTAAGGGAAGGCTGCGGCCTGAGTCTGCAGGACATCTCCCAGAGGACAGATATCGATATTTCCCTTTTGGAGCAGATTGAGGGGGGAAGTGTGGCCCCACCGTTGGGCATAGTGATAAAGCTTGCCAAGGCCTTAGATATGAAAATGGGCTACTTTATCTCCGGAGAAGAGGATAGGACCTACACCATCGTCCGGAGGGATGATAGGAAGGTGGTGTCCCGCTATGACTCAAGAAAAGGGAAACATTATGGCTACGAATTCGAATCTCTGGCTCCTCACAAGAAAGACAGGCATATGGAACCCTTTCTTGTCACCCTCGAACCCTCGGAAACAGGGGAAGAGAGGTCTACCCATGACGGACAGGAATTCATTTATTTGCTGCAGGGGAATATGGAGGTTCGTCTAGGAGAAGAGATCCATATCCTTGAACCTGGCGATGCAATATATTACGATTCAACGGTGCCGCACCTGGTAAAGTGCCATGGCCAAAGGCAAACAAAGATCCTGGCAGTCCTTTATGCCGAAAGGTAATATGTGCCGCTGTTGGGTGCCCATATCCCCGTTAGGGGTGGGGGGAGCCTTAAGGCATCTGATGGAGGAAGAAAATACAGATGATTGTGTTTGACCTGGAGTGTTCCCAGAGGCATGTGTTTGAGGGATGGTTCGACAGTTTTGAGGCCTTTGAAGAACAGAATGCCAACGGCCTGGTGACTTGCCCTTATTGCGATGATTCCAATGTCAGGAAAGTCATTTCGCCTGTTGCTGTAAAGAGGTCAACTCCCAACAGCCGACCGGTTCCTGATCAGGTAGACTACCAGAGACTCGCAAAGGAGGTGGTAGATTACATAAAGAAGAACTCCGAGGACGTGGGTGCCCGATTTGCTGCAGAGGCCCTTAAGATCCATTACGGCGTAACCGAGAAGAGAAACATCCGGGGATCAGCTACCTCCGAGGAAGAGAAGACACTTAAGGAGGAAGGGGTGGAGTTTTTTAAGATTCCAATGCCGAAAACCGAAGAGGACAAGCAGAATTAGTTAGTCAGGTAAGACTCAATCCAACAAGAGGCCCGACTGTGAATTGGCCGCAAGAAAGGAGGCAATGGGAGCGATGAGTTCTGATAGCCATTTGAAAGACAAGGTTGTTTTGGTAGTGGATGACGAACCCGATGTGCTGGAGACAGTGGAGGAAGAGCTGGACATGTGCCTCATCCACAGGGCAACTGATTACGATACGGCCCTTCAATACCTCCTGAGTTACACCTATGATATTGTGATCCTGGATATCATGGGGGTTAACGGTTTTGAGCTTTTGAGAAATGCCGTATCCAGGGGATTTCCAACTGTCATGCTCACGGCCCATGCCCTTTCACCCGAGTCGTTGAAGAAGGCCATCAAGCTGGGTGCTGTTTCTTTCCTTCCGAAGGAGAAGATTCCACAGCTGAAGTCCTTCCTTGAAGACGTAGTCCTGGGTGGTGGCAAACCGGTCTGGCAGAAACTATTTGACAAGCTTGGCGGGTACTTTGACAAGCGATTCGGCCCGGACTGGAAGGAAAAGGACAAATTCTTCCAAGAATTTGAGGAACAGCTGAAAGAAGATCTAAGAGAAGAGTCCTGATCGCTCAGCGATCTCCGGCATAGCCGGAGGTCGCTGACTCATTGGAGTCCCTTAAACAGGACGTGTTTCCGCAACGGCCTCAAATGGTCAAATAGCTACGGTAAGTCTCCTCGTCTTTCATGAACTCTTCAACGCTTCCCTCGAAACGTACCTCTCCCTTTTCCAGGATATAGATCCCATTGCTCAGGGCCAGGGAGAATTCGGAATTCTGCTCTGAGAGAAGTATGGTCACTCCTTCTTGTTTCAGTTTAGAGACCTGCATCCCCAGCTGTCTGACAATCACGGGGGCCAACCCTTCAGAAGGCTCATCGAGAAGCAGGAGCCTGGGATTACCCATCAAGGTCCGGGCAATGGTCAGCATCTGCTGTTCTCCACCGCTGAGGTACCCGCCGCGTCGATTGCTAAGCCCTTTCAAGGCTGGGAAGAGTTCGAACACCCTATCCATTGTCCACTCAGGTGAACCAGGTACCGGCGCTCTGATGGCCACATCCAAATTTTCCCAGACAGTCAGGTCGGAAAAAATTCTTCGGTCTTCGGGTACAAAGCCGATGCCCATCCGCGCGACCTGATGGGGGCGAAGACCGGCGATCTCTTTTCCCATCCACTTTATTGAACCGGACTGTGGCGGGGTAAGGCCCATGATCGAGCGAAGGGTTGTTGTCTTTCCCACACCATTACGGCCCAGTAAGGTGACCACCTGCCCCTGATCGACCTTGATCGAGACGCCGAACAAGACCCGGATCAGTCCATATGCAGTACGGATGTCTTTCACATCCAATAGCATCAACCTTCCCCCATATATATCTTCTGAACGTCAGGGTTTGCGCGGACCTCATCGGGGGATCCCGAGGCAATCATCTTGCCCTGATGTAGAACCATTATCCGTTCCGATATAGAAAATACGACCGACATGTCGTGTTCGGTAAAGAGCAGTGTCAGGCCTTTTTCCTGGACGATATTGCCAATAAGCCGGATGGTTGCTTTGGTCTCTCTGGCTGACATCCCTGCCGTGGGTTCGTCGAGCAGAAGCATTTTAGGCTCGCTTGCCAGGGCAATGCCCAGTTCCAGCTGTTTTTGAAAGCCATAGGCCAAGGTGCCGCCTACATCGTTTCTGTGATCCCCCAAGCCCACTCGCTCAAGGATTTCCTCTGTTTCTTCCCTAAAGAGGGATTGGGCCGAGCCAAAAAAGGTCAGGCTCTTGCCCCGATGCGTCAATAGGGCAGACTGAACATTCTCAAAGACCGTCAATCTTGGAAAGATATTGATCCGCTGGAAGGACCGTCCCAGGCCAAGACGGGAGATCTTGTAGGCCGGCAATCGGGATATATCCATACCACTAAAGATAACCCGGCCCTCATCCACGGGGAGGTGGCCCGTAATGAGGTTAAAGAGGGTGGTTTTACCTGCCCCATTTGGCCCGATCATCGAGCATAGTTCCCCCTGCCCAACCTCAAAGCTGACACCTGCGACGGCAACGAAACCATCGAAGGACTTCACAAGGTTCTCCACTCGCAGGATCATTTAGACGGTCTCCACCTTTTTATCTGGTCCTGAACAAAACCGAGAATTCCGCCCGGAAAGAAAAATAGCAGCAAGACAAGTATTGTACCCAGGATGAACGGCCAGTACATCGTGTACGAGGTGACCTCCAGTCTGAGATAGAGCAAGACGGCTGCCCCGACCATTGGTCCGAAAAAGCTGTAAATGCCGCCGAGGAGGGTCATTATAAGGACTTCTGCTGAGACAGGCCAATAGCAAAAGTCCGGGAAGACACTGTGGTTAAACACGGCAAAGAGCCCTCCTGAGATTGCCGAAAAGAAGCCCGATATTATAAAGGCCAG
>JAZDES010000171.1:0-3224 GCA_043808585.1 Pseudomonadota bacterium | reverse complement strand
GGGGAGGGTAACGAGGGGATAGCCTTGTTCTACTTATGTATGCTTTTCGACTTTTCAACCAAAATTCAGGCATGGCGATAAATTAAAAATAAAGGGGCAAAAATGGACAGCAAAGAAATTCAGACAGAGGTGGTGTTGCGGGAGCTTTTGAAAGCCAAAAATGGGGTTTTGACACGTGAAGAGGAACTGGCGCCGGCGGACTCTAACCAGGAATTTGGAACAGACCGCAACAAGAATGCAAGCGGCAAGCTGCTTGAATCAGAGGAAGAGCTTGACGTGCTTGACGCGATCATCAGGTGGCTTATTTAACTTTTAAGGCAAGATTTATAGCTAATGGCTATACGACACCAAATCAAAGACGGTAACGGCAGAACGAAGGTTATGAAGCTCACTGCAAGGCGGGCAATTATTGAGCATTGCAAAGAATGCATGGGCTTTAATGCAGCAGAAGTCCGGCGATGTACATCAAGGCTGTGTCCGTTATATCCGTTTAGGACTCACGACAAGCCGGAAAATACCGTTTAGATTGTCCTATGTGGCAATATGAGCGCGTAGAAACGATTTTTGGATTGAGGTCATACAAATCGTTTAATCTGAGATTCTTTTACAAATTTGAATCCTAAATGGTAGCTACGAGTAACGCGCCTTGGCTGAAACGGTGCGTAAGTGTGGGCACCCGGCCAAGATGCCGAGGAGACACCCTGCCACGGCAGGTAGGAAGCCTAACCGGAAAATGGCAATTTAAGGTTCACCCATAAACACAAAGGCACCCCAGTAAAATGGGTTGGCGTATCCATACCTCTCTCTAACGACTTCCATTTCTTTGATTGCTGCCTGCCTGAGTGCCTGGCATCTGTTCATTTTGCCTGATTGGATATTGCTGTAAAATTCAACCATCAGTTCCTTAGTTTCTTTATCTGGCACGGCCCACATACTCATTACCAAACTTTTAGCCCCTGCTTGAGTAAAGGCTCTCCGAAGCCCGAACACACCCTCTCCTGCCTTTGCCTCTCCAATACCTGTATCGCAGGCAGAAAGAACTACCATGTCAGTTCCTCTTAGCCTTAATCCAAGAATTTTTTCAGCGGTTACGATGCCAGTATTATTCTCAGAATCTTGGGATTTAAGGGCGTTATTGGCTCCAGCAAGGACTATGCCGGAACGTAACAAAGGGTTTTCTATTTTAATCTTTTTACCAGTTGGCCTTGCTGATATTGCAATTCCCCTTGTCATTGTTTCATCTGCCAAATCGTTCAGGTCTAAATCGTTCAGGAAAAACCCGTGGGTGGCAAGGTGGAGGATCAAAGGTGTGCCCTTTTGCCTCAGCACCTCCTCAAGAGCCTCTTTGCCCGTGTGGATGTCAGCCTTGTCCTTGCCAAGGAGTGCCTGGATACTCTCCACCTCTTCCCTTGTGCTGGGAAGCCTTGTGAAATGAAAATCTCTCATGTCGGATGAGCGCTTGACAGCAACCTCCTCTTTCCCGCCTCTCAGGGCAAGCCTCCTGAGCGTGGAGTCTTTTTCATCCATCCCCATGTCAAAGTCAGGGTCGCCCATGATGAGGGCCTTCGTTCCCCTCTCTTTGATCTCCCCAAACCCGATGATGTCTCTCCCTGCCGCAAGGTAGTTGAACGTATAGTCTTCAATGAGGTACCTGCCATCAGGACCCTGAAGGATCTCAAAGGGAATCAGGTTCAGGCCCCCATCCGGTGATATGAATACCTCCCTTACATCTCCGAGTTCCTTCCTGAGGGGATCGAAGACCTTTGCATGGACCTCCTGGGATGCCTTGCTTCCCTTCTCTCCCTTGTTATCCTTTGCATCTCCAACCTCTTTCTTCAGCAAGGAGACGGCCCTGTCTATGTCATCCGCATCCCCAAGGTCGATCATCCCGATCCTCTCCCCTTTTCCGGGGTGAAGCACAAAGGCCAGGTAATGGGCGGGAAGCCATCGTTTCTCTTTCACTTTTGCCTTGAAGTTGAACATATCAACCCTTGCGAACTCAACCAGGGCCGTGTTCTTGGGCAGGACCTTGGCCACGGCCTCACTGTCTGCCTTTGCGATCTTCCTCTGGCTGGCAAATGCCTGGCTCAACTGGCTCAGCCTCGCTTCCAGCCTTGATTTCTGGCCTTCCAGGTCAGCAATCCTCTTCTGGTGGACCTCCGGTCCATCTTTTCCAGGGCCTGCAAAGACGAGCTTCGAGATTTGCGCCCTCACACCGGCAAGGTCCTGGAAGGTCTTTATTGCCTGCGGATCATCAGAGTAGACAAGGGCCTCCTGGAAACGCTTCTGGGCTTCCAGGATCACACCCTTTCTCCTGAGCCATACATCCAGGGCATCCTTTCTGATACCCTGGTCCTTACTGAGATACTGGGCTATGAGGCTTAGAAAACCATTGAGATTCCATTTCCTTTTCCCAAGGAATGCGAGCTTCTGATCCTCTGAGGTGAACCCCATCACCTGGTCAATGAGTCTCTCATCGATCGCCTGCGCCCTTAGATGAAGATCATGGGCCTTCCGAAACTCATCCAGTGCGGCATAAAGCAATGCCAGGCTGTTCAGGCCCGTTGCCACATTGGGGTGATCCGAGCCAAGGGCCTTCTCCCATATGGCCAGGGACCGCCTGTAGAGGGGCTCTGCCTTGGCATAATCCCCTAAGGAACCGTAAAGTCCTGCCAGGTTGTTCAGGCCCGCTGCCACATCGGGGTGATCAGGGCCAAGGGCTTTCTCACGAATGGCCAGGGTTTTTTGGGCAAGCGGGATGGCATCGGCATAGCGGCCCTGTTGAAGGAACTGCACGACTTGCTGGTTCAGGGCCTTTGCTGTGGCCGCATCATCTCCTTGACCACTGGAAGACGGTGGGAAGGTGATGAGAAAAAGAAGGGCAAAAGCACTCAAGAGGATTCGCCATCTAATCATCTTTCGCCTCCTTCAAGTATAAAGAGATTCAGTCAACATAATCTGCCACAAAGTTGACCTTGGGAGCTTCTCATTTTGTAGATTTACTCTGAGCTTCCGATACCAGATAACTTGCCAAAAAACCAGCCTATCATGCATACCAAATTTTTGTGATATTTGCAATTCAAGGTAGGCAGCCAATTATGTGATACCCATTCCGTAGCTCGACACGCTGGCATTATTAATGAGTTCATAATCAATTAGACATAAAGCCAAAATATTTTCTGACAGGATTAACCGGATTGACTTGATTTTTTTCACGGCTTCCA
>JAZDES010000170.1:0-16236 GCA_043808585.1 Pseudomonadota bacterium | reverse complement strand
TATCAAGCTCGAAAGCCGGAAATTGACAAGATTAATTATCCCTTGCCTGGACTTTCCCAGTTCCAGCGCATCATTGACCAGCGCCTTAATGACGCTGTTATTCCGTAAGGCCCTCCTCAAGACCTTTTCCTGCTGTTCTGTAAGGGCGCCATATTTCTCTCGCCTGTTTAGCAATGACATGATCCCTGCTTCAATCACTGCAATGGGGACCTTGAGGTCATGGATCAGAAAATCAATCTTAATCCTTTCGCGGCCCATATAAAAATTCCCTTATAAATTCTTACCTGTTCGATGTGAGAATATCTCTTATAGACTTCAAGAAAAAGATCTTGGAATTGCTGTCCAAAAAGTGAAATATTCTCAAAGAATCAGTGGTAGCGATACGGCATAAGGCATGAGGCGTAAGGCGCAAGGAAAGACCTTTATCCGGTGGTCTTTGACCTTAAGCCTTGGGCCCTGGGCCTTTAGCCATTATTCGTTCTTTGTCATTTGACCCGGTGCTTGAGAAACTGGAAGAAACCCTAACAACGTCACAATCCCGGAACATCGAGGAACATAGCAATTCCTTCAAAAAGAATCAAATTCTGTTGGTCTCACCTGTAAAAGACGATCCCCACATAGCCGACGAAGCTACTGTCAGGTCTGATGTCATAACTGGTAAAGTAATCGACTTCCTCTCCCCTGCCGGCCCCCAGTTCTTTGGCAGCCGTAATGGCAGCGCCGGCAGCCCCTGAACAGCAGACATTGTAATTAGTCAGTGCCTCCTCCATTAGTCCCTCAGGGTCCATTTTTATCATCAGATCTATTGCCCGTCTGTCATTTTCGTTCCTAACCCACTGAACGGCCTCTTTACCAACCCCTTTAGGAGTGTATCCATAATTATAGCCATAGTGCGTTAGGTCTGTCGAGCCCAGCACCACGGCCCTTTTGCCCATTTCCTCCGATATCCGGGCGACCCTCCTGGCGATCTCCAGTGAGGCAGCCCTGGGTGGGAGCCCGATGGGGACTATCCTGGTTTCAGGGAAAAAGTACTTAATGAATGGCAGTTGAACCTCAATTGTGTTGTCTTGCTGGTAATGAGATGCGGTTTCCTCGGTAAAGCGGAATTCCTCCACCAACCTTTCCGTTATCGCTGAATCCACTTCCACCTGTCCCAGGGGAGTATCCCATCGCCCCCTTTTCATTATGAGATTGCCGCTTCCCGTGTGCATATGGTGTCCGAATATTATGCACGTGTCAGGTTCACTGCCGCTTCTCAGGCACATGATCACGTTACAGGCAATCTTCCCTGAATAGGCCCATCCGGCATGGGGGAGAATTCCACCCACTGCCTTAACGCCATCGCCCGGGCAAGGGCGACTTGCGGAGGAGAACTCCTCAATGGCCTTGCGACAGGCAGCCTCTCTCCCTGGATACCAGGAGTCTGCCAGATCAGCTCTTCTCAATTCCACCATGATCACCCCCCCATTTCCGGGCAAAAACCCCGGGGCTAATGGCTTGACAGCCGAAACAAGATACCTTAGATTTGCGCGCGGATCAATAGAGCGCAGCTCAAATAACAGAAGAGACCCTGATTTTTTTACGGTCAGGTCTTGAAGGTCAGCAACATGCCCCCTGCCAGGAAACTGACGAGAACTCGAAATATCGGCATCATCGCCCACATTGACGCGGGTAAGACCACGGTAACGGAGCGTATCCTCTTTTACACCGGTCGAGTTCACAAAATGGGCGAGGTCCACGACGGTGAGGCCACAATGGACTGGATGTTGGAAGAGAAGGAGAGGGGCATCACCATTACATCCGCGGTAACCTCCTGTGACTGGCTCGGTCACACGATTAACATCATCGACACCCCCGGTCATGTGGATTTCACCATCGAAGTGGAGCGGTCTCTGCGGGTCCTGGACGGGGCAATAGGTGTCTTCTGTGCCGTAGGGGGTGTTGAACCTCAATCTGAGACGGTGTGGCATCAGGCAGACAGGTATAAGGTACCGAAGATAGCCTTCATCAACAAGATGGATCGAGTGGGAGCGGACTTTCCCAGGGCCGTTGAGATGATCAAGGAGCGTCTCTGGGCGGTGCCTCTCGTCCTCCAGATTCCCTGGGGGGTTGAAGATAGCTTCAAGGGAGTTATTGACCTTGTCAAGATGAAGGCAATCCTATGGAAAGATGAGACCCTTGGTTCTGAATACGATGAAATACCCGTGCCCCCTGACCTGCTTGGGAGTGCCTCCCGATACAGGGACTTGCTCCTGGAGACCCTCGCCGACAAAGACGATAAGATCATGGAAAAATATCTCGGAGAGGAAGAGATAGAGGTCCAGGAACTGAATAAGGCCATACGGGAAGCAACCATGAAGCTGGAACTGGTGCCGATCTTATGCGGTTCGGCCTTAAAAAACAAGGGAATACAGCCCCTCTTGGATGGGATCGTTGATTACCTTCCCTCTCCAGTAGACATTCCACCTATTGTCGGGGTTATACCTTCATCAGGGAAAAAGGCCTCCCGTCCTGCAGAGGCCAATGGACCGTTTTCAGCCCTGGCCTTCAAGGTCATCATGGATCAGGGGAGGAAAATGACATATCTCCGCATCTATTCAGGCACTGCCAAGACGGCTGACCTCGTTTACAATCCTGGGAAAAAGGCCAAAGAAAAGCTGGCCAGACTCCTCAAGATGCATTCCAACAAGAGAGAGCGTATAGATCGGACTTCGGCAGGGGATATAGTGGCAGCCATGGGTCTTAAGGTTACCACCACCGGCGACACCCTATGCGCGGAAGAAAACCCCATTCTGCTTGAGTCCATGCAATTTAACGAGCCCGTCATCACCATCGCCATAGAGCCCAAAAAGGTGCAGGATCACGACAGACTGCTGGATGCCCTGAGTAAACTGGGGGATGAGGACCCCACATTCAAGTTCAGAATTGATGAAGAAACGGGGCAAACCGTGATTTCCGGTATGGGTGAATTACATCTGGAGATCATAATAGGGCGGCTCAAGCGCGACTTCTTCGTGGAAAGCAACCAGGGAAAACCCCAGGTCGTATACCGGGAGACGGTGACACGGGCAGTAGAGCACGAGGAGGTCTTCCAGCGGGAAATTGCAGGGGAACAGCATTTTGCCGGGGTCAAGCTAGAGGTTTCGCCCCTGCCCAGGGGTGCAGGGAACCGCTTTGTTGACAAATGCGAGAGCCCCGAACTAACAGAAGGATTTCTCGCGGCCATCAGACAGGGGATCTCGGAGGCTCAGACCAGTGGGGTCCTTATGGGCTACCCGGTGATTGATGTGCAGACGAGTCTCTTAAATGTCCGGATAAAAGAACCCTTTTCCGACGAAATGGCATTCAAGGTGGCTGCTACCATGGCCTTTAAGAATGCCTGCCAGAAGGCCAACCCCCTCCTTCTCGAACCGATCATGAAGGCCGAAATCCTGGTTCCGGAAGAATTCACAGGTGAGGTGATAAGCGACTTAAATGCCAGGCAGGGGAAAATCGAGCAGATCTCAACCAAGGGTCCGATCCAGGTCTTAACTGCCAGCATACCCCTCTCCAAGATGTTCGGCTATTCGACATCCCTCAGATCCGTATCCCAGGGCCGGGGGACCTTCACCATGCAATTCAGCCACTATGACAAGGCATAACGAGGCTTGGCTTATTCTCGATCACCTAACCATCAACCGGGCCTGCCCTCCCCCATAATCAATGATCACACCCTCGGGAATGATCTTTTTCAACACCAGGCCGTTATCCCCGATCCGATCCCCTGCACGATACTTACGCATGTTGATGAAAACCAGACACTCAGCCGGATCCAATGAGTAGCTGTGGACATTGATTTCAAGTTTTTCTAGCTTTTGCTGGATCTCGTGCGGAAGGTCCTTGATCAAAGGGACCGCCTCCACAGATTTTCTGAAGGATTCCTCCTCGGCTTTAGAGCGGGGGGCCGGGGGAACATCCGATGCCCTCCCACTCATCGGTTCGGGCACCTTCAAGGGAGCCGTCTCCTTAAGGGCAACTCGCTTGGGTGTAAGGGCATCTTGGAGTTTCGTCGGGGTTGGCCCGGGGGGCCCTGAGACGATGACCTTCTTCTCGGAAACGCCTGCCTCGGTTCCGGTATCCGCGGGCCGCTCTGGCAGCGTAGATACCGCTGGTTTAGTCGTGGAGGGAGCCTTTGTCGTCTCCTCAGAGGTGGGCTTTACAGGTGCTACAGGCGGCACAACCTTTACCTGCTTGGCCGGAGGCCCCGCTGGCTGCGGCACGTCCTTTGGGAGCGGGGGCTTATCGGGTTGAACTCTTCCAGCAGGGAGCTGAAGTCTTTCTTTGTCCGGGGTATGCGAACCAACTTCAGCGGCAGGCTCCTTACTCTGGCTTACCTCAGTGGGAGGGGCCTTCGGCAAGAGGAACAAGGCCACCACCGTTGCGCCGGCCAGGAAGGCCGCTGCTGCCGAGAACCACGTCCAGCGACTGCGCTGGGGCAGGTCACTCTCTTCGTAGACAGCGCTAAGATCAGGCGCCCGTTCAAGTCGTCGCTCCCGTTCGGCCCGTTTGAGCGCATCAAGGATAAATGACATCCGGCTGCTCCCCGGCTATTGCGTGCTCCGGCACAATAGAGGTATGGACGGATCCTTCATTGTCGTATTTAATTGGATAATTGTCTGCTCTCCCACCATTCCATCGGGATTTATGGAATGGGAACGCTGAAAGTTCATCACCCGCATTTTCAGGTCAGCATCAAACAAGGGGTTGGCAAGTTTCCCTCCCGATCCCGGAGTTACCCCCTCCACTCGGTCCAATCGCGCCCTCAACCACAGGACATCGGAACCTTTATCCCCCTCTCTCAGCAAAATGGAACCCGAGGGAAGCGGTCTCCAGACTATAGTAAAGTCTCCGAACCAGTAAGGCTCTATATCGGTACGGGGTACGGTTACCCGCTCACTGCCAAGGTCCAAGGTGACATTTCCATCTTCCAGAAATGCGGCCACCACGTAATGACGCTCCTGGCCATTATCGATCAATTCCAAAACAGCTGGACGGTTTAGATGGCAAAGGTTTGTCCAGGTTCCTTTTCCCTTAAGACAGCGCAGGGCCGCTTTAGGGGCATATTCACATGGAGGAATAGCGGAGGGATCCGGCCATTCCAGATGCCAGTTCCTGAACAGGGTCGAAAATGCGGTCTCCCGGTCGCTCTTTATACCCCCGCTCCGCAACAACCGGCCAAGGTTCGGCGGTCCAACAACGCCTTCCGGGGGGACCTTCTTCGGGACCGGTTCGGATGCCACGATGGCCTCCTTTTTTGCTGCCTCAACTCCTCGATCCTTGGGCGGTGTGGCCTCCTTTTTCGTTTCCTTTGGCTCTGGTCTTGGCTCAGGGGAAACATCCCTGGCTTTCCGCTCGATTACCGGCGCCTGGCCGGCCGTCTTTGTCCCCTTGAGAGTTTCAAGGACATCTCCAAGGAGGTTCGGCCACGGGAGGAATTTCCAGCCTGCCCCCAAAAGTATAAGCACCAGTACCACCAGCGCCCACCTTATCAACCCCCTGTGACGCAATTGCCAACCCAGGCCCATCACTTCAGAGGCGGATCTGCGCACCAAGCCAGGGTCGATTCGATCGAGCTTTTTTGCATAGGCTCCCAGCAGGGCCCGGTCGCAGATGATGTTGATGAGTCGCGGGACTCCTCCGGAGAGTCTATGCACCTTGCGAAGGGCGGCCTTGGAAAACAACTCCCTCTTGCACCCCACCACCTCTAATCTGTGCTGCACATAGGCTGACGTCTCGTTCGGCAGCAAGGGGGCCAAGTGGTAGCGGGCAGTGATTCGCTGGCCTAGTTGCCGTAGCTCCGGACGAGCCATCATGTCCTGAAGTTCCGGCTGTCCAATGAGGAGTATCTGTAACAGCTTCTGCTTGGTGGTCTCAAGATTGGTCAACAGACGGACCTGTTCCAGCACATCGGTGCTCAGGTTCTGGGCCTCGTCAATAATCAACACTGTCCGCCCACCCTTTGAGTGGGTCTCGAGGAGATGCAGATTGAGCTGGTCCACCAATACTTTAAGGCTCTCTGTCCCCACAGGATACGATACATCTAATTCGTCACACACAGAGCCTACCAGTTCCAGGGACGTCTGTTTCGGGTTCAGCACCAGGGCCACTTCTACCCCTTCCGGGACCTGTTCCAGTAGGCTGCGGCACAGGGTGGTCTTTCCTGTTCCAATCTCACCGGTAAGGAGCACAAAACTACCCATTTCCCCCATCCCGTAAAGGAGGTGGGCCAACGCCTCTTTGTGACGGTGGCTCATGAAAAGAAAACGCGGGTCAGGAGTGAGGGCAAACGGGCTTTCAATTAGGCCAAAGTATTTATTGTACATGCTTCTTGATGGACCAGCCGAAAAATTGAAGGTTTACGGGTCTGTCGCTCTGTTAAAGTTTGGGCTCCTCTTCTCCAGGAATGCCGCTATACCCTCTCTTCCATCCGGAAGATTCGCGCACCAGGAGAGGAACTCCCTTTCCTTTTCCAGTTGGGTCTCAAGACTGGTATCAAAGGAATCTGCAATCAGTCTCTTTGAGGCAGCAAAAGAGCTCAGCGGTCTCTTTTTCAAGTCCTCCACCAGTTGAACGGCCCTTTTTAAGGCCTCACCATCCTCAACCACCTCATTTACCATACCCCAGGAAAAGGCCTTTTCCGCACTGATGGGCTGATCAAAGGCGGCAATCTCCATTGCCCTCGCCCATCCAACCAGTCTGGGCAGGGTAAAGGTCCCCCCTCCGTCAATACACAGACCGTTTGAGGTGTATGCCTGCCTGAGGGTAGCTGAGGACTCCATGATCCTGAAATCGCAGGCAAGGGCTAGGGAAAAACCCCCTCCTGCAGCCGCGCCGTTAATAGCCGCCACAACCGGCTTGGGCATTCTCCGTATCTCCAAAATGGCCTGGTGAAAGCGCCCGGCCAGCTCGTGAAAGGCCGCTCCAAGGTTTTTGCCGTAGCCATTTGCCCATTTCAGGTCGCCACCAGCACAGAATGCCCTCCCCTCCCCCGAGATCACTACGCCTGATAACGATGGATCTGAGGCCACCTTAACAAGATGGTCTGCCAGTAACTGCACCATGGGAAGGTCAAATGCATTATAGGCCTTGGGCCGGTTTAGGGTCACGAATGCGATCCCGTCTTTTTCATCCAGTCTTATTGTTTCTTGCATGTTCACCTCATAAACCAAGATCTTAGGTAACGCTTTAGCGTTTTGAAAGAAAGGCAGAGGACCGTGAGGGTCTTTTTTCAAAAGGACGTAACCCAAATTCTTCACAGCCAGTGGCACGCCCCCTTACCTTTAAATACAGTCTCTGCCAGGCAGGGGAGAAGAAAAAAGGCCCTCGCGGTCTGTCATCTTACTCCTCAGTGTTTTCAAAGCGCTAAAGTATTACGATCTTAGATGTTGAGTCAGGTTTATTGCAGTCTCAGGAGTCGGGCGGCATTCATGCCCGCAATCCCTTTTCTTGCCTCGGGGGAGAGGCCCGCCGACTCGATCTCATTGAAATACCGCCCGGGCCTCAGGAGTGGATAATCACTTCCAAAAAGGATCTTTTCAAAACCGATTATCTCTCCTGCTATTCTATAGACATCCGTGGTATAAAGGAAGGGGGATGCTGCCGTATCGAACCAGACGTTTTTCAAAACCTCCTTGACCTCCCCCTTCATGAGCCCGTAAAAGGGCATACCCCCTCCCCAGTGGGCGAGAATAATGCGATTTGATCGGTTGGCCTTGAGAAAAGAGTAGATCTGGTTCAGTGTCATCGGCGTCTTTCCAGGATACTTGTGCCCCACCGGCTCATTTGTGTGGAGGAGCAGCGGCACGTCAAACCGGGCACAAAGGCCTGCAACCCCTTTCAAGGCCTCCCTCACCTCGGCGGATAAGCCCAACCCATACACAGCCAATTCCCCCACCCCCGAAAGCCCCGAACCCAGGCATCTTTCCACCTCCTTCAATCCCCCAGGCGAGAGTGGAGAAAAGCAGCAAAAACCTGTTAAACGCCCAGGATTTTTCTGAACTGCCTCCATGATATAGTCGTTATGCCTGCGGTAGTGTTCCGGTTTTTCCCAGGGAAATCCAAAAATGACCGACCTATCCACCTCCTCTTCATCCATATTCCTAAGGAGTTCTGTAACCCCTGAAAGCCTCGCCTCCGGTGAGCTGTAGAGTACTTCAAAGGCAGGCTCGAGGTGGAAAAGTGCAGACCTATCGTCCCTGAAAAAAGGAGGAAATACGTGCGTGTGGAAATCGACAATCACTAAAAGAGCCCATCCAGAGACTTCTCAAGGGCACCTGGTTGATACCCCACAAGTCTATCCCTGATCTTACCCTTGCGGTCTATTACAAACATGGTAGGTATGGCCGGTCGTTCAATGGCAAAATACTCCTGCAGCACCCTGGGGGTAAAGCGAAGAATCGTATAGTTGATCTCGAATTTTTCTTTGAAGGCCAGGAGGTACTGATCGGAAAATTGCTCCGGATCATCCAGGGAGATCCCAAGAACAACCAATCCCTTGTCTCTGTACCTTTTCTGTAGTCTTACGAGTTCCGGAATGGTCATACGGCAGGGCGGACACCAGGTAGCCCAAAAATCCAGGATAACCACCTTTCCCCTGTAATCCGACAGGGTCTTCATTTGGCCAAAGAGGTCCGGCAAACTGAAATCCGGGGCCTTGGGGCCGGCCTCAACCTCTCTCTGACAGCCTGCATGGAAACCAACAAGGGCAATAAGGCCCAATATCAAAACAATACATTTCCCGTAGGCACGCATAATGGTCCTCTCAGTCGAGCAGAAAAAATATGTTCCTTCGTAATAGTTTAGCGCTTTGAAAACAGTGATGAGTAGCAAGACCGACCGAGAGGGTCTTTTTTCCAAAGGACGTAACCCAAATTCTTCACAGCCTGTGGCACGCCCCCTTACCTTTAAATACAGTTTCTGCAAGGCAGGCGAGAGGTTTCTTCATAGGGACATCCTCTCATGGGGCTGTTCCGTGACGAGTTTCAAGACCTCACTGCCGTTCTTTGAAATGATGCCGTCCTTTACGTCCTTTGGAAAAAAGACCCTCGCGGTCCTCTGCCTTTCTTTCAAAACGCTAAAGTGTTACCCACATCATATATGTCGCTTAGGTATTTCCAGGACGTTCCAGTTAATCAGGACATTCCTGAGCATGAAGGCATTTGAGAGGGAATTGGATCATCTGGAGGGCAGGGATCATGAAAACCAAAATTTTTGGAAGGAGGACAATCAAGATGAAAAGGACAATCAAGATGGTCTTTTAACTGGTGAGTCTCTGTTTTCTTGTATCACTGACATGGACTGTCCAGCCGGTGCTGGCATCGCTGTTCATCGAACACTTGGGCCTGGCTTGTTAGAGTCAGGGTATGAGGCATGTTTGGCCTATGAACTGGTTGACCGTGGGTTGTCAGTGGAAAGGCAAAAGGCCCATCCGCCGGTTAATCAATGATTAAAACAAGAGAGTTTGCTCTGTGTACTCTGTGACCTCTGTGGTGAACGATTGCGATACTATTTTGAGATAAGGGGGTAAAAATGGACATTAGAGCCGCTGTGGTTTTCGAGAAATCAGGACCTTTCAGCATTGAACAACTTCAAATCAGTGATCCAAACGATGATGAGGTGCTGGTTCGGATAATGGGAGCGGGGATATGCCACACGGATCTGGCGGCCCGGGACCAGCACTTACCCATACCGCTGCCCAGTGTCTTCGGGCACGAAGGGGCCGGCGTTGTGGAAAAGGTGGGGGCCCGGGTGACCAAGGTCAAACCAGAGGACCATGTGGTCCTGAGCTGGGTGTCCTGCGGGAAATGCCCGTCGTGCAAGGCAGGCAAGGACACCTATTGTCTGAACTTCTTGCCTCTCAATTTTAGCGGCGCCCGTCCGGACGGTACCACGACCCTTCGAAAGGGCGATCAGGTGATCCATGGCTCCTTTTTCTGCCAGTCTTCTTTTGCCAGCTTCGCCCTGGCCACAGAACGAAACGTCGTCAAGGTGAGAGAAGACATTCCCCTGGAGACCCTGTCTCCCCTGGGATGTGGCGTCCAGACCGGCGCGGGCGCGGTTATGAACACGTTTCAAGCCAGGCCCGGGTCTTCCATCGCAGTATTCGGCACCGGGACGGTGGGGATAAGCGCTGTTCTCGCTGCGGTCGTGTGCGGTTGCACCACCATTATCGCGGTGGATGTTATTCCGGACCGCCTCGAGAAGGCAAAGGAATTGGGCGCCACCCATACCATCAACGCGGGCGAGGTGGACCCGGTTGAGGCGATCCGGGACATTACCGGAGGGGGTCCGGAGTTCACCCTGGAGTGTGTCGGGAATCCCTCAGTATTTCGGCAGGCCGTGGATGCCCTGCCTCTTCTCGGTGTCTGCGGACTGCTCGGGGTCGTGGCACCCGGCACAGAGGTCACTCTGGATATGGACAGAATAATGAATGGCAGGACGGTTCGGGGCATCATCGAAGGCGATGCCATCCCGGATCTGTTTATTCCAAAATTGATTGAATTGTATAGCCAGGGGCGGTTCCCCTTTGACCGACTGATCACGTTCTATCCATTCGACGACATAAACCAGGCGGTGGAAGATATGGAAAAGGGGCGAGTGATCAAACCGGTTTTGCGACTGTAGCACCAGGGAGAACGAAAGATTAGGGTTGAATCTCCAGAGAATGTGTTGATCGCCCGCAGTTCAAAATTGTTGCCTTTTCAGGTCTTCGCCGAGAGGACTGTTCTGCGAAGGGAGGTGATGCTCACATAGCTCCGGCAAAGGGTATTGGTAATAACCAAGGTGTATTTTGAGCGGTTGATTTTTTTGAACATCTAAAAAGGAGGGGAAAAATGAATAGTGCTGGAAAATATCTAAAATTTACAGTTTGCGTAATGCTGTTCGCCTTGCTTATGGCCTTTCCATTGGCTGCTCACTCGAAAGATAAAATCCGTATTGGCCAGGCTATCTCTCTCTCTGGCCCAATAGCGGGCGGTGTTGCCATAGCAGGCGGTCCAATCTACGAGTTGTGGGTTGAGGAGGTCAATAAGAATGGCGGAATATATGTGAAGGAGTATGGCAAAAAATTACCTGTAGAGCTAATCAGATATGACGACAAAAGCGATATCGGCACGATGACGAACCTGCTGGAAAAATTGATTTTGGAAGACAAGGTTGATTTTGTCTTCCCTCCCTGGGGCACGGCCTGGCTCTTTGCTGCCGCTCCTATCGCCAACAAGTACGGGTATATACTGATCGGTGGCCCCGGTGGAGCGTTGAAACTCAAGGAGCTTCGCTTGCCCTACTTCTTTCAGGTTTTGAATTTTTCCGAAACCCAGGCTCCGGCCCTTGCTGACATTTTTGGTGAAGTCGGTGTGAAGTCGGTGGCGGTGATCTACCGTGGAGATCTCCATGGCGTAGAGTATGGTAATGCCATGGTTCCGTTTTTCAAGCAGAAGGGAATTGAAGTCAAAATGAACAAGAGCTATCCTCCGGGGATTAAGGACTTATCGCCCCTATTGAAGGACGCCAAATCGCTTGGTGTCGACGCCTTTGTTGCTGCCTGCTATCCTGATGGAGGCATGCTGCTCACCTCTCAGTCGATCGAGCTTGGCATTAACTTCAATGCCTTCTTCCTTACCGTCTTGCCCTTTTCCCCCAACCTCTATAGAGACATGTTTGGCGTGAATGTGGTGGAGGGAGTAATGGGCGGTGGTGCCTGGAATGCCAAAACCTCTCCCGGGGCCAAGGAACTCGTTGATAAATTTGTGGCACGCTTTAAGGTAGAACCCGACTACTGGGGAGCCCTGTACTATTGGTCATCGCTACAGCATTTCCAAAAGGCTATCGAGAAGGCGGGCACCCTTGATCAGAAAAAGATAAGGGATATCATGGCCAAGGAGAAGTTTGATACGGCCTTGGGACCGTTCTGGTATGATGAGAATCAATACTTTGTAAATCATCCCGGTGAAATAGGTCAGTGGCAAAAAGGCGTGTTTGAAGTCATAGACCCCGGGCCGAAACGTACCGCACCACCTGAATACCCCAAGCCGCCCTGGCCAAAGCCAAAGCCAAAGAAGTAAAAGGAGTAGACGTTCCGTTTAGGAGATCAATAACGCTAAGGGTAAACAGGCTGTCTCAAAGGGTGCGAACATAACCCCTCTCGAGGGTGGTTATCCTCACCAGAGTGGTTGTTCTGCGGCCTTTGGACAGCCTGTAGCCGTAATTGGCAAAACTAGAAAGCCATCATAATGATTGTAAGAATCCTGGACGTGGTGATTGCTGGTTTACTGATGGGCGGCATCTTTGCCCTGATTTCCGTGGGACTCAGCCTGCAGTATGGTGTTGCCCGCGTGCTAAACATAGCTCACGGCGAGTTTATCATGCTCGGGGCTTTTATCACCTGGTCACTATACACCATCTTTGGGATTAACCCGCTGGTCTCTCTCGCCATTTGCGGTCCTATTGTATTCATAATCGGTTTTACGCTTTATAAAACCATGTTTACACGCCTTAGAATCTCGTCAACATCAGCAACTGCCTTTGAGGGCAACTCCATGTTGGCCTGTTTTGGTCTCCTATTCGTCATTCAAAATGTAGCCATATTAGTATGGGGGGCTGACATAAAGGGGTACTCTTATCTAGCTGTTCCGGTCAGTTTTTGGGGGGCAAAATTTGCCGCCAATCGCCTGATAACCCTTGGATTTGCATTGGTTCTAGGTCTGGTCTTTTATTTCTTCTTAGCCCGTACCCGCCTGGGAAAAGCGGTCAGGGCAGCCGCCCAAGACCCGGCGACCGCCGGACTCATGGGGGTAAACATCAACCAGGTGCTGGCTTTGTGCTTTGGCCTTGGTGCCTTGATGGCTGGTTTAGGCGGTACACTGATAAGCATGTCTTACAAGATTCAACCAACGATGGGGCTCGAATATACCATGATCGCCCTAATCGTGATCGTCTTAGGGGGGTTGGGTAGTATCCCTGGCAGTTTTATCGGGGGTCTTTTACTGGGTCTGGTTGGCAGCATAGTAACCTATATAGAGCCAGGCCTATCACTGGTCGCCTATTATTTCATTTTCATGCTTTTGCTCCTGGCGAAGCCCACCGGTATTTTTGGAAAATAGTAACACTTTAGCGTTTTGAAAGAAAGGCAGGCGACCGGGAGGGTCTTTTTTCCTCTCCCCTGCCTGGCAGAAACTGTATTCAAAGGTAAGGGGGCGTGCCACTGGCTGTGAAGAATTTGGGTTACGTCCTTTGGAAAAAAGACCCTCCCGGTCGGTCAGGCGACTCATCACTGCTTTCAAAGCACTAAATTATTACGGAAAATAGAGAAATGAATAGTGTCACATTTACATCTAAGAGGTCCTTTTCAGGGGGGTTGGTTTTTTTGGTCTTGGTCGTGTTAGCTACTTCACCTCTGTATGCCCCTGAGTATACTCTTATACTACTAACCAGCATCTTCATGTATATCATCATTACCGTGAGTTGGGCACTGTTCTCCGGTCCTACCGGTTATATCTCACTGGCGTCTGCCGCCTTCTTTGGGGTTGGCATCTATACGTCAGCCATATTGGGGAGAGCATTATCCTTGCCTCTCGTTATCGGCATTGGTGCTTTAGCCAGTTTTTGTCTTGCCCTTCTCGTTGGTGTTTTGACTCTGAGGCTAAAGGGCATATATTTCGTTATGTTCACTTTCGGGCTCGTTGAGCTCCTCTTGCATTTTGTCCTGTGGTGGGAGGTAAATATAACGGGTACGACTGGCCGAGTGGTTCCCACCGTGACCAACACGACTGTTTATTACTTTATGCTAATTATCTTTGTTATATTAATGCTTACAGCCTACTTTATTAGACATTCTAGATTTGGGTTAGCCTTGCAGAGCATCGGAGAATATGAGGAAGCGGCGGCGCACACCGGCATTAATGTAACTGCCTTGAAAATTACCACCTTTGCTATCAGCGCTTTTTTCATGGGGGCAGCCGGGGCAACCATGGCGACACGATGGACATATATTGACCCAAGGATTGCCTTTAATCCTATCCTTTCTTTTATGCCGGTTTTGATGGCCATCTTTGGTGGCATGGGACAACTTTATGGTCCTATAATAGGCGCTGCTATCTTTACCTACCTGGAAGAATTCTTAATTACCAGGTTCCCTTATTACTATATGCTCATCTTCGGTATTGTAATGATAGTGGCTGTATTATACATGCCCGATGGCCTTGTAGGGTTGATAAAGAAGTTATGGAAACGAATTTCGGGGACGAAACATGCCGATACTTGAAGGTAAGGGAGTGACCAAGTATTTTGGAGGGCTAGCCGCCGTGTCAAATGTGAACTTTAATGTGGAACAAGGTGAAGTTCTCGGTCTGATTGGTCCCAATGGCGCCGGTAAAACAACACTATTTAATCTAATATCGGCGGCGCTTGTCCCCAAACCAGGGGCCATAAGATTTAAAGGTCAAAACATTACTGGCTTAAAGCCGCATCAAATCTGTAGGATGGGAGTGGCGAGAACCTTTCAAACGGTTAAAATCTTCGCCCGTATGTCGGTTCTTGAGAATGTCGTACTGGGCTCGTATTTTGGGAAGTCACCCCGTATGCCATCAGCGGATGCCGTAAGAGAAGCAACGGAGTTGTTAGAGTTTGTCGGGTTATCCGCAGTGAAAGCGATTCCCGCTAAAGACCTGCCCCTGGCTAACCAGAAGCGGCTTGAAGTAGCCAGAGCCTTGGCAACCAATCCTGAACTCTTATTGCTTGATGAAATCATGGCGGGATTAAACCCCGCTGAGATGGCCCATGCCATGGAATTGATAAGGAGGATTCGGGATAAAGGGATTACTATTGTTATGATCGAGCACGTCATGAAAGCTATAATGAGCGTATGTGAGCGGATTATGGTGCTACATCACGGTGAGAAGATTGCCGAAGGAACACCCAAGGAGATTGCCACCAGCGAAAAGGTTATCGAGGTATATTTGGGAGAAAAGACGTGAACAGGCAGGAAGGCGCAGAATTGATCACAGTCAAGGTCTGTACGATTCTAAATCTAAAGAAGATCCTTGGAAAGGGTGAAATCGAACTCTCTCTCCCGGAAAAAAGCACCATGGGAGAGCTTCTTTCTACGATGGTAAAAAGATGGGGAGATGAATTGGCATCACACCTGTTCGAACAAAAAAGCTCAAGCGTCCACCCCCATATTCGACTAATGGTCAACGGCCAAGACATAGCCTTTCTCAATAGGATGGAAACAGTGCTTCAGGATGGAGATCAGGTCTTGATTCTACCTCCTGTTTCCGGAGGCTGAGAGAGGCACGAATTTATAAACGCAAAGCCTATACTTAAGATGACGTCTCGCCACGAAACTGAATAACCCTAAAAACGGAGGTGAAAAATGTACAGAGGTGGATATACGGGAAAGATTTTGCGGATCAATCTTACAGATCAAACTACCAGGGAAGAGGAATTACCCCTGGAAATCGCAAAGGATTTTATTGGAGGTGCAGGGTTGGGGATCAAATACCTCTTTGATGAAGTCAAGGCAGGGACAGACCCCCTGGGGCCTCAAAACAAATTGATTTTTGCTCCCGGCCCCTTTTCGGGTACCACGATTCCCTGCGCCAGTCGGATGGCCGTTACCGCCAAATCACCTCTCACCAATGCGGTCGGTATGGCCCTTACGGGAGGATATTTCCCCGTCGAATTGAAATATGCTGGATACGATGCCCTGATCATTGAGGGAAAGGCCGAAAAGCCCACCTATGTCTGGATCAAGAATGGAGAGGTCAAGTTCCGAAGCGCCAAAAAGGTATGGGGAATGATGACAACGGACTGCCAGCAGATCATCAAGAACGAACTGAACGACCAGAATGTCAGGATTGCCTGCATTGGGCCAGCCGGTGAAAACCTGAGCAAAATGGCCTGTATCGTCAATGAGCTGAGGGCTGCAGGACGAAAAGGGCTCGGTGCGGTCATGGGATCGAAGAATCTCAAGGCCATCGCAATCAGGGGGAGCAGAGAACTATCCATTGCTGACAAAGAGAAGCTTAAGGCCGCAAGAGGAGAATTTACAAAGGCCATGAAAGAGAGCCCTGTCCTTTACCCTCAATTCTCAAAACTTGGCACCCCCATGGTGGTGGACCACACCTGTGCCATTGGAATATTCCCGGGCAAGAACTTCTCCGCGACGGGCGAGTTCGCTCCTGCGGACAAAATCGGGGT
>JAZDES010000169.1:0-8322 GCA_043808585.1 Pseudomonadota bacterium | reverse complement strand
ACAGGCTGTGAAGAATTTGGGTTACGTCCTTTGGAAAAAAGACCCTCACGGTCTGTCATCTTACTCCTCAGTGTTTTCAAACCGCTAAAGTATTACGCGACCGCCAATGAGCTATGGAACTCAATAAATGAGAAGGGGTATTTCGGCCTATGATAAGAAAGAGAATCGTTAGCGGAATGAGACCAACAGGGAAGATCCACCTAGGACATTTGCACGGGGCCCTTATTAACTGGAAGCGGTTACAGGATGAATACGAATGTTTTTACTTTATCGCCGACTGGCATGCCCTGACCAGTGAATACGCGCAGCCGGATATTATAGGAAAAACCCTGTATGATATCGTAATCGACTGGATTTCCATGGGGCTTGACCCAGAGATATCAACCTTTTTTATCCAATCGGAGCTCAAAGAGCATGCGGAGCTCCACCTCATCTTTTCCATGATCACCCCGCTCCCCTGGTTGGAGAGAAACCCCACATATAAGGAACAGCTCCGTGAGTTGACTCAGAAAAATCTGTATACTTATGGGTTCTTGGGATACCCGGTACTCCAGGCCGCTGACATCCTTATGTATAAGGCAAATGGCGTTCCGGTCGGGGAAGATCAGGCCCCACACGTCGAGCTAACCAGAGAAATAGCGCGCCGCTTCAACAACCTCTATGGAGAGGTATTCCCTATTCCCGATGTGCTCCTGACCCCCACATCAAAGCTCCTGGGAATGGACCGGCGGAAGATGAGCAAGAGCTATGATAATGCCATATATCTCACGGACTCAGATGGAGAGATCGATAAGAAAGTGGACGAAATGATTACCGATCCGCAAAGGGCCAGGAGAAATGATCCCGGCAATCCGGATGTCTGCAATGTCTTCTCCTTTCACGAGATATATACCGGCCCTGAAGAGGTCCAAAAAATCGACGGGGATTGCCGATCCGCCGAGATCGGTTGCGTGGATTGCAAGAAAATGATGGCCTCCAACCTGCAAAGAGGGCTTGAACCGATTCGGGAAAAAAGAAGGGAACTGGAAACCGATATCGTAAAGGTCAAAGAAATCGTTGCCGAGGGCAATAGGCGGGCCAGGGCCATATGCAGGGAGACCATGGGAGAGGTGAGGGAGGCTGTTGGACTACGAAGTTAGACTGGAGATATTTGAGGGCCCTCTGGACTTGTTGCTTCACCTCATCCATAAGAATGAGGTGGATATCTTTGATATCCCAATAGCGACAATCACAGGCCAATATCTGGAATACCTGGACACGATGAAGATCCTGAATATAAACGTGGCCGGCGATTTCCTGGTAATGGCATCCACCCTCATCCACATAAAATCAAGGATGTTGCTCCCGGATTCAAAGGAAGAGCAAGAGGAAGAGATATTCAATGAGATCACTCGCCCCCTATTAGAATACATTCTCCTCAGAGACGCTGCCCATGAGCTATCAGATAGGGAAATCCTGGACAGAGATGTCTTTTCGCGGCACATCCAACCTTACTTACAGGAGCAGTTGAGGGACGGAGAACCACAGTTGGATGTCAACCTCTTTCAATTGATCGACGCCTTCAAGAGGATCATGGAGCAGAGGTTGCCAGGTGTTCAACTAAGCTTTATTAGCGAAAAATGGTCTGTAAAGGAAAAGACCGAGGTTATCATTGCGTACCTCAAAGAAAGGGGCTCCATTTTCTTTCATGAGCTTTTCTCTAAAGACAGGACGGTTTCCGAATTTATCGTTTCCTTTCTGGCCCTGTTGGAACTGGTCCACATGGGCCTAGTGAAGGTGTCCCAGCCCACCCTTGAAAGCGAAATTCTTCTGACCCCATCGTTCGATGATAATGAAGAAAACCACAACATAGACGGCAATGGAAAAATCGCTCAAATTGATCATTGAGGCCTTTCTGTTCACGACCGACAAACCTCTGAGTGCCGCCGAAATCCATGGCTGGTTATCAGAAGAGACCCGAGTCAATATCAGACAGGCCCTAAAAGAACTCCAGGAAGAATATGATGCCATGGGAAGGAGTTTTGTCCTTAAAGAGGTGGCGGAAGGCTATCAGTTCAGGACAAAATCAGGGTATGCACCATATGTGCTAAGGATGCTAAAGGCCTCCCCCACGCGACTTTCCCGTCCGGCCCTAGAGACCCTGGCCATCATAGCCTACAAACAACCCGTCATCCGGCAGGAAATCGAAAGGTTAAGGGGGGTAGATGTGGGGGGAATCCTCAAGACACTCTTGGAAAAGGGTTTGATCAGGATAATGGGCCGGAAAAACCTGCCAGGCCGACCGCTAATCTATGGGACGGCCAAGAAGTTTCTAGAGGTATTTGACCTAAAGGATTTGGAATCCCTCCCTAAGCTGAAAGAGATAAAAGATTTTGGATTTGATGACCAGGAGACCGACCCAGCCCCGCCCCCTTCAATTGAAGACCCGGAGGCTTAACCTAGCCCTGTCCTCAGCCGGTTTGACCTCCAGGCGCCAAGCGGATGAATGGATCAAATCGGGACGGGTAATCGTAAATGGCACCATCGTAAAAGAGCCAGGCTTCCGGGTGATCCTGGGCAGGGACCGAATTTGTGTGGATGGAAAAGAGATCCCTGCCCCTCCGCATAGGCTCTACCTCATGCTGAATAAACCCTTTGGCTATATTTCATCCCTCAGAGACCCTGAGGGGAGGCCCGTGGTTACCGATCTTATGACGGAGATCCCTCAAAGGGTTTTTTCCGTGGGGCGTTTAGATTTTGACAGCATGGGGCTGCTGCTTTTTACCAATGACGGTGAATGGGCCTATCGACTCACTCATCCCAGCTATCGTGTCCCCCGTACCTACAAAGCGACGGTTCGGGGTAGAATCACAGATCAGGCCTTGGAGGAATTGAGACGAGGTGTGAGATTAAGCGATGGACCCAGCGGACGCGCCACTGTAACTCTCATAGACCGTGACCAGAGACAGAGCCAGGTCAGGGCGACCATCACCCAGGGCCGACCGCGCCAGGTGAGACGGATGTTCGAGGCAGTCGGTTACGAGGTCATTCACCTGACAAGGATCGGGTTTGGCACGATCTTGCTTGGAGATCTTAAGGTGGGACATTACCGCCACCTTCAACCGGAAGAGGTATATGAAATGAAAAAAATGGTGGGTATGGCCGGAGACTGAAGGGGTCTCAATTTTTTGTTTGCATGCCATCCACCGATGTTGTATAAATAGCTCGTGTTCATGGGCTGATCAACTGATCGGCAACCGGGCGGTTAACTCAGCGGGAGAGTGCCATCCTCACACGGTGGAAGTCGGGGGTTCAAATCCCCCACCGCCCACCACGAACAAATCAAGGACTTAGGGAATGCCCCCAAGTCCTTTTTTTATTCAAGCCGCCGCCCTGGACAGGCTCCGTGATAGGGCTTACCGTGTTGTGTTATACGGTATGGGAGAGCTATCGAGCGCCAAGGCTTACGGTAAGTATCCAGGAAAAGAAAGTTGCGAAACTAGGCAAAAAAAGCTAAACTTATAACCAAAAAAGGCCTTTTCAGGCCGATCAACCTTTCATATATTTTTACTTGAGATTGAAAGCGAGGTCGGGGCTTAAAAGGACTTGGTGTGAGTCAGATGATGGTGGTGAAATGCGCAAGTTGGCGTTGTTCTCATTTATGGGGCTAGCTCTTCTGGTTGCCGCCATACTATACTTTCAAACTGGCACGAGTGGTAGGGCGGCCTCTTTTCGTGTTGAAAAGGTTGAACGTGCATCAATCGTCAGCACGGTTTCCTCCTCCGGCACCCTCAGTGCAGTTATAACGGTGTTGGTAGGTTCCCAGGTCTCGGGTCAGATCAAGGAGCTTTTGGTTGACTTTAACTCCGAAGTTAAGGAAGGCCACGTGATTGCTCGAATCGACCCTGAGACGTTTAAGGCCCGAGTACTCCAGGCAGAGGCAGAACTTGCCGTTACCCTTGCCAATGTGGTTATACAGGAGGCCGCTGTTGAACGGGCAAGAGCAGAACTTGAAAACATGCGCTCAGAGCTCTCGGCTACTGAGGCTCAAACAGAGAAAGCCAGGGTCGCCCTGGGAGATGCAGAGCGAGATCTCGCTCGCAAGCGGATGCTTCACGATCGTAAGATCATCTCGGAAAGCGACCTCGACAAGGCGAACGCTACCTATGAGCAAGCCCTGGCACAGTTAAGCACGGCTAAGGCCCAGCAGGAGGCACAGGTCTCTGTTGTACGTTCACGAGAGGCCGCGCTGAAGATGGCCGAAGGCCAGGTGCCACATGCACAGGCACAGGTTAAGCAACGTGAGGCGAGCCTTCGTCAGAGCAACATCGACCTTGCCCATAGCGTTATACGTTCCCCTGTGGATGGAGTGGTCGTCGAGCGAAATGTTGATGTGGGGCAGACAGTGGCGGCTAGCCTCCAGGCCCCTATACTTTTTACCATTGCCAAGGACTTGCGGAAAATGCAGGTAGAAACCAACGTGGATGAGGCCGATATCGGCCGCGTAAGGGTAGGCCAGCGGGCCCCCTTTACTGTGGACGCATTTCCCGGTCATGAATTCAGCGGCGAGGTCAAACAGATTCGTATGGCACCCCATACCGTCCAGAACGTGGTTACGTATACTGTTGTGGTTTCCACCGAGAATCCGGACCTGAGCCTGCTTCCAGGGATGACCGCGAACGTGAAGATCATAGTGGAGGAACGTCAGGACGTCCTGAGAGTTCCCAATGCCGCACTGCGTTTCAGACCACCGGGTGAGAAAGAAGCCGCGGCAGGGGTTTCAGGAGGCGCCGGATCCGATGCCTCGGCCGCGAATGGAGCCGGGGCGGCAGAAAAGATGAAGCGTATCATTGAGGCCCTTGGACTGGATGAGAAACAACAGGCCCGGGTCCAGACCATGTTCTCGGAGACGAAGAGAAAGGTAATGGATATGCGCCAGAAGGGGGCCACAGCCGAAGAAATACGCGCTGAAGTTCTGAGCATGCGTGAAAAGAACCGTGTGGCACTCCTGGCTATTCTCAATCAGGCCCAGCGCGATAAATTCAGGGAGCTTTTGGAGGCAAGGGCCCGCAAACAGATGGCACCGGGACGCGTCTGGGTCGTCGGTGAAGACATGAAGGCCTCGCCCATTCAGGTCATGACAGGTGTCAGTGACGGCAGCTTCACCGAGATCTTGCGAGGCAATCTCAAGCCCGGCCAAGAGGTGATAATAGGGATGAATCAATCCTCCAGCCTCACTTCTGCCGGCAAGAAGAAGGCCTGGTTCTAGGGAGAAAAAGTCTAGTTCCTCCTGGAAGCATTTTCAATGACCGAGATTACTGAGACCAATATAAACGCCTGAAGAACAAGGAGGATGCCGTCAATCATCCTGGCATTTCTCAGGACGATACTACTCAAACCAAGGATCGCACTCAAAAGAAAAATGGTAAGGACCGCCTTTCTCTTATCTCCCAGGAGATTATAAAGCCGGTGATGAAGATGATCTTTACCCACATAATCGATCCATTCCTTGATGGTGCGGACCTTCCCGGTAATTACCCTCTCCACTGTTATGTATCCCATATCAAATATCAGGACCCAGAAGATCAAGGTAGGCGTAGCAAAGGCCACTATTCGGCTGTTTTCCGCCCAGTCGCCCTTGACGGCCAACGCAGAGAGGACAAAACCAAGGAACGTGCTTCCGGCATCTCCCAGGTAAATGGCCGCTGGGCTCTTAAGCCTGAAGTTATAGGGGAAGAACCCAAGACAGCTCCCCAACATGGCAATGGCAATCCAGCCCATAAAGGGCTGATCTGTCTGAAAGGCCACGATCCCCATAAAGATGGCAATAATGCCGCTCAGTCCGGTTGCCAGACCGTCCATGCCGTCAAAAAAATTCATGGCATTGGTGAGACCTACTATCCAGATGACGGTCAGGATGACATTACACGAAAACCCCCACCAGGTTTTAGCTGGCAGGAGGTGTAAGACAATCCCGCTATGAACTAGGATAAGGACCAAAATGACCTGCACCAGAAGCTTCACCCTGGCTGACAATCCCTTGCAGTCATCAAGGGCCCCCACAACACCAACTATCACCCCGGTGGATAAGAGGACAAGCACTTCCTTGTCAAAAAGCATGTTGGCCATTAAAGAGGCGGAAAAGGAGATGATAATTGCCAGTCCCCCTAGGAGGGGGGTGGCCTCACTGTGGATCTTTCTTTGGTCAGGAATATCGATGATATCGTATCTAAGGGCAATCCACCTCATTACAGGAGTTAGTGCGTAGGAAAGGGAAATTGAGAAAAGCAGTATGTAAAGCCATCTCAACCCAACAAAGACAAACCAAGATCGAAACAGTGGAATGACGAGAGTTACAAAGACGAGTAATACTATGGGATAGAAGATTATGAGAGCTGAGATCTTTTTCTTGCCTTCCATGTTACTCAACGGGCCTGGATTATCTGGTTTGCGGTGTCTACGATTCGGTAGACCTCATCTCTTGATAGGGAAGGGTAAATGGGGATGGAGACCGCCTTTGACCATACATCATCAGTTACAGGGCATCCTGGCAGATTCAGGTATCTGTGTAGGGGTTTAAATACGGGTCGCCTGCATTCAATGCCTTTTTGTCTCATATCTTCAATGAATTTAGACACATTTTCAACCAGCACAACATACCTGTAGTAAATATGTTCTCTTCCCTGTGGCACAATTGGGGTTCTCTTGACTACACCCCCCAAGCCATCATCATAGACTCTGGCGATCTCTTTTCTCTTGCGGATTAACGATGGGAGTTTCTTGAACTGACTCAATCCCAGGGCGGCGTGGATGTCTGTCAGTTTGTAATTGTACCTGAGGCTATATGTTTCCTTTTCGTCGTAATCTCTGAGATCTCTTATTTGTTCAATGAACTTAGCTCTATCCGAAAGAACGAGTCCTCCCTCCCCAGCACAGATCAGCTTGGTGGCATAAAAGGAGAAAACAGATGCATAACCAAGGCTTCCAACTCTTTTTCCCTTGTAAGTGGCGCCCACTGCCTGGGCACAATCTTCAATCACCGGGACCCCCAGGGATAGGATCTCATCCATATCTGCAGGTAGGCCGAACATGTGTGGCACCATAATTGCCACTGTACTATCACTTAGGGCCTTCTTTGTTTCATCCACACTGATATTGTATGTACCAGGATCTATGTCCACCACGACAGGCGTAGCCCCCACATAGTGTATGGTATTTAATAGGGCTGTGCATACATAGCTTGGTAGAATAACCTGGGAACCCTGACTTACTCCGAGAGAGATGAGTGAGAGGTGAAGTGCGGCGGTACCAGAACTTACCGCAGCCCCGTGTTTTACGCCGATCAAGTTGGCGAGTCTGTTTTCAAAGGACGAGACGAGCTTCCCCTGGGCCAACTGTCCTGATCGTAGCACCTCTGATACACTAACAAGATCTTCTTCTTCAAGAACAACCCTTGAATGAGTTATCACTTTTCTTCATCCACTAAGATAAAGAGCCTCTCTACCTGAGAGGCGTGCGCCCTAAGCGCATCCAGTTTTCCCTCCAGGACACTGCCAATATCTACAAATCCGCCGGGCGGTGATCCTGATGGGTGTCGTCAAAGAAATTTACAAAATCATCAGGATGAGCGCCGACAGCAAGTATGTTCATGAATTCCCCCTTAATATACTCAGGCTCTTATCACCGTGGTTGAAGATAAGGTCTATAACAGACATAAATGGTTCAAATTCGCCAAAGAGCTGGTCATATACAGGCTGTTTGTAATCCTGGAACATTACCTTAACAGCGCCCTTTTCATATTTTTCCAAGGCCATATACCGGCTCCCGCCCTTTCCTGCCAGATAGGTATCTGCATTGAAATGGCCGGCTATAGCAATAAGCCTTTCATCCGGGTCTCTTGGGAAGCTGCCCAGCTCTGAGGCTACGAAAATATCTGTCTCAATCCCTAGCAGCCTTGCCAATCTCTTTACGACCGTAACGTTCAGTTGCGAGATCAGTTGCCAGTTATGGGAAAAGGTATCTTCAAAGAATTCCTCCAGGTAATGATAATAAGGGGCCTTGCTATAATTGGTCAATATAGCCTGACGGTGCTTATGCTGCCACCTTACCTTGTCATTGATGGTTACCTCGTTTATGAGCTGGGGATACCTATAGAGGGTCGGTACGGTCAGCCACTGCCACCCCTGGGCTGTCTTGATCTTATTCCTATTCTGCCACTCGTTCTTCTTGAACTGAACATTATCTAACAGCACAAAAATATCCGCCCTGCTTATCTTATCAAAATAGCCTAGCCAGGGCAGATACTGTGGCTGATGGGCTGCAACAATCACAGGCTATTACCTC
>JAZDES010000168.1:0-3005 GCA_043808585.1 Pseudomonadota bacterium | reverse complement strand
ACACCCGTGAGGATTGCTAGGACAAGGGCAGCCCACCACACGCCAAGATACTGTAAGACCAGCACCAGAGGCACGGTCGCCAGAGACCCAAAGGTCCCGGGAACAACCGGAAAAAGACCTGCGCCAAACCAGGTGGATAGGGCGATGGCAACCTTTCCGGAAAAATCAGATTGTCTGAATATCCCCTTTATGGACGGGCTGTCAGTTTCAGGGCTTGACATCAGGCAGGCATCGGACCAGCTATTTGTTCAAACTCATGATCCAGGAGAAGATCTCCTTCAGAGGCCGGTTATTCTTCAAGGCGATTTCCCGGCAGACCTCGTACTCTGGCAGGAAGAGGGCTGATCCATCGCTATTCAAGGCCTTCTTGACCTTCATCTTTCCCCAGGGACTTTCCACTTCGGCGAAGAATCGCCTCAGCATCTTTCTCTGGCTGTATCGAAATCGAATACCGAGGGTGGTACTCTCTCTGAAAAGGATCTCCATTAAGGCTTCCTTCTGGTCAGGCCGACCCATGACCTGGACCTGGACCCCGGGCCTGCCCTTCTTCATGTGCACAGGGAAAAAGATTACGTCAAGTGCCCCGGCATCAAATAGCCTCTCCATTAGATACCCCAGCAATTCCGGGTTGCTATCGTCAAGGTTGGACTCCAGGATCACAACACTATCCACATCTCCATCATCCTCACGATCTCCGATCAGTATCCTTGTCAGATTGGGCCTGTCCGGCAGATCCCTTTTCCCTGCCCCGTATCCAATGGATTGAATAACCATGGGTGGCATTGGGCCGAAAGACCTGGCCAGCCCCTTTACCAGGGCTGCTCCGGTAGGTGTGACCATTTCATGGGGAAGGCCTGAATCAAATACAGGGACCCCTTTAAGCAGGGCAGCAGTGGCAGGTGCAGGAAGCGGCAGCCTGCCGTGTGAGGTCTCCACAAAGCCAGAGCCGAGAGGAAGGGGCGAGACAAAGAGGGCCTGAATGCCGAGGCGCTCAAGACCGTAGACGGTCCCGGCAATATCTATGATAGAATCCACTGCGCCTATCTCATGGAAATGGACCTCCTCAATCGGAAGGTCATGGACCTTCCCTTCAACCCTTGCCAGGTCTTCAAATATCTGAATGCTCTTTGCCTTTACCGCGTCTGAGAATTCCCCCTCCCCTATGATCTCCCTTATAGCCTCAAGGCCCCTTGCGGGCTGATCATCTCCTGACGTGACTACAAACCTCGTACCGAAAATATGTTTTCGGGCCTCCCGAAAGGCCTCCAGCCGGAAGCCTTCGATTGGCAGGCTTTTTAGCTTCTCGCCTAATTCATCAAAGGAAAGTCCCGAATCCAGCAGTGCGCCCAGGAACATGTCACCGCTGATCCCGGAGAAACAGTCCAGATATGCTATCTTCATCTATGATCTCTCTTAACAATACGTTGGAATTGACGTAACAGCAGTCTCCAGCTCCTATCCGTGGCTCTTAGAGGACCTCTGCGATCAGTTCCGAGATGTCCTTGATTTCGATTTCACCTTCCTTGTTTACCGTCTTTCGGCTGTCCTCCAGCATAGAGATGCAATAGGGACAGGCGGTTGCAAGGATAGATGCGCCAGTCTCGCAGGCCTCATGGATTCTCAGATCTGAAAACCTCCATTGCGGCTTGGTTTCCATCCATAGACGGCCGCCACCGGCGCCGCAGCAAAGGCTTTCCTTCCTGATCCTCTTCATCTCCACCAGTTTGCCGCCTGTTACGGCCGAAATCAGTGACCTGGGCTCATCATATACCTCACTGTGCCTGCCAAGGTAGCAAGGATCGTGGTAGGTCACCTTCTTATCCAACTTGCCTGAGAGCTTTAGCCTCCCCGCCTCCAATAGATCTGACAGCAACTTTGTATAATGGACCGCCTCCAAATTGCCCCCAAGATCCGGATACTCTTTGGTGAAGACATAGTAACAGTGCGGGGATGTGGTTATAACCTTTTCTACTCCTTTGTCTTTATAAAGGCCTATATTCTTTTTGGCAGTATTGGCAAAAAGTCCTTCATCTCCTATCTTTCTAACCGCCTCGGCACAGCAGCTCTCTTCGTCCCCGATTACGCCGAAGCTTACTCCGGCGGCCGAGAGTATCTTAACCATTGCCTTTGCTATGTTTCGGCTCCTCGCGTCATAGGCAGATGTACAACATACAAAAAGCAGGTATTCCTTGTCTTTGTCAAATGCCGGGACATCAAGCCCCCCCATCCATTCGGTCCTTTTTTCTCTTGGCTCCGACCAGGGATTGCCGTTGCTATGCACACTGCCGGTAATTGTTCTTAATACGCCAGGGATGGCCCCTGTTTCGGCTATCATCGCCCTCATGGCCCTGACAACATCTATGATCGTTACACCCCTCGGGCATTTCAACACACACTTGTTACAAGTGGTGCATCCATAAAGAATATCATCAGACTCATACCCTTCAACGCCTAGCTGGGCCATTCTTATCAGGCGCCGAACGTTGAAAGGCCCATCTACGATGCGCCATGGACAAGAGCCGGCGCACATGCCGCACTGCATGCAGAGGTTCAGTTTTTCAGCCCCCATTGCCACCAGGGCCTGATTCACCTCATAAAACGGGGTTAACGCTTCCATAATAGTGACTACTCCTTTCAGCGTAATAATATCTCAGGATCATCCTCGAGTCAGACCGTCAGAAAAATGTGATTTCTCTAACAGACTCCCCCTTGAATGTCAACACGCCAATAAGTGCCTCAGTGACTCGATTGGTAGCCAGCATTCTGTAACCCGCATCCCTTGAGTGCCTAAATCAGTATCCATAATCCCAATGCAGGCCTTCGGCCGCAACCAGATCAGTGACCAGTGTTCAGTGTTCAGGTTTCTGAAACCCCTGGCCCAGACCTGGCATGCTCGGTTACTCGCTTATTCACTCATTTGGCTCATGCGGCAAGCTTTTTTGCTCATTCCGACATGTCGCGCCAGGGCGGGCTTATTGCTAATGAATCAAATTGGTTAACTTAAA
>JAZDES010000167.1:0-40196 GCA_043808585.1 Pseudomonadota bacterium | reverse complement strand
TTCTATGGCGGCAATCAATCGGCCATCACGATCATAGAACGGGAAGGCAGTGTTGAAGCGCCACATCTCCTTGCCGTTCTTTTCATAGGACTTCATAATGGCCTGATGTTGCATCTGATCTTTAAAGGCCCTGAGGACCGGGCAATTCTCACACACAGTCTCCCTCTTCTTGAAAAACCGATAGCAAGGCTCAGTGAACATCTCCGGTCTGTCACCGAACAGGTCCCTGGCTGTCTGATTGGCGTAGATGGTTTTCATCTCCGGCGTGATGATCACTATCGTATCTTTGATAGAGGCCAGGATCTGGGCCTGCTCATGCAGGGCTTCCTCTGCCCGCTTGCGATCCGTTATGTCCTGAACTACTGAGATAAGGTAGCCTGGCTTTTTAGGGACCTCCGCCATTGGGGAGACAGTGATGTTCACCCAGACAATAGATCCGTCCTTGCGGACATATCGCTTGTCAAGAGTGTATTCTTGGATCTCCCCGTTTACGAACTTCTCGAAGCTATCCAGATTACGCTGAAGATCATCCGGATGAGTTATTTCCATGAAAGTGGTTCCGACCATATCTTCCTGCGTGTAACCAACAATGTCACAGTACTTCTGGTTGACCCTCAGGAACCGCCCTGTTTCAGTCTCAACCTGGGCAACGCCAAGAGCGGCCTGTTCAAATATTGCACGGAACCTCTCAGCGCTCTCCCGAAGTAATTTTTCGGCCCGGGTTCGTTCGGTGACATCCCGGGCAGCACCGGCTATTCCCACCACACGGCCTTTCTCGTCCTTTATGGGGGACTCATCGATCTCGAGTAGGACGATGGTCCCATCCTTTTTTCTCAATTCAAGATGATATGGGCCTTGCCTCTCACCCGTACTTATTGCCTTTTCGGTAATCTCAATTCCTTTAAGATTTATCGGGTTGTCGGTGGCCAAGTCGGTCCACTTCCTCATCGCCTCTCCAGAGGTATAGCCAAGGATCTCTTCAGAGGCTGGACTCACGTAGGAAAGGACATGTCGGATGTCATGGATATAGAATATCTCGTTGCTGTGCTCGATTACAGTGCGAAGTTTTTCCTCTCCTTTGCGCAGCATCTCCTCGACCCGTCCACGTTCCAGGATCTCTTTTTTCAGCTCTTTCTCCAACCGATTCAGCCTCTGCTGCAATTCCTCATAGGTAGGCCTTTTTTCCATCAAGAAACCCTCCGAAGTTTATCCAGGGATCAGTGTCGCAAGAAGCGGCCATAGTGAAGACGGTGACCGAGGATCTCCGACCTGAGGTGTTCAACAGGGGTTCGCTCCCGGATAAGATAACGGTAAAGACCGGCTCGGGAGACATCGCCCACTAAGACGGCCCCCACGAGCAGGGATCCATCAGGGGTGAAAACCAGCTTCCGATAGGACCCGCCGGTTTCCGAGAGATGAGTCTCATAATCAGTACCATCTGTGTGGACTACCCCCATGGAGACAAACGATACATGGGCCACCTGACTGGCATTCAGTACGGCAAAGCTGCCCGGGTATGAGGTGGGCCTTCCGGCCATGTTCTTGCCTGCGCATCGACCCATCTCCACAGCATTGGTCCAGAGTCCGGTTACAATCCTTTTACCGGTAAGTGGATCAGTGGTTGCTGCGACGTCACCAGCGGTGAAGACGTTTTCAATATTGCAGGCCATGAACTCATCCGCCACCACACCTTGATCCACCTGGATACCGCTGCCTTCCAGGAATTCAACATTGGGCCGGGTCCCCACGCCAATACAGACAAGTTGACAAGGGAGCTCTTGCCCGTTGTCCAATAATGCCCCGTTGACACCACTTGCATCCGAGTAGATCCGGGTTACGGTACAACCCGTAATCGCCTTTATGCCCAGCCTGGATAAGGCCTCTCTCACGAGGGCCCCTCCCTGGCCGTCCATGAGCCGTGGCAGGACCTGTCTCTCTTGCTCCACCATGGTCACATCCAGCCCCCGCTCTGCCAGCTCAATGGCCGCTTTCAGATTCAGCATCCCTGCGCCTAGCATGATGACCTCTCCTGCCGAGCCCGCTCGTTGGGCAATTGCCTCGGCATCGGCCATGGTACGCAAGGAAAAGACACCTTCAGCTTCTGCCCCTTTAACCCCGAATGGGATAAGCGGTCTGCTCCCGGTTGCTAGTAAGACCTTGTCATAAGGTATTTCATCTCCACCCTCTAGAAACACTCTTTGGGCCTGGGTGTTGAGGCCCTCCACCCTGCTACTGAGACGCAGTTCAATGCCGTTTGCTGGAAAAGCTCCACGCCCGTTAAGCATAATCTCCGAAGGGACCTTCTGACCGCTGATCAAGAAAGGTATCAAGGGTCGAAAATAGGGCGGGCCGGGTTCTTCCGAGAGAACCGTAATTAACCCCTTTGGATCCAGTTCAAGGATCGCACCGGCAGCCGCCATGCCGGCTGCACCTGCCCCGATTATGACATATCGCACCTGACTTGTTGCCACCTTATCCCCCTTCACCTGCGAGAAGCTCTCTTGATGCAGCCTGACGCACCTCTGCAGAAAAGTCTTCAACCGTTCTATAGACCAGGGCCTTTGTGGGGCAGGAATCCACGCAGGCCGGTCTCTCGCGATCAGGACACCTATCACAGCGATAGGCCTTTTGAAGCTCCCCATGACGCCCAATAACACCGTATGGGCAGACCATGACACAGGTCCAGCAACCAATACACCTGTCAATATCAGTCAGGACCACTCCATCTACAGTGCGGTTAATGGCACCTGAGATACAGGCATGCAGACACGGCGCGTCTTCGCAATGGCGGCACAGTATGGGTAGCTTATGCTCCGGGGGCACCCACTCCACATAGATACGCCTCTTCGGGGTAGGACGCTCCCCTATGGCACCGAATAGGACCTTGCTGGCGGAATGCTCCACTGCGCATGACAGCTCACAGGTATGGCATCCCACACAACGATCCAGCCGAACAAAAATCTCTCTACGCTGAGACATGATCGCCTCCTTTTCTTGATCTCATGACCCTGAACTAGCCAAGCCCCAGACCAGCGCGGCGGGCGTCAATGGCCTCCAGGAGTCTCTTCGCGGCAGATTCGGGATCAAGGTCCACGATGAAATACCCGCCCGTAAGATCCTTGGTCTTGGCTGTCAGGACCTCTGTCACCAGCGGGCTGCCAAGGACCGGCACCATCACACCCACATGGGTCGGCAGCCCTGCAGCTACTGCCCAGGTCCCGATGGAGACCGCCTTTTCCGATACCGCCTCGGCGGCTGAGGCGACTACAGGGAGCTTATCCGTATCCACCCCAAGGTAATTTGCAACGGCCACCGCCAGGGCCACGGCCCTGGAGTTGTCCACACAGGAACCCATGTGAAGGACAGGCGGCAATGGACCGCCCAGATCATTTGCCTCGCCAATAGCAGTCAGGACTGCCTTTAGCCCAGTGCCGCACAAATCATCCACACTGGCCGGATCCATAAAACCGTGGCGCATGAGGGCGCCAGCGCCGCAACCCGTGGCAAGGAGCAGCACGTTCTCCTTTAGCAGTCTACGAGCCATCAGCGTAAAATTCCGGTCCTGGGGTACCTTCACGTTATTGCACCCGGCAAAGAGGCATACCCCCCTGATGTTGCCGGCCTTGATGTTGTCAACAACAGGCTTGAGGGGGTCCTGGGGGTCCACTTTGCTTAAAGCTGCCACTATGGCCTCCACTGAGAACCCGGTGACCACCGGTTTCTTGACATCAGGTATGTCCACCGGTTTGCCTTTCCGCCTGGTAAAATTCTTAATGGCTAAGCTGATGGCCTCCCTGGCCTTTTCAGAGGCCGATTCCTCGGAAAAGGGGATGTGGGTGGCGCCTGAAATCTTGCTTATATCCATGGTGGTGACAATGGTTGTTCCCATACACTCGGCCACTGTGACAAGTGAAGGCATTATACATTGGTAGTCCACAACCATGGCATCCAGGGCGCCCGTCATGATTGCCATCTCCTGGCTTACGGAGTGGGTACAGGAAGGAATTCCGTGTCGCATCATGACTTCATTGCCGGTACAACAGATCCCTACCACGTTGACACCCGTGGCACCTGCGGACTTTGCCTCCCCTTCCATATCCTTTGCCACCGCTACGAGCACATCGGACAAGACCGGATTGTGGCCATGCACTGCCAGGTTTACGGCATCTTTCTTGAGCACGCCAAGATTGGCACTTGTGACGGTGGGCTGCGGGGTACCGAAGAGTATGTCGGCCAGATCAGTGCCCATGTAACATCCTGCCAGGTCTGCCACCCCGCAACGGAGCCCACCCAGCAACAGATTGACCGGGTCGGCATCTACGCCGTAGAGAGTACGGTGCATGATTTCTGAGACCTCATGGTCAATCCCCTTGGGTACAATACCCAGATCAGAAAGGACCTTGACCCGACCCGCTGTAACCACAGTGGCCGCCCATAAGACCGGGGTTTCCTTCTCATGAAAGTCTGCCAGGGCCGCCTTGGCCACGTCCAGGGCGATCTCGTTGTCCGAACGTCCTTCCACAGGGATGTTAATGCGGGCCGCAACTGCCCTCAGCTTGACCCCATCCTTGACCTTATAATCCCCTACCTCACCCTTCGCCATCTTCAGCATGGTGTGGGCCAAATGTTTGGCATGGCCTGAGTGGGCGGCAGTTCCCGCTGCAATGGCCCGATCCAGACCTCGCGCTACAATGACGTCGGCGCTTGCCCCACAGATACCTGTGCCTGGGCCCTCACCAAAGGGATCAATACGACAGGGGCCCTGAAGACAGTGCCTGCAGCAAAGCCCGGTCTCGCCGAAACCACATTGGGGCGTCATTGCATCATAACGGTCCCAGACCGTGTTGACACCCATGGCTCCTGCCTTGGCAATCATTTGCTGGACTGCAGGGTCAGTGCTCTTGTTAAAGGTATCCTCGACATCTGTCATAGTCACTTACCTCCTTCCGTCCTCCAATGGCTCTTAGGGCCAAATCAGGGACAAGATTAATTTAAATAAATGGTTAAGAAGATCTATCTTTGTCTTTATTTTTATTGACTTTTTCCGCCACGCACCTTATGCCAAAGCATTTTTCCACCATATCTCCACTCTCGTCCATCATCTGGACCAGGAATTCATGCATGCGCCGGGTATTACCGGAAATGGCCTCTAATTCCTTACGCCTCTCATTATGCATACACTGCATGATAGCCATAAGCCTTTTGGCTGCCTTTTCAAAGGCATTGAATGTCTCCTGGAATTCATGCACCGCGTTTTCAATCTCTTCTGCTATCTTCTTTTTGTCCACTATCGTCCCCCTAAATCTAGCCCTTGCCTGAGCAATGCACGATATCGAGCATCTTTTCCGACAAGTCCGCCATATCTGGCTGTTCAATATCCCGAAACGGAAATTGATGGTTTTCGATTGCTGATTGTTGATCGGTGGAAAATCTATTCACGGACTAGGACCCACGTATCTTCTCAGTATCGCCAATAATCAATCCTGGATAGGGCCGTTACTTTGACTCGGCCATGTGAACCGTTACCTGCTGGAACGGAATCACCCACTGGTGGAGATTGCAGGTGTCGACACAGATTCGATTAATGGCCCTTTCCAGAAACGCGTACCTGGACTCTGCATTCTTATTGAAGTCTGCCAGGACAGCCACATCCAGTGAAGACGGTCCGGCCTCCTTAAATTGAACGCTGATATTGACTATACTATCACCATATCCCTCTGCCTTGAGACCGTCTGTAACCGCCCGTTCGATGATCTCGGGTATTTCGCGGGTGATGATGGCTTGATGTCCGTAATCGATCCCAAAGGTGACGGGGATCCTGAAACCTGAAGAAAGGTTGACTGGCGACTGGGCCAGGTAATCTGTCGTCTTGTATGTTTTCATGGCGCCCCCTAGCAATTTCACTGTCGCTTGCTCGGGTGTCTGGGCTATCACCTTTCCGTAGGTGTCGTCGGCTAATCTGACCCAGTCCCCGCATTCAGACGGAAACCATGGCTCGTTTTCAAATAGAGGACGTGACCGTAGTTCTACCAGATCTTTTAGATGGAGTCGAACAAAACCACCCCCCAGTTTCTTATTGGCAAGCTCTGAATATATATTAATCGAGGCCACTTCATAGGGAATATCCTTATAAATGACGACCTCCCCCTCTCTTACTGATCCAAAGTTCAGCATAAGTGTCACCTGGCTCCAAAACTTGGGAAGGGCCTGCTTTGACGCCCATCCCACCCCCAAGACAAATATGACGGCAAGGGAAAGGAGAACCCAGTCCCCCAAGGAGTAAAGTGTCCCAAGGAGTGCCAGGAGAGAGACAAGCACCGTAAAAATGATGTAGCACATGTCAAATAACCGGACAGAAAAGGACCTGCCCTTGCCATGAAATGGGCTGAATCTCCGGATCAACCTGTGAATGCCATGAAGGGTAATCCACACAAAACCAAAGGCCAGAAGGGCAAGCAGGAGATTGCGGCCCCTGCTCTTAAAGAATATCTGCAATAATTCCTGGACCGTTTCGGATACCGGCTTCTTCTTTTCCAGTTTCTGATCAAGTTGCTGGATGGCGATATTCATCTGGGTGCTGATCTCAAGTTGCCTGCCCTGCCACATTCCCATGACACTGTTCAGTTTCTCGATGAGCTCAGCATTCTTGGCATAAGTCATCACGGCAAAGAGGTTTTGGATTGCCTTTTTTGTCACCTCTAACTGGGATCTGTAGAGGTCTATCTTGCTCCTCAACCTTTCGAGCTCTCTCGGGTGGGAAGTCATTTTCTTCACTTCCCTCAGGACAGGCCCAAGGAGATCCTCCAGTTCACTTTTCCAATCCAGCTCAACCCGTTTCTTTTCCTTAAAGCTACGCAAATCCATGTCGGTGGCCAGCTGGTTAAAGGTCTCCTCCATGTCCTTTAGTTTTGCACTCAACTCCTCAATATTCGCCCTCAACCCTTGCTCTCGGCCAAGTCCTCTGGGACTTTGCAGGATCTGCTGTGTCTCGGCAATGGCTTTGGATACATCATCAATGGAATCCAGCAAGGTTTCAAGGGTGCGGATCCTCTCCTGATAATACCTTGGCTCAGGCTGAGATTCTGCATGGGCCAAGTGAAGGCAGGAGACCATAGACAGCAAAAAAACCAAGAGAAGTCTTCTCATGACTCGGTCACCTTAACAAAGTTTCAAGTTTCAGATTTCCAGTATCCAGTATCAAGTTATTCCCACTCAATGGTACTCGGTGGCTTGGAGGAGATATCGTAGACGACCCGATTGATGCCGTTCACACTGTTGATGATCCTGTTGGAAATCGCCCCAAGAACCTCATAAGGCACCCTTGACCAGTCTGCTGTCATGGCATCCTGGCTATCCACCACCCTAACGGCGATAACATTTTCATAGGTCCTCTCATCTCCCATTACACCCACCGTCCTAACGGGGAGGAGCACAGCAAAGGATTGCCAGACCTTTTCGTAGAGCCCCGCCTTCTTCATCTCTTCTTCGACGATTACATCGGCAGACCTCAAGATATCAAGCCTCTCTCCGGTCACTTCCCCCAGGAGTCTGACCGCAAGACCTGGACCTGGAAAAGGCTGTCTCATTACCAATTCCCTGGGAAGATCAAGTTCGAGGCCCACCTGTCGTACCTCGTCCTTGAACAACTCCCTCAGGGGTTCAATGAGCCTTAGTTTCATAACCTCTGGGAGGCCCCCGACGTTATGGTGGCTCTTTATCGTCGCAGAAGGTCCCTTGAAGGAAACACTTTCGATCACATCAGGATAAAGGGTGCCCTGGGCCAAGAATTCCGCTCTCCCCAGTTCCTTGGCCTTCTTTTCAAAGACCGAGATGAATTCCCTGCCTATTATCTTCCTCTTCTCCTCAGGGTCTACGACACCCCTGAGACGGCCCATGAAGCGTTGGGAGGCATCTACCAGTTGCACATCCATACCCATATACCCGCGGAAGATCTCCATGACCTCCTGGGCCTCTCCCTTCCTCAGGAGACCGTTGTCAACGAGGATACAGGAAAGCCTATCGCCAATGGCCTTATGCAGCAGGACTGCCGTCACAGAGGAATCTATCCCGCCAGATAGTCCGCAAATTACCCTCCCCTCACCAATTTCCTGTTTCAGTCCCTGGATTGTCCGGTTTACAAAGGAGGTCATTGTCCAGGAGGGTTCGCACCTACATATCCTGAAGAGGAAGTTCCTCAAGATTTTGGGTCCCTCCGGCGTGTGTGCCACCTCCGGGTGGAACTGGACCCCGAAGTATTTGCGGTCAGGGTCTGCTATGGCCGCCACAGGGCTGTTCCTGCTCCATGCCAGGATATTGAACCCCTCCGGTGGCCTATCGATTCTGTCACCGTGGCTCATCCATACAGCCTGCTCTGTCCCCTTTCCAAGCCCGTGAAAGAGGTCCTTGTCATCCACGATAGTAATGGTGGCGTTCCCGTACTCACGATCCATGGCCCTGGCAACAGAGCCCCCAAGCAAATGGGTCAGGAATTGCATCCCATAACATATCCCCAGGACCGGCACTCCCAGCCTTAGGATCTCTGCCTGAGCCATAGGGGCGCCCTCGTCATATACACTAGCAGGCCCCCCCGACAGAATTACGCCCTTTGGCGAAAAGGCCCTCATCTTTTCAAGGTCCATGTTAAATGGATGGATCTCGCAGTAGACCTTTGTCTCCCGGACACGCCTGGCGATAAGCTGGGTGTACTGGGAACCGAAATCCAGGATCAATATCCTTTGTGTGTAGAGGTCAGTGGACATGATTGAATCACCTGACAGGCAGACATGCAGTCTTCTTCTTTTTGCAGGCAGAGCTCATATGTCTCTGACCACGCCCACGGGACGTGGATTCTTGCTCAAAATTAGTTAGTATCCTTATTCCACGCGATAATTCGGTGCCTCCTTGATGATGATCACATCGTGGACATGGCCCTCCCTGAGGCCTGCTGGGGTAACCTGGATGAAGGTCGGCTCTGTCTGAAGCGCTTCGATATCGAGGCATCCCAGATAGCCCATCCCGGCCCTCAGTCCACCCAGGAGCTGATAAATGGTATCTGCCAGCGGCCCGCGGTACGGCACCCTGCCAACAATGCCCTCGGGCACCAGTTTATTTTCCTGGCTCGCCTCCTCCTGAAAATACCTGTCCTTACCCCCCTCCTTCATGGCCTCAAGGGAACCCATTCCTCTGTAGACCTTATAGGTCCTTCCTTGAAAGAGTATCGTCTCCCCGGGGCTCTCTTCCGTCCCTCCAAAAAGGCCTCCGATCATGACGGAGTCGGCCCCTCCTGCCATGGCCTTGGTGATATCGCCTGAGTATTTGATCCCTCCATCCCCAATGATCGGGACCCCCCATTTCCTCGCCTCCCCGGCACACACCATAATAGCCGTCATCTGAGGTACACCGATTCCCGCAATCACCCGGGTGGTGCAGATGGATCCCGGCCCTACGCCCACCTTGACTGCATCGGTGCCGGCCTCAATCAAGGCCCTGGTCCCATCGGCTGTAGCCACATTTCCGGCAGCCAGCTCCAGATCAGGGAACTTCTTTTTGACCTTTTTCACGGTCTCTATCACCAGCTCTGAGTGGCCGTGTGCGGTATCTATGGCCACGATATCCACACCTGATGAGATCAGACTTACTATCCTCTCCTCGGTATCCGGTCCCACACCCACGGCTGCACCCACTTTCAATCGTCCTAGCTCATCTTTACATGAATTCGGATACTTTTTTATCTTCTCTATGTCCTTTATTGTGATCAGCCCCTGGAGCTTCCCCTTGTCGTCAACGACCAGGAGCTTTTCGATCCGTCTCTCATGAAGTATGGCCTTGGATTCCTCGAGGGTGATTCCTACCTTTGCAGTGACAAGATCGTCCTTGGTCATCACGTCGCCCACCTTCTGATCCAGATTGGTTTCAAACCTCAGGTCTCGATTGGTGATGATACCTACAAGATTCCCTTTCTTTACTACGGGCACACCGGAGATCCTGTATTTCTCCATGATCTCTAGGACCTCATGGATCTTCCTTTCAGGCTCGATAGTGATAGGATCAACGATCATTCCGCTTTCCGATTTCTTGACCTTCTCCACCTCCAGTGCCTGTTTTTCAATGCTCATGTTCCTGTGGATAAAGCCCAGGCCTCCCTGACGGGCAAGGGTGATGGCGGTCTGCGATTCGGTAACGGTATCCATTGCCGCGCTAACAATCGGTATATTCAGTCTGAGATTCCGCGATAACCTCGTCCTCACGTCCACCTGGCTCGGCAAGACAGAGGAACGACGTGGGATAAGGATCAGATCATCAAATGTATAACCAAATCGAATCTCGTTTCTATTCATCTTTTTCCCCCTCGAAATAGTTGATTAAAATGCCTTCCAGAAGGTCTGACAGGCTCACCGCCATTTGAGATGTCCTCAGGAAATGAAGGACTCTTATTACCACCAGAGTCCCGGCCAGGATTACGCCTGCCCTCCCGGCGTCCAAACCGGGCAATTTTATTCTTTCCTCAAGACTCAGCCTTTTCATCCTGTCAAAAAGCCCTAGTATTTTAGGCCCCTCCAGTGTCAGCCCGTTAATCCTCTCAGGTGTTATATCCTTCGCAGGAATGCCGTGGAGCATTGCGGCAAGGGTCGTCACAGTACCTCCTGTACCCACCAGGACAAAATCGTCAGGCCAGTTATGGCTCTCCCCTGGGTCGGCCACTGGGGGCACTGCAAGGGATCTATCGATATGTTCGGAGAGGAGAGAGATCTCTTCTTCCTGTGGTGGATCCCAATTCAGGTACCCCTCTGTAAGTGTCACCGCTCCGATGGCGATCGACCTGATTACCTGTGTCCCCCCGGTGCAGAATAAGAACTCTATACTACCGCCTCCCAGATCAAATATGACAAAAGGGCCCTCTGGAACCCCTATTGCATGCAATACCCCTTTTCCGGTAAGGAGGGCCTCCTCATCTCCCCCTAATGGCCTTACTGCAATACCTGTATTTTCCCGTATAGAGCCCAGAAGCAGTTCCCGGTTTGATGCCTCCCTGACCACACCTGTTGCTACAGCAATGACATGACAGACATTAAAGCCCTCGATATCAAGTGAAAAGGCCTTAAGGGCCTCGATGGTGCGAGTAATGGCATCGGATTGGATGGTTTTCCTTCCCGAACGGTCAAAACCTTCGCCGAGACGGATATAGGTCCTTTTCCGGAAAAGAGGCCTTATAATGTCAGGCCGCCCGGCCGGTTGGGCAATCAGAAGCCTAGCGGTATGGGTGCCAACGTCTATTGAGGCAAAGTTCTTGGTCATCTGGTGCAAAACTAGCAGACTGAAAGAGCTTTTTCAAGCTACAAAAGGCCTCGGCTCATCCTTTGAATGCCCGTAGCGGCCATAACCGTTGTTGTCATCAGATAATAGAGAAAAATGGTTTGTATATATCGGCCAATCTGTGTTAGATCTCTCGTCTCTTTTAACACTGCCCACATGAAGAAGAAAGGGTGCATTACCAGTTTGTTAAACTGGATTCCCGCCTTCGCGGGAATGACGCTGTAGGCTTTCGGTATTAACAAATTGGTAATGCTCCCAGAAGAAAGAGGTGTGTATCAGGTGAAAATGGCCGAGGATTTCCGTGTGCCAGCCAGCGAGGTAGAGGCCAGGATCCACAGGATTCAAGAGGAAATGAAGGAAAATGAGATCCATGGACTCCTTGTGGTCCAACGGGTGGATCTCTTTTACTTTTCGGGAACCGCCCAGAACGGATTCCTCTTGGTTCCGGCGGAAGGGGAGCCCCTTTTGCTTGTGAAGAAATACATGCCCAGGGCCCGGAGGGAGTCATCTATCAGGGAGATGATTGAGATCAGGTCAGTAAAAGAGCTCCCGGATAGAATCCTCGACTTCTATGGACGGCTTCCGCGCACATTGGGCCTTGAGCTGGACGTAATGCCGGTAAACCATTTCAACTTCTACCGCCGGCTGTTCCCGAAGCAGGATTGTGTGGATGCCTCCCCCTTGATACTAAAGCTGCGGGCGATAAAATCGCAGTGGGAGATTGCCCGGATGGACCGGACCGCCGAGCTCTCCTGCAAGACCTTTGAATATATACAGGAAAACATACTTCCAGGTTATACCGAGATGGAGTTTGCAGGGATGTTCGAGACCTTTGCCAGGAAACTGGGCCACGTGTCCAAGTTACGGGTAAGAGATTATCAGACCGAGGGGTTCCCGTGGCACATCCTCAGCGGCAAGAGTGGCGGGCTGGTGGGCCTACTGGATGCACCGGTGAGCGGTGAAGGCCCGTCAGCCGCCTTCCCATGCGGGGCCGGCAGCAAGAAATTGGCTGCCAATGAACCCATCTTCATTGACTTCAACTCTGTCCTGAACGGCTACCACTCTGATGAGACTAGGATGTTCTCCATCGGTCCCATGACCCAAGAGGCCTTTGATGCCTGCCAGGCGGCAATTGAAATACAAAATGAGGTCCTGGATTTTGTCAGACCAGGCATCACCCCGGACGATCTCTTTCATCTATCGGTCGCCAAGGCAACATCGATGGGTTATGCTGAATCATATCTCGGGCCTCCTGGATATAAGGTGGCATTTGTCGGACACGGCATAGGCCTTGAGCTGGTGGAACAACCCATTATTGCCTCCGGAAAAGAGGCGCCCCTGGAGCCAGGAATGACCTTCGCCCTTGAACCAAAACTCTTGTTTGAAAACCAGTTCTCAGCAGGGATCGAGAGTGTCATCCTTGTAACGGAGAAAGGGCACCGCCTGATCAGCCGGACCCCCTTAAAGGTATTCATCTGCTGAGAATATGCCCATTGCTCTACATTCAGCCGGCCCTTGCGGTTTTTGCTGCTCCTTGCCCCTTATCCTTGCACCCGTGAATGGTTACTACTTCTTGTAATTCGGTTGGCTCAGCCATTTGAGTCTCTCTCTCTTCCACTCCCTTGATGGTTCAAGGAGTCTCCTCTGCTCCTCAGGGTTCAAAAGACGCATCTCCTTTATTGGAGGAGGAGAAGGAATCATCAGGACCGTATCTATTGTCGTTTTCTCCTGGATACCCATGCCCGCGGCCACCCTGTTTAGGTGACAGGCTTCACACCTCTTGCCGAAGGGGGCGATGGTGTGTGGCACATACGGCATGAAGGCCCATCCCCTGTGGCTCCCGTCCCCTCTAAGGGGTACGACGTTTTCCAGAGGCACGTTTCCCAGTCGATCCACATACGATATAAGATACTGGTAGAGAGGCCTGAGCACGGCATATCTCTTGTTCTGATCCACCCCTAGAGGCATAAATTCCCATCGCCTGAACCTCCATCCAGAAGACCAGATGCCAGGGCTGGGACTGCCTGTCATCCAGTCCCTTGAAACGGGATAGACCCTCTCGCCCCCCTCCAGTTGGTCCTTAAGGACCTTTTCCAGGTACGGATCCCCTTGGGCCGTCAGGTAGTGCCACTTGTTGCCCTCCAGCAGGTCCTCCCTTATCACGCTGAGCCCGTAATCCTGATAGGACCACTGGGCATGGCATGCGCTACAGCGCAGATTTCTGTGGGTCTCAATGCCATGCGGGATCTTCTCCTTGGAAAACAAGGGTAATTGATGTCTCTTTCCGCGGCTCCTTGAGACAAATATAAACCCATCCGGCCCTCTTACGATGTCTCCCCTGGACAGGTCGGGGGTCATCATATCGTATCCACCATGACAATCAGAACAGGACCGCTTCGGGACCTCCATTTGATAGCTGTATGTCCTTCCATCCCCCATGACATCTTGTTTTCCGTGGCAGTCAATACACCATAGCCCCTTTTCCCTGTGGATATCCCTTGCCAGATGGTGATAACCCAGCCCGTAGATCTCGGCCGGAGGCCTGCCGTAAACCACAGGAGAGCGGTAGGTTGCACTATAGTCCTGCTCAAAAAGCCCCTCGTAGTCAGCGCCCACGTGATTCTGGTTATGACAGTGGAGGCACTGGGTGTTGGGTATGAGACTCGTGAACTGATGTCTCGTAGGGTACCCCACTCTGGATCGATCAACGGCCTGGTCCCCACCCCGGTAGCGGCCATCATTTGCGTATGTCATATGACAGGCTGCGCAGCCCGTTGCCCTGTATAGACCTCGTCCCCCCGCTCCTGGCGTATGGATGTGGCATCTGAGGCACCGCCTCCTCAAAAAATCGTCAACCAGCATTTTCGGCAGTTCTGGATAAAGAGATGGGTCAGGCCCTGGCAGGGGTCTAAGGGCGCCCCCAAGCCCATATATGGCAGGGGACCCCCTCTCCTGGGCCCCCCAGAGATACCGGGTCTGATTTATGATCCCTGCCACGGTCCCGTGAAGGGAGTTTTTGACCTGCTTGATCTCACTTTGGTGGCAGGGGAGACAGAATGTCTCAGCCTGTTTCGGGTCTGAAGGGTTTCGCACAATCTGTTTATGACTGGCCAGGCTTTCCTTTGATCGATCCTCCGGGCTCAGGTGGCATCTCTTGCAGGAAAAATCGTGGTTGGCGCTGATAGGCTCTATCCCCTTGTGGCAGCCGAGGCAATGGCTGTAATCGGTCTTCTCCGGATCCCCTGCCATACCGCGCTCGATTGCAAACAGGGTCAAAGCCACCAATGCGACCAAAAAGATAATTTTGGATTTCATACGATTATACCCGTGGGCCTTCCAACTAATGAAACCCTAACTCCATCCTTTACTCCGGCACTCTATTATTCAGAGGGAGCATTACCAATTTGTTAATACCGAAAGGCTACCGTGCTGACCCCTGATCAATGACCAATCTTAACAATTATACTCACTTGCGGCACGGGAGCCCTGTATCACTTTCGAAGCGTTTCCTGGATGTGCGAAAGTCCTGGTAGATCACATCATCATAGCGATCGTGACACCCAAGGCAAGGATTGACTGAGAGGATCTCTTTGACCTCCATGCGATTAAATGGCCTTGCGCCCTTTACCGCAGATGCCTCGGGCAATTCTCCTCCTAAATCCATAAGGCCATCCAGAGGGGCCGTCAGGTCGAGCCGGGAGGAAGCGCTGTCATAGGTAGACCTTATGACCCAATCCTCACCTCGTTGAAGGAAGGCGCCCTCCCCCAGTCCCAGGACCTTTGGATCGCCATGACATTCCACGCAGCCCCGTGACCCTTTCACCGTGGTGTGGGGATCAAAGGCTGAAACGGTCAGGACCTTAAATGATTCATCCTTGCAATACTGGCCAGTCTTGTCGAAAACTGTGGCGAAGACCTGACACGGAGTAATCGGGTAGATGTGAGAGGCCTCATCTAGTCCCAGCGCCGGCCTTGAAAAGCGAAGATAAGATCTTGCCTCCTTCCATTTCCCTGGTGTTTTTTCGTCGGTCAACCAGTCTACCTGGGACTCGGATCTGCGGTATGTGAGATGACACCCGTAACACTGGGGGATCCAGGCGCTGTGGCAGGCCTGACAGGAGAGACGCCCGTGGCCGGCCAGCCTGTGATGGGGTTTCTCCATGGATGCAATATCCATCTCAATGGGGAAACCGTCCTTTTTCCGGTAGAAGACTACCTTGTCCCTTACCTGCAGGTTGTAAAGAGGCGTCCCCTTCTCGGTAAACCCGATAGGTCGACCGTCCACATCCGGTACCTTCCTATTCAGAAAGACCAGACGTCTTGCAAGTTGATCATCAACTGAGACCTTGGAAACCGTGGGAAGATGACAGGCCTCGCATGTGATGTCCACCTGCGCCTTCAAGTTATCGTATTGCCTCCCGTCCCCCATTAACCCGGTAGCGGTGTGGCAATCAATACATTCCATGCCTGACTTGGTGAAATGAACATCTCCCTGCAGATTAAGGAAAAAGCGGTTTCCGGACAACCTCCTGCTGCTGAGCCCTCTCCCCTCATAAGGTGTCCCGTAGCCGTCAGATTCGAATCTCCCGAAGTATGAAAGCCCTATCCTGGCCGACCTGTTGTGGCATTTGATGCAGTTCTCAGATGGGATCCTCGTGGTCATCCTGGGGTGATAGGATATCTCCGCCTTTTCCAAGCCCTTTTCATCCGCGTCAAGTATGTGGCAATCGCTGCATCCCCCTCCCCTTTTGCCCACTTCCCCCTCCCTATCGCCACGCTGCTTCCAGAGATGGCAACCGCCACACATCTTTCGGTAAAGATCGATGGCAAGGTTTTGGGGTGGGCTCTCTCCCATCAGGTCACTCACCCCTACCATCTTTATGTCGCCGGAGTTCCCCCTTGCCCCGAGGAGTTTTTTCTGCACCGTCCTGAGAATTCCTCTATTGGTGGCCATTATGCTGGTTTTCACGCGGGCGACTATATCAGGATGGCACCCTTCCCTCCCGCAGGTCTGGCTCGCCACGCGGAGGTCCCCGGGGTTGCGGGTCATGGCGAAATGCGCCCTTCCTTTGTCCAGGGAATAGGGGTTTCCCAGATGACAGGCATAACATCCAAAGGCTGCTGCCGGATGGGAGGGGTCAGGATCCCTCACCCCGGCATGACAGAACACGCATCCCTCTGAAAGCGGCCCGGTAGGCCTCTTTTGTTGATCCTCTTTTAAAAAGAGGAGGGTGATGAGGATGAGCAGGGAAAAAATGACCAGGGTATTCTTCATGAAAGGCTATAGCGTTTCAGATAGAGGTCTTGGATGTTCGATTATCAGGAAATAGGGGATAGGCAACTCTGACAGGGTTTATCCGGGATAGGATTATGAAAGTAGCTGGATAACCTCACGGAGATCTCTTCTTATCTCTTCCATGGGGAGGTCGCCCGCGGCCCTTTCTTTGGCCATCGCTTGCCTCAAGCGCCGCTTGGCACCCTCTATGGTCATCTTTTCCTCATACAGGAGTCTCTTTATCTCAAGGATGATTTCCAGGTCTTTTTTCTGGTAGGTCCTCTGGTTGGAATCGGCCCTTTGCGGCCTGACCTGGGAGAATTCACTCTCCCAGTACCTCAGGACATAGGGCTCGACCCCAATGATACGGCTGGCTTCCCCTATGCGAAAATATCTCTTGTCGTCAGGAATCTGGACCATTTTCTCGGCCTTCCCTTAATCTCCCCCCTGTCTCTCTCTTTATACTATCAATTATTGAATCGTTCAAGCGGTTTACCTCTGCGCCATCAAGTGTCTGATGACCTGACCTGTAACAGACCCTGAAGGCTATGGCCTTTTCAGAGGCTTCCATATTCTTACCCTCATAAAGATCAAATATATGGACCGATTCAACCAGGTCTCCGCCCTCTCGCATTATTATATCATTTATCTTGCTGCTCTCAACCTCTCTCCCTATGATCATTGAAATGTCCCTTAGTACGGCGGGGTATTTAGGGAGCGGGAGAGATTTCCCTGGGCCTCTCAGGTTCTGCCGGACCAGACCGATGTCCAGTTCAAACAGGTAGACATCCTCCCTCTCCAGTTGGTATGCCTTCAATACCCCCGAGCATATACGTCCCACCTGGCCAATGACAGGGGCTGAAGGGCTCGGAGAGAGGTTGCCACGGAGGGAGATGGTGGACGAGAAATTTTTATCATACCATGGGGCGCCTGCACCTTTCTCGAATCTGAGATTCTCGATGCCCACCCCCCTGAGGAGGGACTCTACAGCACCCTTGGCATCGTAAAAGTCCACACGTCTCTCATCACAATACCATTCCCTCTGGCTAAATAGGCCGGTAATCACTCCGGCCAAAAAGGTCCTTTCAAGGGGCTGCTGTGCCCCTTCTTTCCTTATGAATACCCTTCCCCACTCGTACAGCTTTAGGTTATCTTCGTTATAGAGGATATTGGTCTTGACGGTTGAGAGGAGTCCCGGGATCAAAGAAGTCCGCATCACGGACTGATCCACTGTAATGGGGTTCAAGAGCTTGACAAAGGACCTTAGGGGGCTGTCCTTATCTGCGTCGAGCATGTCAGCGGAATCAGGGGTGATAAAGCTGTAGGTAATAATCTCGGTAAAGCCCAGGCCCACCATGATGGACCTTGCCCGGTCACGGAGGGTAACTTCAGGATCCTCCCCCTCCTCGGAAGGCCTGATACTCGGGTAAGTGACGGGTATCTTATCAAATCCAAAGAGCCTTGCTATTTCTTCAAATAGATCGACCTCCCTCGTAATATCCACTCGAAAGGATGGGGGCGTGACCCGCAAGGTATTGCCATCGACATCAGACACCTCCATCTCCAGGGCCTTCAGATATCCGCTTATTTCATCCTTTGAGACATTGGTGCCCAGAAATTGGTTTGTTTTATCTATCCTGAGTTCAATAAGGCGAGGCTTATATTTATTTGGGTAATTATCGATAAGGCCCGTGGCGATCTTTCCCGCGGCCAGATCGGAGATAAGGAAAAGGGAGCGCCTCAGGGCGGTTGTAACTCCCTCGATGTCCACACCCCTTTCAAAGCGATAGGAGGCCTCTGTCGACAATCCCAGCCTCTTTGAACCCTTTCGGATCGTCACTGGATCGAAGAAGGCGCTCTCAACCAGGACATTCCGCGTCCCTGCAAAGATCTCGGAATTTAGCCCCCCCATGATTCCCGCCACCGCCACCTTCCGCTCTCCATCGCAAATCATGAGTGTTTCCCCACTCAAGGTGTGGGACTGCCCGTCAAGGGTTGTGAATGTCTCCCCTTCCTGCGCCCGTTTCACCACTATCCTGTTTTGCCGCAGCCGCTCATAATCAAATGCGTGGAGGGGTTGGCCCATCTCCAGCAGTACATAGTTTGTTACATCAACTACGTTGCTAATACTCCTTATTCCTGACAGGTGTAACCTATATCTCAGCCAAAATGGAGAGGGCCCAAGCTGAACGTCCTGAATTATGCCGGCGGCGTAGCGGGGGCAGCCAGCAGGGTCCTCGATAGTTACGCTGGTAAGTTCATCTATCTGAGGGCCGTCCTCTTTGACCTCGATCTCCGCCCTTCTTAGCCTTGCTCCTGTAACAGCGGCAATCTCCCTTGCAATCCCGATGACAGATGCGCAGTCAGGGCGATTGGGCGTAAGACTCACATCAAAGACCCAGTCAGAAACCGGGAAGACCGCGGGAAGTGGGTCCCCTGGGGTTAGACCCTGGGGGAGGATCATGATGCCTTCGTGGTCATCGGTCAGGCCTATCTCGTCTTCTGCCAACAGCATCCCTCTGGAGATCTCCCCCCTGACCATATCCTCTTTTACGAGAGTGCCATCTGGCAGTCTTACTCCTGGCAGGGCCAGGGGAGCCAGTGCCCCCTCTTTTACATTGGGCGCCCCGCACACCACCTGCACCGTAACATCGCCGGTCTCCACCTCGCAGAGGAAGAGCCGGTCGGCCCCTGGATGGTGTCTTACACTCGATATTCTTCCTACAAGGATCTCATCAAGGGACTGACCTACTGCCTCAAGCCCCTCTATCTCGAGCCCGGTCATGGTCAGGAACTCTGCAAGGTCATGGGGTGAGAGCTCAATATCTACATATTCTTTTAGCCAATTTAGAGAAACTTTCATTGGCAATGCCTTATGGCTGTTTCCTTGGAGCATCGGCAAAATAGAGTGATGGAAGTAATCCATTACTCCGATACTCGTAACACTTTAGCGTTTTGAAAGAAAGGCAGAGGACCGCGAGGGTCTTTTTTCCAAAGGACGTAAAGGACGGCATCATTTCAAAGAACGGCAGTGAGGTCTTGAACCTCGTTACGAAACAGCCCCATAAGAGGATCTCCCTATGAAGAGCCCTCTCCCCTGCCTGTGTCCCGATTACATCGGGATATTTAAAGGTAAGGGGGCGTGCCACAGGCTGTAAAGAATTTGGGTTACGTCCTTTGGAAAAAAGACCCTCACGGTCTGCCATCTTACTCCTCAGTGTTTTCAAAGCGCTAAAGTATTACCGATACTCCAATATTTCGTCCGCTATTCAGAACTGCCTTAGGAACCGCATATCATTCTTGAAGAATAGCTGAATGTCGTCTATCCCGTATCTGAGCATGGCGATTCTCTCGATGCCCATGCCAAAGGCAAAGCCGGAATAGACCTCAGGGTCGTAGTCGACAAAACCATACACTTCAGGGTCCACCATCCCTGACCCGAGGATCTCTAACCAGCCTGTATGGGAGCAGGTCCGGCAGCCATCCCCCCCGCAGAGCACGCATCGTATATCCACCTCTGCACTCGGTTCGGTGAAGGGAAAGAAGCTTGGTCTGAACCGCAAGGCCGTATCGCGGCCAAACATCTGGTGCACAAAGCCTGTCAGGGTACCCTTCAGATCACCAAAACTCACCCCCTTATCGACAAGGAGGCCCTCCACCTGGTGGAACATGGGGGTATGGGAGACATCCGAGTCCCTCCGGTAGACCTTTCCTGGGGCGATGACGCTGACCGGAGGCCTTTGACTCTCCATGACCCTGACCTGTATGGGAGAGGTATGGGTCCTCAAGACCACATTTTCGGAGATATAAAAGGTGTCCTGCATATCCCTTGCAGGATGATCCCTGGGGATGTTGAGGGCCTCAAAATTATAGTAGTCCAGTTCCACATTGGGCCCGGTCACAATCCTGAATCCCATCCTGGATAGGATCTGGCAGACCTCCCTGATAGTTAGAGAGATGGGATGGAGATGCCCACGGGGCTGTTCTCGACCTGGCAGGCTTACGTCAAGGTAACTGGATCGTACGGCCTTTCCGGAGGCAAGGACCTTGCCTTTTTCGTCAAACCGCTTGGTCAGGTTGGCCTTCACACGATTGGCCAGCTTGCCCAACTCCGGTCTTTGATCCGCTGGCACCTCGCCAAGCCTTCTCATGAATGAGGTTATGAGGCCCTTCTTCCCGAGATATGAGACCCTGAACCTCTCAAGCTCTGAGGCCTTACCTACCCTCTCCAGTTCCTCAAGCGCCCTCTTTTCCAGCTCAAGGAGATCTTCTTTCATCGCCCCAATGGTTGTGTGTTGAAGCTGTTGTATCGGACCATACTTGCCAGCTGAGAGAATGCAACTGGATCTCGAACGGCCATATTGGCAAGCACCTTGCGGTCCAGGTTGATCCCTGCCTTATACAGACCGCCTATGAGCCTGCTATATGAGAGACCATTTTCCCTGGCCGCGGCATTTATCCGCACAATCCAGAGCCGGCGAAAATCCCTTTTCCTTGCCTTCCGATCCCGGTAGGCATACACCCCGGCCCGGGCCACGTAAACGCTGGCAGTCCTGTACTGTCTGCTCAGACCGCCGACGTAACCTTTGGCCGCCTGAAGTATCTTCTTTCTCCTTCTCCTGGCTTTGGGACCTCTTTTTACCCTTGGCATTTGAAAACCTCTTTGATTATATTTTAGTTTCGGTATAAACCCTCTCAGAGCTGCCTAACAGGGTGACCCGGAATCGGGGTATTGCCCGATCCCTCAATCCCTAAACGGCCCAATTAACCGTAGGGGATGAGTCTCGCCACCTGCCTTAAGTTGGTGGAATCCACCAGGGCTGATTTCCTCAGATTCCTTTTCCTCTTTGCGCTCTTTTTTGTGAGAATATGATTCGCAAAGGCCTTGTGCCTGACGATCTTCCCAGAACCCGTGGTCTTAAATCTCTTTGCCGCTCCACGGTTCGTCTTTATCTTTGGCATTTATAACCTCCCTTACTTAAAACGGGGACCTTGAAATTTGATGCTGGATACTGCATGCTCGATACTTGGAACTGGATAATTTGGTATCATTTCAGCCTTTTTTCAATCTGGCGTTTATCCGGGGCAATGGGGGTTTTCCCAACCCGCATTGCCCCGGTTTCAGAGCGCTAGATTGTTACGATAATTGAAACTCGACAAGGCTGGGAAATACGGGCCGTGTCAAGTTTCCAGTTTCAAGTAGTGGTTCATCTCTATTTCGGGACGATCACCATGCTCATCCTGTTCCTGGCCTCTTGCATAGGTTCCTGCTCCACCGTCCCCATGTCCATAACCTCATTGGCAACCCTCTTGAGGAGTTCCACGCCGGCATTCGCATAAGCCACCTCCCGTCCCCTAAAAAAGATCGTCACTTTCACCCGATTCTTTTTCTCAAGGAACCTCCTCATGCTTTTGATCTTGAAACCCAAGTCGTGATCTTCGGTGTTGGGTCTGAGCTTGATCTCCTTTAGGAGGCCGCCCCTGCCCTTCTTACGGGTCTCCTGAACCTTCTTGCTTGCCTGGTACTTGAACTTACCGTAGTCCATGACCCGGCATACAGGGGGATCCGAATTGGGTGCGACCTCCACCAGATCCAGACCCTTGTCCCTTGCCACTCCCAGGGCCTCATTCACTGGGACAATGCCAAGCTGTTTACCTTCCGCCGAAATTAGCATGACCATCCTGGAGCGGATCCGCTCGTTCACCCTGACATCATCAGATCTCTTTGCTATGGTTGTTACCTCCTTTGTCTACATTCTTCTAAAATCAGGTCAATGAACTCCTTTGGACCCATAAGGAGAAGATTTTGACCACTCCTAAGCCTTGGAGTCAACCCTTCCCTTTCGCATTCCTTGTCCCCCACAATAAGCATGTAGGGGATCTTCTGCAACTGGGCCTCTCTGACCTTGAGACTCAATTTTTCATTTCGGAAGTCGGATTTGACCCTTATTTCTGCCTCTTCAAGGGTCCTCAGCAACAACTCCCCATGCTGAATATTCCTGTCCGTTACAGTCAGGATCACGGCCTGTTCAGGGGCAAGCCACGTGGGGAACGCGCCCGCATAATGTTCGATCAGTACCCCAATGAATCTCTCAATCGCACCGAGGATTACCCTATGGATCATGACAGGCCTGTGTTTTTGTCCATCTCTGTCAATATAGACCAGATCAAATCTTTCAGGAAGTGTAAAATCGCACTGCACCGTCGCACACTGCCATTTCCTGCCCAAGGCGTCTTTTAGCTTTACATCGATCTTGGGTCCGTAGAAGGCCCCGTCTCCCTCATTAATATCGTATGGGAGATGGGAATACTCCATGGCCTCCATAAGGGCCTTAATGGCAAGTTCCCAATCTTCATCGGTACCTATGGACTTCTCCGGACGGGTGCTGATCTCCAACTCATAGTCAAACTTGAAGATAGCCATTACGTCCCGTACAAAACCAAGCACACCTCTTATCTCATCATTGAGCTGTTCCGGGGTGCAGATAATGTGGGCGTCATCCTGTGTAAACTCCCTCACCCTCAACAGGCCATGCAGGACCCCGGATCTTTCATGACGATAAACAGTACCTAATTCAAAATATCGTTTCGGCAGGTCTCTGTAACTCCTTATCTTGGAGCCATAAATGAGCATGTGCGCCAGGCAATTCATGGGCTTAATGCCGTATGACTGCTCATCGATGGCCGTAAAGTACATGTGCTCTCGATAGTTCTCGAAGTGCCCGGATTTCTTCCACAGTTCGGTCTTCAGAATACCCGGACCCTTCGTTAGTTCGTATCCCCTTTTCAGGTGCTCTTTTATCTCAAATTCCTCTATAATGTGACGCAGCATGGCGCCCCTTGGATGCCAGACGATCATGCCGGCACCTATCTCATCATAGGTACTGAAAAGACCAAGCTGTGGCCCAAGCTTGGCATGGTTTCGTTTCTCGGCCTCTTCGACCTTTCTGAGATATTCTCTCAGCTCTTTCTCATTCTCAAAGGCAACACCGTATACCCGGCTGAGCATTGCCCTTTTTTCATCCCCACGCCAGTAGGCGCCCGCCACCTTGGTCAGAGCAAAGGCATGGATCATAGCAGTAGATGGGATGTGAGGGCCCCGGCAGAGATCGGTAAAGCCCCCCTGTGTATAGAGGGTGACCTTCTCTGCCCCCAAGTCGTTGATCAGCTCCACCTTATAGTCTTCACCCCTCCCCTTAAAGAAATCGATGGCCTCCTGACTCGTCAACTCTCTCCGGGTAAAGGGAAGGTCCGCCGCTATTATCTCCCGCATCTTATCCTGGATACCCTGCAGGTCCTCTTCCCTAAACGGGCGTTCATAATCAAAATCGTAATAGAAACCATCCTGGATGGCCGGACCGATGGTAACCTTAACACCAGGGAAAAGTTCCCTGACAGCCATGGCCATCACGTGGGAGGTGCTGTGCCTCAATATTTCGAGCCCCTCTTCAGAATTCAGGTAAATGGGCTCCAGGTCCTCATTGGATTCTATCTGGGTAGAGAGGTCGCGCAACTCCCCATTGACCTTTACCGCCACGACCCTATCCAGGCCCTTGACCACCCGCCCGGCCAAGGCATCATAAGCTGAAATTGGCTCCACTTGAATCTCTTGGGCCTCCCATAACCCTAACCGCCAAAGCAAATAAGGCATCCGAAGCAGTTTACCTACTTACTCAGATGCCTCATGTGATGTTCTATCTTAGCAGTACAATTTGGTGTAAGGAGGTTATCTCTTGGAAAATTCTAAATGAAAAATTTATCTCAGCCCCGAGGTTGCATTAAAAGCACCCCAAATTGCCCTTCATTCTGAAAGAAATGGCCGTATTTATAAGTGCCAGAACTTTCCGCAACATTGGGGTCACCAACGAGGATAGACCAAAAAATCCTGGTTTATATAAACGATAACATCACAAAATGCAAGGGAAAAATGAAATGCCTATTCTAATATCTGGTCAATCACCCTTTTCATCTTCATAAAATGCGTTCCCTTCCAGTAAACCTGATCGCAAGATCTACAGTAGGTGTATTCATTGCAGGAGGTCCTGACCTTAGGCGGGACCCGATCTTCCACCACCTCCTTTGAAACTTTCTCAAGGGGGGTGTTACAGCATAGGCATCTTGAAAAGGGGCTTACCTTATCCCTGATCTCCAGGGCATCCACGACCCTCTTGATCTGCTCTGCGGTCGTACCCGGACGTAGGTAGATTCCGTGGGTTACCTGAGTGAACTTAAGGAGATTCTTGCTCTTGGTAAGTATAATCCTCTTCTCATTGCGGGATACCTCAATTATCTCCATACGGGAGAGTGAGGGGTCGAAATATACGTCAAGCCCCAGGGCCCGCATATATTTCACCACATCCCTTATATTGCTATCCGCTATGAATCGGGTCCTTCTAAGGGGGACCTTCCTCAGGCGGGTGATCCCCTCGATATTGATCGATTCAAAGACAGGATATACGCTGATTCGATCTCCCCCTTGGAGGATATATTTGAAGTCTACAGATTTTCCATTGGCAAGGATGAGATCGACTTCCGTATGAGGCACACCCATCGCTTCGATCATGTCTTTTATGGATCTCTTGCCAACGAATTCTGCCTCAAAGTCGATTTTCTTCCTGTGTCTTGGCAAGAAATCATTCAGTTCTTCATAAAAGCGGAGTGTCGCCTTTGGCATCGGTGCCTTTTCTTTCGAGTAACCGTACATTAGGGGTAATGGGCTGATGATACAGGTGCTAATTCAAACAGCCAAAAACAAAATGCTGCAGCCTCCTCGAATCAAATGAGCCCCCCCGCAGCCATGATCTCCGGGACCACATCCTCCTTGCCTATGGCCATGATGTGAACGCCGTCGCACATCTTCTCATCCCGTATCCTCTTGATCATGCGGCCTGCGATCTCTATCCCTTTGGCCAGGGCCTTCCCCTTGCCCGCTGAGGCCATCTCGTCGATCAACTCCTGCGGCACATTGACACCGGCGACATTCTTGTTCATGAACCGGGCCATGGGGGCCGAGGTCAGCAGGATGATCCCGGCCAGGATCTTTACCGGAAACTCTCCGGCATATTCCATAAATCGCTTGAAATTGTCCAGGTCATAAACCGCCTGGGTCTGTATGAACTCGGCACCTGCCTCTATCTTTTTCTCGAATTTGATGAGCTGCGGCTCCAGAGGATTGGCCTCCGGGGTAACGATGGCGCCTGCACAGAAAGAGACGCTCCCGTCCAGGTCATTTCCACCAAGATCCTTCCCCTTCTCCAGCCCCCTGATCGCCGCCAGCAATTGACTTGAGTCCAGGTCAAAGACCCCTTTTGCCTGCTTATGGTCACCCAGGACTATAGAATCCCCTGTCAGACAAAGCACATTCCTGATCCCCCTGCTGGCAGCCATCAGGAGATCGGCCTGGAGGGCCATGCGATTACGATCTCTACAGGTCATCTGCAAGATGGGCTCCCCACCCATCTCTTTTACCAGGATGGCCCCTCCCAGGGAGGGAAATCGCATGACAGAACTCTGGTGATCGGTAACGTTCATGGCATCCACCTTATCTTTTAGGAGCTCAATATGGTGTGCCATCTTCTCCAGGTTTGTTCCTTTGGGTGGAGCCACTTCAGAGGTGATAACAAACTTGCCTGACTCTAAGGCCTCCTTAAATGAGGAAAACATCTTTGACCTCCTACCCCGGATAAACCGGGAATTGAATATTAATGGACTCGTAAAAAGCCTCCTAGACCGTCACTCCCGCGAAGCCTGTCCTCGCGAAGGCGGGGAGCGGGAGTCCAGAACTGGTTGATTCTCCTGGATTCCCGTTTTCACGGGAATGACACAAAAGTCCTGTGGATGGGTTTTTACGAATTCACCAATATTGACTATTGAATATTGACGATTGGTGTGGCTTGAAACGATTTAACTTACTAAAATTTTAGTTTTCCCGGCCTCGGTTCTACCTGGTGATTTCTGGGTTTCTGGAGCTTCCTCATGGAATCTAGCCGGTCAAACGCCTTCAATCGCTTATAGATGAGCGTCCATGCACAGTCTTTGGCCTCATCTATCTCGCACTTTCCATTATTCGTCCCCCCGCAAGGCCCATTCACTAGACCCTTGTGGCAGGAGGTGACGGGACAGATACCGCCGGTCTCTCCTAATATACAGGTCCCGCACTGGGTGCATATTTCATCAAACTGCCCCGGCCCGGTCTCTTTGCCCATAAACAGCGTGTCAAGGGCCGGGACGACCATCTTTTCTGAATGCCTGGCAATGGTCTGAACTCCAAAGCCGCAGGTCATGATCAAGAGGGCATCGGCCTGCCTGATCTTGCCCCCGTATTCGGCCAGGGCCTCCCTTGTCAAATTGTCGCAGGCCACGGGTAAGACCACATCCCCTGTGATCATCTTCCCCTTAGAGGATAACTTTTCTTTCATGGCCGCCACTTCCAACACGCCACCCGTGCGCGTAAGGGTGACACACGTGCCGCAGCCGACTATGAAGACCCTCCCAATTCCATCAAGGAGTCGCTCCAGTTCCTCTACCCCCTTTTGCTGTGTAATGGACCTGATCATGTCTTACTCCTGTCCTTTTCCAGATCACATCTAAGGCACCTGGTGGACTCAAAAAGCGCCTGCTCCTCAGTGAATCCCTTCTCTACCTCCCTGAAGTCTCTTACCCTTTCCTCTGGCCTCTCAAGTTCAATCTTGATCCTCGGCCTCGCTTCTGTGGCTTCCTCATCCAGGGCTAAACCTATATTCTCCTCCATGGCGGTCTTTTCATCTAGTATCTCCACGCGGCTCTCATCGCCTTTGAGATATTTGTCAATTGCGATGGCCGCCCTCCTTCCTGACGCTATGGCCCTAATTACTGTACTTGGCCCGGTGGTGAAATCTCCGCCTGCAAAAATACCAGGGATATTGGTCGACAGGCTGTTTTCATCAACTGCAAGGCTGCCCCACAGGGCCCTCTCAAGCTGACTGTCCTTGGACAAGAAAGAGACATCTGGCGCCTGACCAATGGAGATAATGACCACCTCGGCATCTACTATCTGTGTTACATTATCATCAAGACTCAAACGCGATCTTCCTTCCTCGTCATAGACAGTCTTGCTGCGTACGAACTCGATACCGCTGACCTCTCCATTCCTATACGCGATACGTTTGGGCGCCCAGAAGGGATTTATTACGATTCCCTCCTCGATGGCCTCCTCGATATCTTTCGCCCAGGCAGGCATCTCTTCAATGGTCCTCCGGTAAAATATCTGCACGTCCAGGGCGCCTACCCGCAGGGCAGTTCTGGCAACATCTATCGCAACATTTCCTCCCCCAATCACAACAACCCTTCCCTTTAGTCTTATCCTTTTTCCGGTTCTGATATCTGTCAAGAACTGAAGGCCGTGATAGAGACCCTTAATCGCTTCCTCTTCGCCGGGGATCCCCATCCTCAGGCTGGACTGTGCGCCCGCTGCAATGAACACGGCCTTGTACCCTTCAGCCAAGAGGTCATTGACCGTATGGTTGACGTCAATTTGTGAGCTGTAAAGGACCTTCACACCGCAGCTTGTAATATAGTCAATCTCTTTCTGTATTACTTCACGGGGTAGGCGAAACTCAGGGATGGAGATTCCAAGCATTCCGCCGCCCATCGGCTGGGCCTCATAAACGGTCACTTGGTAACCCATCTTGGCCAGGAAATAGGCACATGTGAGACCCGCCGGCCCAGCTCCAACTACGGCGACCTTCTGGTTACTGGTAACGGGAAAAGGTTCTTTGGCTAGGCCAACGTTCTCAAAATACCAGTCAGTGACAAAGCGCTTGAGCGCCCGGATGGCCACCGGTTCATCCAACTCTCCCCGGCGGCATTTTAGTTCGCAGGGGTGAATACATATACGGCCGCACACGGCGGGAAAAGGATTTCTTTCCCTTATGACTTCCACGGCCTGCTCAAATTTGCCACTGGCGATTGCAGCCACGTAGTTAGGAACATCAATCCCGGCAGGACAGGCATGCTGACACGCAGATATGACCATGGAATCGCATGTTGCCCCGGCACAACGGTACTCCAGGATATGCTCCTCGTACTCCTTTGAAAAGTACTTGAGAGTGGACAGCGCCGGCTTGGCACAGGTCTGGCCAAGGCCGCACAGCGACGACTCTGTGATCGTCTCCCCCAATTCCTTGATGGTCTCTAAGTCCTTTAACTGCCCTTCCCCCCTTGTGATCCTGGTCAATATCTCAAGGAGCTGAGTTGTGCCCAGGCGGCACGGTGCGCATTTCCCGCAGGACTCGGACTGGGTAAAACTCAAGAAAAATCGCGCAATCTCCACCATACAGTTGTTCTCATCCATCACCACCATGCCGCCTGACCCCATAATGGCGCCTATACGCTGAAGCGTGTCGTAGTCTATGGGCAGATTCAGATACTGGGAAGGAACACAACCACCCGATGGTCCACCCATCTGTACCGCCTTGAACTGTCTCCCCTTCGGAATACCGCCACCTATGTCAAAGACCACCTCCTTGATGGTTACGCCAATGGGTACCTCTACCAGGCCTGTATTATTCACCTTGCCGGCCAGGGAAAAGATTTTCGTTCCTTTGCTGTTTTCTGTTCCCACCTCTCCATACCATGCGGCGCCGTTCTTGATGATTAGAGGCACATTGGCCCAGGTCTCTACGTTGTTTATATTAGTCGGTTTTCCATCAAGGCCGCTCTGTGCAGGAAATGGCGGCCGCGCCCTGGGCATACCGCGCTTGCCTTCAATGGAGGCCATAAGGGCGGTCTCCTCCCCGCATACAAAGGCCCCTGCCCCAATCTTCAAGGAGAGGTCGAAACAAAAACCTGTTCCCAGGATATTCTCACCGATAAGTCCAAGTTCCCTCAACTGTTCCACGGCTATGGTCAGATGCTCCACGGCAATGGGGTATTCTTCGCGCACGTAGATATATCCATATTCTGCCCCTATGGCATATGCGCCTACGAGCATACCTTCGAGGACCGCATGGGGATCGCCCTCCAGAATGGCCCGATCCATGAAGGCCCCGGGGTCCCCCTCATCAGCATTGCATATGATATATTTTGGACGGCCTTCTGCCCGCTGAGCAAATTCCCATTTGAGGCCGGTCAAAAAACCGGCCCCACCCCTGCCCCTCAATTTGGCCGCTTTTACCTCTTCAACTATATGTTCTGACGTCATTTTGGTCAGGGCCTTTACAATGGCCTGATATCCCCCAGCAGCGATATAGTGCTCTATCTTAGTGGGATCTATCCTGCCGCAATTGGCAAGTACTCTCCTTTCCTGTTTCTGATAGAAAGGGATCTGGGACCAATAGTATACAGGCCTTCCTGTTGAAGGGTCCTTGTAGGCCAGGCGATCAATCAAGCGGTTATTCCTGAGGGTGAGGGCTACAATCTCGGCCGCATCCCCTGGCTCTACTTCCTGGTATTGTACTCCAAGGGGTTCTAACGCGATCACCGGGGCCTTGGCGCAAAAACCGTGACACCCCGTGGCCCGTATCTCCACCTGTCCTGAAAGGCCCTCTTGCTTAACCTCTTTCTCAAGGGCCTCTTTCACCTCGGCAGCGCCATAAGCCCGGCATCCGGTCATGCAGACATGAACAACGCTCCTGGCCCTGTCCATACGGGCAAGGGTCTTGTTGCGGAGCCACTCGAGCTGTCCAACAGAACCTAACCTCTCCATCTCCCAGTGCTGCCCCTTCCACTCATCTCATTTTGGATTTTGGATTTTGGATTTCCGACATCGCACTTCGGACTTCGGACATCGGACATTAACCGGGCTTGCGATACTGCCCAAGCACAGTGTTAACCTTGTTGGGCGAAAGTCTGCCAAAATAGGTTCGATCGACCAACATGGCGGGGGCCAAGAAACAGGCCCCCAGACAGGCTACCGTCTCTAAGGTAAATCGATAATCGGAGTCTGTCTCACCCTCTTCGAGGCCTAGCTCCCTCTTCATCAGCCTTAGTACGCTCTGGCCACCTTTCACGTGGCATGCCGTACCACGACAGACCCTGACCACGTATTTTCCCTTTGGTTCCAGTGTAAACCTGGCATAAAATGTAATTACACCTTGTACCTGCGATGGGAACAGATCAAGGGCCTCTGCTATGGGTTCGATGGTGTCAGGAGGGATATACCCGAATGTCTCCTGAACCTCCTGTAATAGTGGTATGAGCGCCCATTTCTTGTACCTATGGCCTTCTATAATAGTTCTGAGTCTGTCCCGGTCGATCTCTCCTGGATCCATTATTTGATCTCCTAACTCCTATAACCGGAAATCCCGAGCATTACACCTTCTCAAGCCTCACTTGACACGTGTTCCATCCTGGCCAATCAATCCTCTCAATTGGGGTTAAGGGAATCAGGTTCCTTGCGTCATTTCCATGAAAGGCCCTCGGGAGAAAGACAAGACCGGCCCTCAGACTCCTCTCCAACCTGACCTTTCTGGCAACGGCCCCTTGCGGAGATACAATGCGGACCGTTTCCCCGTCCCTGATGTCCAGCTTGGCCCCATCCTCGTGGGATACTTGAACCTCTTCACAAAGCTCAAATCCCCGGATACGTTCCGAATGGCTGGTGCGGGTGCCGCTGCCCAGATGGTATCTTAGGGATCCCATGACGGCGGTTAGGCGATAATTTCCATCAGTTGTCCCATACGGGGCGGAGGCGACAGGAGTGAAGGAAAAGAGGGCCTTTTTGCTCGTCTCCTTGACCCACCCCTCATCCCTCTGCCCGTTCAGTTCTTTATACATGGGTATTGCGCGGGATATCTCAGACCTAACCATCCCAAGGGAACCATAACGTCTCGGGAAACCCATCTTTTCACCCAGGATATCCAGGATCTCCCAATCCGGCTTGGCATCTCCCGGGGGAGACACCACAGGCTCAAAAGGCTGTATCCTTCCCTCCATATTGGTGAAAGAACCTGCCTTTTCGCAGGAGGCGGCGCCTGGCAGGACCACATGTGCAATCTGTGATGTTTCATTGGCGAGGATATCTTGGACCACCAGAAGATCTAATCTCTCAAGGGCCTCCCTAACCCGCTCACCTTGGGGCAGAGAACGAAGCGGGTTCTCTCCCATGACATACAGGGCCTTAAGATTGCCCTTTTCCGCTTCTTCAATCATCCGAATAACGTTAAGCCCCTGGTCGGGTGATATCTTTGTCTTCCAGAACCGCTCCCATTTTTGTCGCACCCCGTCTTCACCCAGTGGCTGGCGGCCCGGAAGTACATGTGGCACACTCCCCATATCCCATGCCCCCACGTCATTGTTCTCCTTTGAAAGGAGATAAATCCAGCCTTTTTCACTTGCCAGGCTCCCTGTCATTAGGGAGAGGTTCAAGAGGGCATCTATGCAATGGTTAGCGTCCTTTTGGTGGGTAATCCCATCTCCCAGCACCAAGGCAATCTTCTTACCCTTAAGTATCTCAGCCGCCCGCTTCATAGACGCCATGTCTATTCCTGCCGCCACACAAAGCCTTTCAAGATTGAATGAAGAAAGGCCATCCCTGTAACTGCCAAAGCCTTCTGTAAAGCGCTCAACAAAAGCCTGATCATTTGAAAAATTCTTCCAGAGGAGTGCCGCAAGGCAGTTTACCAGTTCTGTATCCTTGCCAGGGGATACGGGCAGCCAGATACTGGAGAACGACACCAGATCGGTCCTTCGGGGATCAACCAGCACCATGGGCACCCCTTTTCTGGAGGCCCTCTTGAGATAATAACTGAGTACCGGCGTTGAATGGCTCGGGTCAGCACCCAGGATCAGGATCGACTCTGCCTTTAGAAGGGATTTAAGGGGGTTTATGTGGCACCTACCATCGGTCCTTTGCTCAATCAAATCAATGGCTGGCCGCCCGCCCATATATCCGCCATTGTCCACATTGTTTGTGCCCAACAGTACCCTTGCAATCTTCTGGAAGAGGTAGTTTTCCTCATTTGAGCACTTCGAGGAACCAAAGAGGGCAATGCTTTGAGGCCCGTACTCCCCTTTGATTTCCAACAGCCGTTTGGCGACGGTATCCAGCGCCTCCCCCCACGAGGAGGGCAACAACCCATCCTCCTTTCGGAGCATGGGTTGAGTTAATCGCTCATCGGCATTAAGAAAGTCGTGGGCAAAATGCCCCCGCACGCACAGTGTGGCGCCATTGACCGAACCTGGCAGGTGAGAGGGGTTGGTTTCTATGGCCTTGCCCCCTGCTTGGCCAACAACAATCGAACAGCCAATGCCACAAAAACCACACGTGGAATGGGACTCCCCCTCCGGGGTCCCTACCCATCGGGTATTAATCGGTGCCAAGGCGCCTGTAGGACATATGGAAACGCAGGTCCCGCAAAAGGTGCAGCTGGACTGTTCCAAGGGCAGGTCGTGAAGGGTTGCTGGACGGGACCTGAAGCCCCTGAGATTGTAGTCTATTGCCCCTGCCACCACAAGTTCATGGTCGGCACGGATGCATTTCCCGCAGAGTATACATTTGCTCAGGTCCCTGGAAATAAAGGAGTTTGCCTGCTCTAGTGGTTTGTAATTGGGGATGGCATAGAGATCCGCATAGCCAAGGCCCAGATCGGCGGCAATCTCCCGCAACTGGCAGCGGTTCCCTTTGCTGCACACCACGCAGGACTCCGGGTGTTCTGCCATCATCAGGCGGACTATATTGGTCCTGTGCCTCTTTATGCGCGGGGTATCTGTCAGGATCTCCATATTGGCTGAGGCAGGGGTAACGCACGAGGCCATGAGACGCCCTGTCTTGCTGTCTTCAACAAGGCAGATACGGCAGGCACCATAGGGTTCAAGCTCATGGTGATAACAGAGCCTGGGAATCCTGATCCCGTTCTGCTCGGCAGCCTCAAGGATGCTTGTCCCTGCCGCACAACTAATCCTCTTCCCGTCGATGGTGAGGCTTATATCTCCCAATTCTCTAGCTCCCCTACTTCAATTTGGCCGCATCGAGGTAGTATCTCAGCCTTTCTTCCCCTCCGATGGTTATTATATGAACTCCCTCACAAAGGTCCTTGAGGCCCCTCACAATGTCTGCAAAAAGTTCAATACTGGCCTTTTGTCTATCCGGGGCACTCGCAAGTTTCTTGATCATCCAGTCCGGTACCAGTCCTGATTTAAAGTGCCTGTTCAGAAACTGGGCCATGCCTGCCGTCCTCAAGATCATTACCTCTGCTATCACTGGCACGCCAAAGCTCTTGACATGCCTCATGAACTTTTCAAACAAGGCGACATCAAACACCGGTGTGGTCAAGAAGAATCCGGTGCCGATCCTGGTCATCTCTTCCATCTCTTTCAACTCCAGCTCAGGCACATCTTTTCCCCAACCAGATTCAACTCCTGAGCCCAATGTGAATTCCGCCTTAGAGGGCAATTCCTTACCCTCCACCGTAACGCCCTCCCTCATATGTTCCAGTACCGAGGCCAATTTTCCTGAATCCACATGAAAAAACATCATCTCCTGAAGGCTGTCGCCTGTGATCCTGTAATCTTCTGTGAAGACGAGCAGGTTTTCTATCCCTGTTTCATGGGCAATCAGGAGGTCCTTTTCCAGTTGGGGTCGGCTCTTGTCCCGGGTGGTGGTCTGGTAGATGGATTCGAAACGGTTCTTTTTGAGCAGGTCGCAGGTCTTGATGCTATCGCCAACGAACCCCTCGATGTCCAGCTCCGGCACAGCTACACCGTCAACACGGCCACGCACCAATTCCAGGCGTCTGATCAGAGCCTCCGGTTCCTCATCAATAGGGGCCTGGACTTCAGATGTGACCACGAACTTCTTTTTATCGAATGCCTCTTTGAGTTTCATAGGTGCCTCCTAAAACTACGTCAGTCCCAGCAGACGTGCCACTTCCTCCTTTAGTTGGGGCAGTGGGAGCGGTTTTGAAAAACAGACATCCGCACCATACTCCTTCATCTTTTTGAATTTCTCTTCGTCCAGATACGCAGACAGGACAATAATCTTAGTATTCCTGGTTTCCTCATCCCCCTTAATCTTCTTGCATACCTCGTATCCTTTAATGTCTGGCATCATGATATCCAGGATCAGCAGATGGGGTCTGAAGTGATTTACCTGCAGCCCGGCCTCAAACCCATCAGATGCGGAAATCACCTCATAGTGGTGTTCATCCTCTTCTAAGGCCTGAACAATTGTTTCTACGATTATGGGATCATCGTCGACCACAAGAATTCGCTTCAGCCCCTCGTCCTGATCTTCATTGGGAACGGGAATCCCCTGCTTCTCCATAAAGGCCTCTAGGTCTGATTTCTTTATCCGACGATGCCCGCCCACAGTCTTGTAGGCCTTAATGTGCCCTGATTCGATCCAATTTATAATGGTCTTTGCCGATACATTACAGTATTTGCTCGCCTTAAACACTGTGAATATATCCTCCATGACGTTGCTCCTTCAAATTTTGGGTTATTTTAGAAAATATAATTATTAAAGTTTTTATAGTTTGTCAAGAAAAAAATAGTAGCAGCTGAATAAGTACTTGTTTGGCCCTTGGATTCCCGCCCTTATTCAAGCCAGGGAAAGGGTCTGCGCAGGAATGACTAAATCAGTTAAAGATCTGTACTTTCAGCTAAAAAACTGCACTAGCGTAGGCGAGAGGCGGGAATCCAGAAACCAGCCATAGCAAAGCATTCACCCCTATTTGTTGACAAGAAAAAAAACAGTTGCCCATCTATTTTGTTAGGATGAAAATCAGTAAAATCTATAAAATTTGGATTTTAGTAGCGATTGTCTGAGGATTGGCCATTGCCTCTTACGGCATGGGACAGGCGGTTATTTCCCCGCCGTATGGGCCTCCTTGTGAAGCGGAAGTGTGATGGTAAAGGTAGTTCCCGAACCTATTTGACTTTTTACTTTGATATCGCCCCCATGATCTCTTATGAAACCGTAACAGACAGCCAGACCGAGACCGACACCTTTAACATTATCCTTGGTGGTAAAAAAGGCATCAAAGATCTTATCAAGATTTTCTCCTCTGATACCGGTCCCTGTATCGGAGATCTCTACCTGAATATTATCGCTTACAGCCCGGGTTGTAACCGTGAGGGTGCCCCCTTCCGGCATCGCATCTCGGGCATTGGAGATCATATTCAAGAATACCTGCCGAAGCTGGTTCTTTGAGGCGTAGACCTCCCCCATCTCCTTTTCAAAGGATGAGAAAATGTTTATGCTATGCTCTCGTAACTGTTTTTCGTGAAGAAGCAGAATCTCATCCAGGATGGTGTTGATATCTGCTGGCTGTCTCACTTCCTCGTCAGGCTTTGAAAAGGAGAGCATCTTTCTAAGCAATTCAGTCAGCCTCACTGTCTCTGATAGTGCCATCTCCAGGATCCTTCTCCTCTTGCTCTGAGGAGAGATCTCGGTCTTCAGTAACTCCAGGGTATTCATAATCCCGTACAATGGATTGTTTAGCTCATGGGCAATTTGCGATGTCAAACGCCCCATGGCTGCCAGCTTCTCGGATTGAAGCAACTGCTCCTGGGTGTTTCTGAGTCTACGCTCCATCTCGAGTCTCTCCCTCAGGTCCACAAAGATCCCCACAGAGGCCATCTCATTTCCCTCAGCGTCATAGATTATAGCTGAGGAAAGGTTCCCTTCGACGATTTCGCCATCCTGCCTCACATAGACCATGGGATAGGATCTCAATTTCCCAACACCGCCATGTTCGGGGCTTCGCATCATTTCCATCACCCTTCTGGCCGTGCCCTCAGGATAGACCTTATCGATGTTCATTTTGCCGATCACATCCTCTGACCTGTATCCAAGAGTCTCTTCTGCGGCCGGATTCCAGATGATAATATTTCCCTGTGAATCGGTTGCTATGATGGCATTGGGTGAATTCTGAATAATGTTGTTCATGAAGTCGTGGGCTTCCCTCAGTTCCGTCTCATGCCTGATAAGCTGACGGCGTAGCCGATTCTCTTCAGTCACATCCTTGCTTATTCCCACGGTACCCAAAACACGGCCCTCGGTCTCCCGCAGCTCTGCCAGAGACAGGCTAATCTCTACCTCATGTCCCTTCTTGGCAATAAGTATGGCGGGGCGATTATTTACTGCCCCCTTGGCCTTGACCTCAGCCATTAGGCGGCGCCGCTCATGAGGTGCCTTCCACAGGGTTTCTATGTCGACCCCCAGGACCTCTTCCATCCTGTAGCCCAACATATTTTCGGCCCCTGGATTGAACGTGACAATCTTACCTTCAAGATCTGTGGTGATAATCATGTCAGAGGTGTTGGCGAGGATGTTCTCCAAGTACTCTTTGTTCCGGCGTACCTCTTCCTGTAAGACCACCTCCTCGGTCATATCACGGGCGATAATGGCAAAAGAGGCTATTTCCCCCTGATCGTTCAGGATGGGGAACCGTACTGTATGGAAATAGTGGACATGCCCGTTTAGATGCATTCGTTCGTAGAAAAAGAGGGTCTTGCCGTGGGCAAGCATCTCCCTGTCGTGGGCCACCATGGCCTGGGCCAGACGTTGAGGGAATATCTCAAAATCGGTCTTTCCTATAACCTCCTCGCGCGGTATCCCTATAGAGTCGGTTGCGGCGGGATTCAGGTACAGATAATGTCCTTGAAGGTCTTTGATACAAATAATATCCCGCGCTGATTCTAAGAACTGGCGAAGCTTTTGCTCAGACTCTCTAAGTTCACGCTCTAAACCAACCTTGCGGGTAACATCCCGGAAACCTTCGATGACCTGAACGATCTGTCCCTCCTGATTCAGGATAGGAGTTGCCGCGATATCTTCAAAAATAACCTTACCGTTACTATCCATATGCTCATGTACTACTGAGCAGCTTTCTCCGGTAGCAAACACCTCTTCGAAAGGACATTGATGTTCTTCTTTACCACATACCCCGGATGCTTCCTGGGTGACTTCGTAACACCGTCTTCCTAATATCTCCTTTTCACTTAACCCTCTTGCACTCAAATAGGTCCTGTTCACGCTGTGTATCGTGCGATCCCTGTTGAGAACCATAATCTTATCCGGAAGGGAATCTATCACACTCTGGCACCAGTCCCGTTCCCTCCTGATGGCCCTTTGGGATTCTTCCTGTAAATGCTGTTTTTCGCTCTCTATCTGGATCAGATCCCACAAGAGGCGAGCGCCCCGGTGGTCAATAGAACTGATGTGGAGCGGCTTGGTACGAATCATTCGCTCTCTAACATCCATCGATCCGGTCAACTCGATGAGCATGTTCAGAGCGGGGAGGGAGTAAAGCTCGGTGAAGTCCGGAGTGGTGAAGATCCCCATTTCCCTGGCACGGGTGATTCCCGGAGCGTCGGGGTCGGGATCGGCTACGCCCACTATCTCCATGTCCAGGCGATTAAGTCGCTCATCGCTTAAGAGGACCAAAAGATCATCGCAGGCCTTCCCACCCCCGATGATGGCGGCCTTAAGTTCTACCCGTGATTGAGTCCTTCTCCTTATCAACCGAACGGTTCCGCCCTTTTCATTGAATCCCTGATCGAATCTTCTGATATTGTCTTTCATGGCATTTCCCAGAGGTGAGGATAGAAACCTCTCTCTTGTTGAAAGTCTTACCTCAGTTTTGAGGGGTCCTGGGACCAACCGGCCAACATTTGAATCATAGTAGGTTTTTTCCGCCGGCTCCACATTTATAAAAACAATTTGATTTTATCACTATTTTCCTTTAAAAAAAAGCCTTGGCTTCAGCATCGCCTTTTCCAGGGACACGGGCATTGAAATAGGCGGGGGACTTCAGGGCAATTACGAAGTTGACAAAATTTTTCAGTTTTGATTGAACTTAGGGGCTTCGCCCCAAGTGCAGTGTCGGAATAGTGGAATGATGGAATATAGGCTGCAATAAATTCTTTAGATTGAATAAGTTGCAGAACTTCCGAGACGTTTGATTGGGATTATTCACACAAAATCAACCCTATATCATAAGGAGACCACCATGAGATACAGGCCTTACCTGGTTTCTCTCGCAGGCATCCTGTTTTCTGTTCTGCTTGCCTCTCCCACCCTGGCCCCAGCAGAGGAACCAAAGCTGTTCATCCCTGATAAAGCCCTCTGTGCCAAGATGCTCCGCTTCGGGAAACAGGCCTATGAAAGGGGGAGGTACCTGGATGCCAAGGAATATTTTCGAATGGCAATACAGGCCGATCCTGCCTCTCCTGTTGCCTGGCGGTATTATGATCAGGCCGTGATTTTCGCACTGGCTGAAAAGGTGGAAAAAGACACAAAACTCATCATGCCTGATACCTCTACCAGGCAGGAGTCGCAGCCGGGAGGCCCCACCTCCCTATCTCCTCCTCCTATTACACCTGCTCCTGCGAAAAAGGATACGGGTTTCAAGATAGTGGAAGATGAAGGTTGCTAACCAGTATGAGAGACGACGATGAATGAGGAAAATGAAGAAAGGGTGCTGACCGGAATTCTCAGGAGGGGCTATCAAACGGTTTTTTATGAGAACTGGCCCATGTGGGTCGGCGGAATCTTGATCGGAATTATGAGTATTATAACCTTTGCCTGGGACAGACCGTGGGGAGTTGCAGGCGGTTTGAGGAATTGGGGAGACTGGTTTTTCACCCTTGCGGGTGCCTACAAGCAAAAACCCATGTCCCCTCTCACCTCTACCAGTTCCATCCTGACCCTGGGCCTGCTCTGGGGGGCCTTCGGCTCTGCGCTCATGTCCAAGCAATTTTCTATTCGCATGGCGCCGCCCCTGGAACTTCTGAAGGGCATTGTCGGGGGGGTCTTGATGGGCATCGGGGCTGCACTGGCAGGGGGATGCAATGTAGGGGGGTTCTATTCTGCCATTAGTGCCCTCTCCTTCAGTGGCCTGGCAATGATGGTGGGATTGATAATGGGGGCATATTTGGGCCTTCGCTACCTTTATTGGGAGCTGGAGCATCTGCCTTCAGGATCTACCGGCAGGGCCACGGAAAAAAAGGAGACAAAAGGGTTTAGCTGGCTCCAAATAGAACCTTACCTGGGGGCGGCCATATTTCTTGGGGCGATTGTTTGTGCATGGATCTATAGCAGAGAGGCGTATACGCAGGTAGGAGGACTGTTGCTTTGCGGCATAGCCTTCGGGATAATTATTCAGCGGACACGTTTTTGCTTCGTGAGGGGTTTCAGGGATCCCTTCATGACCGGTGAGGGTGAGGTGCCAAGGGCCATTGCCATAAGCATAATCATAAGCGTGTTAGGCTTTGCGGCACTGAAGTGGAGCGGGCTTCGGGGAGAGGGCGCTTATGTGGTACAGGCCTTCTGGTTCGGCGGCCTGGTGGGCGGTATCGTATTTGGATTTGGCATGGTCATCGCCGGTGGGTGTGGGAGCGGTTCTGTATGGCGTGCCGGAGAGGGGCAGGTAAAGTTGATCCTTGCGGTAATCTGTTTCGCGCTTTCCACGTCTCTATTTAAGGCATTAATAAAGTCTTCCGGGGTCCTCACAGCCTTAATGGGGCGCAGGGTCTTCCTCCCTGACTTCCTTACGTACAAGTGGACTTTGGTAGTTATAGTCCTTGTCATGCTCATCTACTATCTGGCGGCCACCTGGAACGAGGAAACAGACAAATTTACAGTGGAGTTATAAAAATAGGGGATGAGAAACCCGAAACTTGAAAC
>JAZDES010000166.1:0-2497 GCA_043808585.1 Pseudomonadota bacterium | reverse complement strand
GAGGTGTAGGTGGAGCACCCTGTAAAGTTCATGGACAGGTAGGTCGTGGCAGCAGGGACAAGAAGGAACCACGCCACCATCTCCATGCGTGCTGCCAGGGTGGCAAGATCATGCCATCGAAAAATCAGGAGGAGCATAGCAGCCACCAGACCAAGACCCAGCCCCTTCACAGAGAAGGCCCGTCCCGGAAGCCAGGGCAGAAAAAGGGGGGTCGCCACAGCGCCGGCCAGGATCGCGCTCAGGACCGCCGGTACGGCAAAGAGGCCCTGGTTCAAAAGGTTGGACCGGAATCCTGCCGGCCCCAAAAAAGCGCTCAGGATGAGCAGGATCGGAATGACGATGAGGGCCGCTTTCAGGGCGCTGACGAGTTCCACCGGGATGAGGACGCCCCGCTCCCACGTGGTAAAGGTCTTGATCCGCATCTCCGGCGAGGCTTTTAATCCATTGTCCAGAAAGGTGGTCAGGTCCTCAGCACGGATGGGACCATAGATTACCTTGAAACCCGAGAGTTTTTGAACCAGGTGAGCCGCAACCCCGGGGCCGGCCAATTGAGGCAGGATCAATTGGCGGTGTGACACGATGCGGGAGAGAACGTTGGATGCGATCCTCTGGACGAGCTCCATGGTTCCAAAGGTGCCTTTCCCTGCGGCGCACCAGACGTTAATACCCTTCGTATCTAGAACTAGGATCCAGAGATCACGGCCGGGCATAAAACGGCGCAGGCGATCGAAGCTCATTTTGTAGTTGGCCGTCACGGCCACGGGGGCCTTTCCGTCAGGACTACCAAGGGCGTAAAGACCGGGTTCAACCGTGTAGTGCATGCGGCCAATGCCCCACCTCGCCTTGAAAGTGCCGATACGGTCGGCCCAGCCAAGGGAAGAGGAGACCTGGGGCACCTTCCCCATGGGGGTCTCTAATGACCCGATTACAAAGGGCTGATCCAGGTTTGGCAGGCCCGCCCGGGCCTCTTCATGCCGGGGTCAGCAAGGGTTGAGCGGGGCCTCCGGACCTGCGCTGCCGGACATTCCACATGGATCTATGATATTCTTCGTTTCAGCCATTAATGGGATCACCACGGCCTTAGGGGCCAAAATATTCCTGGTTCGCATAATATAAAAATCAAAGGCACTTGTTCAAGGAAGAAAAGTCATAAAAAGGGGATGACTCCGTGGACAGGCCTGGTCTGGATAGGAAGGCGGAGACAGATCGGAAAAAATATGATAGATTTGTCCCAAAGAGGAAACGTAGGCTGAAATTCAAGCCCATCTATGGTAAATCTGAAGAGCAAAGAAAGAGGCGTTTCATGGAGAATCCAAGCGAATTTTCTGGACAACAGAGGGAGGGAGATTTTTCTCCGGAACTACCAGGAAAGGCGTCGCCCGAGTACGGCCCCTCTGTCAGGGATATGGGTCCTGCATACCCGAGATACCGGGATAGGGTAATTAAAGGGATAGTCATTGTAGTCTTCGTAAGCGTCCTGGGTGGCGGTCTTTACATGTTCATGGGTGCGAGACTGGCCATAGAAGGGTTTAGACGAGACCCGGCTCGCACGTTAACACGATGGGTTATGGGTTCCGGGCCCTATGACACTTGCGAGTCCTTTGTCCGGCAAAACCCAGATCTCTTCGATCATCTGGGGAAAGACCTCCAGTTGTCCCTTATCAGGGAGGAAGTAAAGTTGGTCAACCGAGAGAGGACAGCAAAGATCACCATAAGAGCAAGGGGAAGTGAAGCAAGAGAGGAACTTTTCTTCTTTATCCAAAAGGAGAAGGCCAAGTGGCGGGTTGTTTCTGTGGCCGCAAGAACGCCAAAGGGTGGCTACAGAACCCTCTACCCAGAGGCAAAGTCAACATCGAACAAGCTATGATCTTACGAGCCCCTCAACAGGCTGTGGCCCAAGTCTTGATCAGAGAATGTGCTAGGACCTCCCCGCGGGGGGCCCCTTCGACCTAGCTCAGGGCTGTGAACTTGTCGATCGTCACATCGCAATCTTTTCATAGGGCCCCCTTCATAGATGAGAGGTGATTTGGGCAACAGCCTGTCAACGCTTGGCCCCCAAGCCATGAGGCACAATAGGGAGAGGTCATCGTGGGAAATGAAATTTCAAAAGAGAGGGTTGCTTTCCTGGCAGAGGACTACTGCCGCGGGTTCATCAAATATTGCCAGTTCGAGGCTGAGGCAATCAGTAAAGGCTATTTCCAATCCAGGGTAAGGATTGAAGATCATCACCGTCAGCAGGATGGGTTCATCCATGCGGGTGTGATAGCGACCATGGCGGATCACACGGCCGGGTATGCCGCATTTACCACCGTACCGAAGGAATTTCAGATCCTGACCGTAGAATTCAAGGTCAACTTTTTGAGACCGGCTTACGGGGAAACACTCGTCTGCCGTTCCAGGGTGATCAGGGAGGGCAACCACATTATCATCTCAGAGTCCGAGGTCTTTGATCAGAGAGAGGGAGAAGAGGTGATGGCTGCAAAGGCCTTAGTCACCC
>JAZDES010000165.1:0-3869 GCA_043808585.1 Pseudomonadota bacterium | reverse complement strand
CACCCCCTCATCCGTGAAGAGGATATTCCCAATACCCAGAATCAGAATCTTTTCAGAAGCCTTCACCAACGTCTCCAAGGATAATCCCTATCGGCCATAGGTGATCTTAATATTAAGAAGATTAGAACCCCCGGCCCCTGTGTTGTTGAAGACAGGAGACCGGGGGATTCTGACTCAGATAAATTTAAAGGGCCTTGATCTTATAGACCTGATTGGAATCGGGATCGATGACATGGACCCCGCAGGCCACACAGGGATCAAATGAGTGCACCGTCCTCAGAACCTCTAAGGGCTTTTTGGGATCCGCTACGGGTGTTCCGATGAGGGCCTCCTCCACAGGACCCAGTTTCCCCTTTTCATCCCTCGGGCCAAGATTCCATGTGGAGGGAGCCACATACTGGTAATTCTTGATCTTCCCGTCCTCGATCTCGATCCAGTGGCCCAGAGAGCCTCTTGCAACATCATTGAGCCCCACCCCTATGGCCCTCTTTGGCATGGTCCAAGGTGAGTAGGTCTTGGTATTCCCTTTCTTGAGGTTCTCCACCAGTTCCATGACCCATCCTTCCATCGCATTCCCAATGACCAGGGTTTCGATACCCCTGGCGGCAGTCCTTCCCAGGGTGGAAAACAGGGCCGTCACGGGAATATCCAGTTTTGTCAGGACGCTATTGACCACATCCTGAATCTCCTTCTTTCCCCAGGCATAGGCTACAAGTACCCTGGCCAATGGGCCCACTTCACAGGATTGGCCTTCATATCTCGGGGCCTTGACCCAGGAGTACTTGCCGTCGGTGTCATAATTCCCATGCCTCGGATTGGTCTCTCCCTGGTAAGGGTGTTTGGCCGCGCTTCCTTCGTACCAGGCACGGGCCACATGCTCGGTCACCTTGGTCTGATCCGCCATCTTGACCCCTTTAAGGTCTCTGTTCAAAATCACACCGCGAGGCATGAAGAGGCTCTCCGGTTCTTTCCCAGATAACGGGAAATCCCCCCAGGCATGGAAGTTGGTGGTCCCACCAATAGCCCCCCAGTCTTTATAGAAGGAGGCCACCGCCAGAAGGTCGGGGATGTAGACGTCCTTGATGAAATCCTGGGTCTCTTTCCAGAGATAGAGATACTCGGCAATCCGATCGGGTGTTAGATCAGCCACGCAGGTCACACCGCCCACCACAAAGGTCTGGAGGTGGGGATTCTTGGCGCCGAAGAGGGCATGCATCCTGGCCGCCTTGGCCTGTAAGCGCAGGGCTTCAATGTAATGGGCCGTGGCCATGAGGTTGGCCTCCGGGGGTAGTTTATAGGCGGAATGTCCCCAGTAGGCATTGGCAAACGGGCCCAACTGGCCGCTCTCCACAAAGGTCTTCAGTCTCTGCTGGACATTCTTAAAATAAACGGCACCGCCCCAGGGTGCATTGCTTACATTGTCCGCCAGAGAAGCCGTCTGTTTGGGATCGGCCTTCAGAGCGCTGACCAGATCCACCCAGTCCAGGGCATGGAGGTGATAGAAATGGACGATATGGCCATGTTGGAATTGTGAGCCGTGCATGAGGTTCCGTATGATTCGGGCATTATCCGGTATCATGACCCCAACGGCGTCTTCAACTGCCCTCACCGAGGACAGGTAATGGACCATTGTGCAGACACCGCAGGAGCGCTGGGTAAAGAGCGGCGCATCCCGTGGATCGCGACCTTTCAAGATAAGCTCGATGCCCCGAAACATCTGTCCGGAACTCCAGGCATTGACGACTTTGCCACCGGCCACCTCCACCTCGATCCTCAGGTGGCCCTCTATTCTCGTAATCGGATCTATCATTATCTTCTCAGCCATATATCTTCACTCCTCTCTCTTCCTATGTTAAGGAATCTGGATTCAAGATCATGCCACCCCTTACTTCTTTGCAACAAAGAAAGGGGTCATGGTATCCCAGAAGTTCGGCTCACTGCAGCCGATGCAAGGATGACCGGCCTCGACGGGCCAGCTGGTTCCGTCGTTAAACTTCGCAACGGGGCAATTATTGTAAGTATCCGGCCCCTTGCAGCCCATTTTGTAAAGGCAATAACGCTTGGCCGCCTCTTCAGATCCGAATTCGGTCACAAATTCGTCTGCTTCATAATGGGCCCTTCTCGGGCACTGATCGTGAATCGTCTTCCCATAGGCAAAGAGCGGTCTCCCAAGCTTGTCAAGATCGGGTAACTTGCCCAAAAGCAAGTAGTTGACCACCGTGCCCACAAGGTTAATAGGATTTGGGGGACAGCCGGGGATATTGACCGTTTTTATACCCAGGGCCTCTCCCACGCCCTTGTATCCACCGGGGTTGGGTGCGGCCGCCTGGACCCCTCCAAAGGCCGCACAGGTTCCCAAGCAGATCACCCCTGCGGCCTTGGGGCAGACGTCCCTTGCGATCTCCAGAAACGTCCGGCCACCAATCTTTCCATAAGCGCCGTCAAATTTTGTGGCAACGGCCCCTTCCACCACGCAGATGAACTTCCCCTTGTTCTTTTCCAATGCGGCATGGAGGACTTCCTCGGCCTGATGGCCGGCTGCCGCCATGATGGTTTCGTGATACTCAATGGAGAGAATTTCCAGCACCAATTCATCAATCCATGGGTACATGGATCTCAGAATCCCCGCGGAGCAGCCCGTACATTCAGCAAAATGCAGCCAGATAACCGGCGGCCTCTGCTTGGGTGCTGCGAAGACCTCCGCCACCTTGGGGATAAAAGACGAAGAGAGACCCATGGTGGCGGTCAAGAATCCGCAATATTTCATGAAGTCCCTTCGTGAGATCCCCTTCTCCGCTAACCTTTCGTAAAAACCCCTTTCCTCCTTCATTGGCACCTCCTGATGCGAGTTAATGGTTCAACAAACCATTATCCCGTATCCCCAAAAACCGTGCTGCAAAAATAGACAAAAAACAGTCGCTTGGCAATTTCTTTAAAGATCTTTACCAAAATGAGTGGGTTGCGCCCTAAGGGGCCTCATGGTTTTATAAGGGAACGAGAGAAAAGGCCTGAAGGAAGTCACCCGATCCCGGTCACCGAAGTTCATGGCCCCGGTCGGACAGGTCTTTACACAAGCAGGATTCAGCCCGTTTTTCACCCTGTCCCCACACATGGTGCATTTGGCCATGGCACCCGTCTTCTTGTTTACCCCTGGTCTGTTGAATGGACAGGCATCGATGATCTCTTTGGCCTTGGCCTGTTTCAAAAAGTTAAAATATTACTACAACTCTAACTTAAGCAAAGGCCGTGCCAGGTCTCCAAACGGACAATATTCATAACAAAGGGATATCATTACTGCTTTTTTTTATTGGCAGGGTGTTGGGAAAAAAATGGCACCAAGGCATGTCAGGCTTTTTTACAGATTGTAAAACCAGGGCAGGGTACCAGAGACACCCTCACTATCCACCTCGGGAACGGGGCCAGTATGGCAGCCCTGAAAAACGGCCGGTGTGTGGATAACCAGTATGGGTATGACGCCCCTGGCCGGGTTGGTCATGGGGACCCGCGTTCGGGGGATGCGGATCCGGCGATCCCATTCTTTTTGGCGGATCAATTGGGGATGTACGCGTTTTTTGAGGGAAGTCATATGGTCGGAAATGACATAAGCCCTTCTTTGGAGAGCACCCATTACACCTTATCATAGTGGCTGAACTGCATGGTAAAAGTGCCTCTCCCCTGGGATACGGAACGGAGGGATGTGGAGTAACCAAACATCCTGGAAAGGGGAACAGTGGCGGTTAGGACTTGTATGGGCCCTCTGTTGACGATCTGCGCTATCTTCCCCTGTCTGATATTCAGGTCACCGATCACCTCTCCCATAAACTCCTCGGGAATCAATATCTCGGCTCTCATAATGGGTTCGAGGAGGA
>JAZDES010000164.1:0-37584 GCA_043808585.1 Pseudomonadota bacterium | reverse complement strand
CCGCAGAGTCAAACCATTAGGCCGCTATCTGCCTCCCTTAAAGCGAGCCTTCAGATGGGAGTAAATATCCTCAATGATCTCCCTGGAAACCCCTGCCATGGCCAGACTCATCGCCCCAGCCAGGGAGGGCGGGTTCTTTTGTTTGCACAACTCCGTTTTGCCGTAAGTCTTCTGGAAAAGGACCCTTTTACTGATATCCGGCTCATTTTCTGCCATCAACGTTATATTGACCTTTAAGACCGCCTTCCAGCTGTCCTTATCGTCCCACTCAAAGAATTCATCAACCGAACCTTCTACAACAAAGGAAGAGGGAAGCATGCTTTCATAGGGAAGGACCGCCTCGAACAGACCCGATTGTTGCATATCCCGGCTCAAAAAATAGGTGACAAGATCCCCGGGATTGGCACGCCATTGATGATAGACATAGGCCTCTCTTCTAAATGACCTATCCCTGTAAATCATCTGGTCGGTATTGTATGACGGGGCAACGCTGAAACGAACCAGCCGGATGATAACAGGCAGAGTCCGGAAACCTGTTATCCTGGGAGGCTCATATTCGAGGGTATAGAAATCGATCTTGGCCCCTGGTTCCTTGAAATTCAGACATGCCCCTACAAGAATGACCAATAGCAAACTAGACATCCTCTTGTAGCGATTCATAGACAATCTCCGCTAATCTCCTTGGGCCTCCGGCTCCACCTTCCGCGGAGCAGGGGCAGCCCCGAATATCAACTGGGACGGTTGATTAACGAGGAGCCCCATCAGGCGGTTCAGATTCTGAGTCGCCTTTTCCAGGTTCTGGGCCACTACCAATAGATAACGCCTTAGATACGCGACCGAATCGTCTGTGCCGCTGGCCACCGATGTCCCTTTCTCCAGAAAGATATTTGCATTCTTCAGGGCCCTCTCAAGCTCCTCGACTGCGGTCCTTATCGGTTGCTGATTTTCCTCAATTATCTTCTCCAGCCTTCCAAGGGTCCTTTCCGCCCGACTAACGGTCCTCTCGGCCTTAACCACCATGCTGTTGAGCGACCCCGCCACCTGCCCAATAGAGGTCAAGATCCTGTCCCACCTCTCCTTATCAAGGATGTAGTCGACTCTTTCCAGAGAAGCCTTCACGTCTGTGGAGATACCTTTTACATCTGCATCTTCCATCATCTGGTTTGCCCTGTCCAAGGTCAGTTTTACCTTCTCAGAGACTCCTTTGAGGTCCATGGAGCTTGCCTGTTTAAGAAAATCATCAATTCCCCTTAGCAACTCGCTGATCTCAGATGGTTTTGAAGCCACGACGGGATACTCTGAAGGAAAGCTGAGTTTGGGAGATTGGTCAGGTTCCCCCTTTTTCTTGCGGTCAAGCTCCACAAACATGCTCCCGGTAATCCCCACATCCTTCAACTGGGCCACCATATCACTGTCCAGGGGTTGACCCGATTCGATCTTTAATACCACCTGTATCAACTTGGAATCAGGGGCAACCCCTATGCTTTGTACCCGGCCGATAGTGACTCCCCTGTATTTTACCGGGGAGTCCTTTTGAAGGCCCTGAACCGATTCATTGAAATAGGTCGCGTAATATTGCCCCTTCTCTAGGAAACGGGACATGCCCAGCCAGATGACGGCCAACACGGTAATGATAATTCCACTGGCAACAAAGGCCCCAACGGCCAATTTTGTCTTCTGGGAGGCCATTCTTTACTCCACACCCTCAAGCCGCGGCCTTATACTCGGCCCGGGGATTGAAGAACTTTTGGACGAACGGATTCTGGCTGTAATCCCTCAGATACTTAGGATCACCCTCGGCGATTATTCCCTTACTGTCTTTATCAAGCATAATGACCCTGTGCGCCACGGCAAAGATGCTACGAAGCTCATGGGTCACAATAACCATAGTAGTTCCAAATGCCCTGTTCAAATGGATGATAAGCTCGTCCAATTCGGCCGAGGTCACCGGATCGAGACCTGCTGAGGGTTCATCAAAAAACAGGATCTTGGGATTAAGGGCCATCGCCCTTGCCAATCCTGCCCTCTTTCTCATTCCACCACTCAGTTCAGACGGGAGATAATTTTCATAACCGTCCAGATTGACCACCTTCAACTTCATCCTAACCATTGTATCTACCGATTTCTGGGGGAGATCCGTATATTCTTTGATGGGTAATGCGACATTCTCTGCTAGAGTCATGGATCCCAGGAGGGCAGAGCTCTGATACAGGACTCCGATCTTTCTAAATACCTTTCGCAGTACAGTCTCATCGCAATTGGAGATGTCGTCACCATCAACGATTATCTTTCCTGCACAGGGTGGAATAAGTCCTATTATGTGTTTCATCAACGTACTCTTTCCGCACCCGCTTCCTCCTAAGATAACAAATATCTCTCCTTCATAGACATCGAATGAGATGTGCTCAAGGATAATCTTATCCCCATATCCTGCTGCCAGATCTTTGACCCTGATAATGGCCTGCCCACTCATCGTCTATCCTTCCCTAGTCCCAGTATCGAAGAACCACGGCAAATACCGAATCTGACAGTATGATCAAAAATATGCTGCTGACAACGGCTGATGTGGTGCCTGCTCCAACAGATGCTGCCCCGCCCCTGACCTGAAAACCCTTCAGACAACCAATCCAGGCTATAAGAAGACCAAATACCCCGCTCTTGAAGAAACCCCAAAATACGTCAAAGAGCTTCAAGGTCTTGATGGTTTGTCCGATATAGGCACTGGCAGTCAAATCAAGCATGAAGACCCCTACCACAAGTCCCCCCGCAATTGCAAATAGGTCGGAGAACAACGTCAGTATCGGCACCATAATTACCGAGGCTATTACCTTGGGAACTACCAGGAAGCGGGTCGGGTCAAAGCCCATGGTAAAGAGCGCATCCACCTCTTCAGAGATCTTCATCGTCCCTATCTCTGCCGCAAAGGCCGAACCTGATCTTCCTGCCACAATGATGGCCGTCATAATTGGGCCAAGTTCACGGACCATTGTCAGGCTTACCAGTGAGGCCACGTAGATGTTGGCCCCAAATTGCTCCAGTTGAACCGCCGACATGAAGGCCATAATAAGGCCCATTAGAAAACTGATCAGGCCGACAATAGGAAGCGCATCCACCCCTGTTTTCTGCATACATACGATTGTGTCATCCGTTCGCAAGGCCTTAGGGTGGAAACAGACATAGAGCAAGGATACTAGGACAGACCCTATGAAGGCCACAAGGTATTTGAGATCTGAAGCGTGAGCTAGGGTTGCCTCACCGAGCCGTAAGAATATACCTGGATGATGCTTTCTGACAAATGATGGGCCCGCCTCAGCAAGGGAGTCAAGGTTGAGTGCTGAGATGGTTTCTCTGACTTCGCGGCTGACATTTCGGAGATAAAGCCGGCCCTGCCACTGGGCCACGGCCCTCCTTAGCTCCACAAGGACCAGGACGCCAAAATCATCCACGTAGGACACCTTCTCAAGGTCCACTTTCAGGATTGTTGGCCGCTGATTCCTTACTAGCGGGACTATCTGCCTTATCATAGAACCCGAAGTAGAAGCATCCATTGCCCCATGCAAATGAAGCACGGTTTCTTCATAGCCTCCGGACATCTCATACCGAAAGGCTGGCAGATCGCCGGTTACCTCCATAGATTTCTAAGGCCCTTTCCCTGTGAATTTGAATTCTCTCAAATCCCCCTCATCTACATCATATTCCCGCCCAAGGAGATCTGAATCTAGTTGAAAGACCACCCAGCCGAGTAAACGAGAGTCCTTTTGCATTACAAAGGCGATCTCCAGCCCCTTACGTCCCATGGGGTGATCCTTATCTGCACGGTACGGGGTAAGCACCCTGTGCGGTGAACCCTCACTACCTTGAAACTCTACGCCAGCATAACTGCTGCCCACCATGGTGGTGGCGTCCTTCTCGCCCTTCATGAGAGAGGATTCAAACACCTTTTTGTCGCTATCGAGCAGGACCAATCCCTTGTAAAGAATTCCACCATCTTTCTGAATCGCAAGGAACTCCTTCATCCGTTTGCCCGTCTCCAATCTATCGCCGGCAGCAAATGGATCGACCAAGAGGGTTTGGAGGAAAAAATAGTCTTTTGCCAGCTGATTTTGTAGGTCCAGTTTCTTTATATCTCTTGCCTTCAGGCCCCTTGAAAAGTAGGGATAGCCCAAGAATATGGCCAGTACAAGCATACCCAGCAATAAGAAAGATGGTATGAGCCAGCTTCGGACCCGCCGATATTTCCTCTCCAGCCTTTCGACCGACGTGACGTCTCTGCCCAGGGAAAGTACACCCTGGAAGTTGTGGTGGCTGTCATACAAAATAGTTGTGCTGGTTGATATAAACCGTATACCCTTTTCAGGGTGCCTTATCTTGAGAACCTTTTCGGTTACAGAATTCTTGGATTGTACCTCCTCAAGGAATTCTCTGTAAGCCGCAGGTTCATCATAGATCTCGTCCGCAGGTCTCTTGTTAAGGTCACCCCACTCCCTGCCATACAGGATTTCAGCGGCCCTGTTCCATGACAGGATCTTCCCGTCTCGATCGGTCAGTATCACAGCGTCAGGGAGCTGGTTGCAAAACTCCTTGAGGCCATAAACAATCTGGGTAACATTATCGAGTCGCTTGGCCAGTATCCTTGTGATCCCCCTCGCAACTGCTGGAAACTCACTGAGGAAAAAATTCAGGTCCTCCTTTGGAATTCTGATGACCTTTACATCACTGCCAGCCTTAAGCGTTGCCGTTCTCTTGGCACCTAGTATGAAGGACATCTCCCCTATAGGGGACCCTCGCTCACTGACCTCCGATATCTTGTTTTTCCCTTTGATGACGTCCACTCTTCCTGAAACCAGGATATAGAGATCCTGTGAAGGGTCGCCCTCCAGGCAGATCGTCTGGCCAATCCTGAAAACGGTAAGATATTTTTCCAGTGCTGGATTGCTTAGAATTTCATCTAGCATAAGGATTGATTTGTTATGTGCCTAATATATTTCAATTATAAACAAATACACTCTTTAAGTCAATTACTATAAAAAGCGACTAGCAGCTAAATTTCTTGACTTAATAGATTGGCCAGGTTTCGATTGCTCAGAACAGACCTTGCAGCCTCGAGTGCCTCTTCAGCCAACCGCCCCCCCGGAGAACTCCCTACTGCCTTGCCATAAACCATGTCGATGAGTCCGGCTATGTCCGTCTCTTTTACCGGTCCGGCAGGCACATAACCGTCCTCCTTCCCTTCCACGCGTCTGACAAAACCTGCTTCAAGCAGATCCCTCAAGGCCCGCCCCACCTGATTCTCTGGTTGGCGGAGGCGGAGAGATAGGCTCTCACGATTTGCCATCTCTCTTCTTTTGAATTGCTCAAAGACCGCAATAAGCACGTCTATACACAGTGCCAGCCGGGAACCGCTGGTCAGAACACCTCTTCTTGGGACATACACGTGCCAGGTCTTTATGGCAAAGGACAGCTCTGCCCCTGCCAAGAAGATAATCCATCCCACATATATCCACAAAAGAAAGAGGGGAACAGTCGCGAAGGAACCATAAATGGCATTATACCGTGCTACCCCGATCTGTAGCTTCAGATATAGGGCCTGGACCAATATCCAGGCGATGCCACCGAAAAGACCGCCAATAAATGCGGACAGGCGCGGGACTCTCGTGTTGGGGAGAAATCGATAAAGGACGGTAAATGTCAAGACCACAACCGCCCCTGGAACCATCTTCAGCAAAAGAGGTTCCATCCATGCTCCGGGAAGGACGGCCTTCAACCTGCCGAGCAACCCCGGACTTTCAAGGACAGTCATTGCCGCAAGGCCCACGTTTATCGCTATCGGTAGCAAGATCATTACCCCTAGATAATTTAGTATCTTGAGTCCCAGGGGGCGTTCCTTTTCGACCTGCCATATGGCATTCATTGACTGCTCAAGGCTGCCAAAAAACGGAATCACAATAATAATTATTCCCAGGATTCCGGCCAATCCAAGGGTCGCAAAATTTGTTCGATCCACATAATTGAATACCTTGTCTACAGCCGTCCTCAAGTGTATTGACAATGCCTCTTGAGCCAGGGCCTTTGAAGCGTCCTGGCCTTGCCCTTGTCCTTTTTTCCCATTGTTCTCATCAGAAGAAGCGTGATCTTGCGTTTCTTTCAGGGAGTCGAAGGCAAGCAGCCTGTCAAAAAAACGGTAGACTTCCACGCGCGACTTTCCTTCATCCCCAAGACCCTTTAAAACGGCTGTCCCGAGTGCAAGCATCGGCACTATGGAAATAAAGACCATCAGCGTCAGTCCCCTGGCCCGCAGGGTAATAGCCTCGATCCGCATTTGTTCAACCACGATAAACAGAATCCTAAAGACCACATTAAATGGAACCTGCCAACGGGGGATTTTGGATCTGGGTTCTGTCCAGATCCATGAAAAAAAGGTCCTTCTCGTCTCCCGGACCAGGCCCGGGATGCCTTTGCTTCGTTGCCTTCTCGTGGTCATCCTATAACTCAGACCGCCGTCCCCACAAAACCGTGGGTCTCTTGTCTCCCGAGTGAACAAAGGGACCGTTATGACGTGGATACCATCTTACAGCACAAGGACTTGCTCATGCAAGGGTTGAGGCCCCTCTGGGCCCGGTATAAGGTCTTTGCACAATCAAGCCACCACCAGTCATAACAAGAGGAGTTGGTGAAAAGATTGGTTTCTTTTGGGAGACTCAGATCGTTGTTCAATATATCGCGTCGTCTACCGAATTGGCCTGCCGCCGGATACCGTCAGAATCTCCCCGGTTATAAAGTTCGCATCATCAGATGCCAGAAAAAGGGCTGCTCTCGCTACCTCGTCCGGTTTACCGATCCTCCTCAAAATGGATTCCTCAGCCTGTATTCGCGTTATTTCAACCGGCAAAGATTGAGTCATGTCGCTTTCTATGACGCCAGGACAGATGGCGTTTACGTTTATATGGGGACCAAGGCTTACTGCGAGCGATCGGGTCAGGCCTATGATGCCGGTCTTGGAAACAACGTATGGGGTGTTGCTGACGGCTGTTTTCTCTGCCAATCCGGCAACTGAGGACATATTGATAATCTTGCCTTTCTTCTTGTTGAGCATGATGGGGGCAACCTGTTTGGCGCATAGGTATGCACCCTTCAAGTTGGTGTCCAATGTTTTGTCCCATATTTCCTCGGTAGATGTGAGGAAAGTAGTTTTCATCCATATCCCTGCATTATTGACCAGGATATCTATGGTGCCAAGTTTTTCGACAACTTCTTGAACCATCTTTTTGACCTGGTCTGCCATTGAGACATCCGCTCTTATGACCTGCGCCTCTCCGCCCAGTTTATGGATTTCATCCGCGAGGTTTTTGGCTCCTTCCTCAGAAGTGAGGTAATTTATCGCCACCCTGGCCCCTTCTTCTGCGAACAATTTCCCTATGGAACGACCAATACCCCGACTACCGCCCGTGATAAGCGCTACTTTTCCCTTTAGCCTCATGATCACCTCGATACAGAAGTTAAAAGAAATATGATGCGATCTTTCATTCGATTCTAGACCAGTCATTTTCCGTTGTCCATTTGGAAAAAAAACCCAGCCTTGCAGATGAACCGTTTTCTTGACAGATCGGATGTCTCTTCAAAAGCGCCCCAACTGCTGTCTTGTCCCTTCGAAGTGGATAGGAGGGGCTTGACAACTGGGGATCAAGGGTGTGTACAACAGATATTAAAAAAAGAGTAACACTTTAGCGTTTTGAAAGAAAGGCAGGGGACCGCGAGGGTCTTTTTTCCTCTCCCCTGCCTGTGTCCCGATTACATCGGGATATTTAAAGGTAAGGGGGCGTGCTCCCGATTACATCGGGATGAAGAGTTTGGGTTACGTCCTTTGGAAAAAAGACCCTCACGGTCTGTCATCTTACTCCTCAGTGTTTTCAAAGGGCTAAAGCGATACCTAAGGTCTAATTTGTGCGAGTGCGTGGAAACGTTAACGCCGTTTCACATGCTGCTGGCAATGTGACGTACGATCTGGCGGTAAACCCCACGGCTGATCTCAGGGGTAAGAAGATAGTCCGGATTCTCCTTATAAAATGCCTCCACCATTTCCTGTACGGTGGCATCAACGTCTCTTGTGCGGCGATAGATCTTCTCAATGGACTTTCGACGTTCTTCGGCCTCCCTTATGGTGTCATGTATGAAGTTCCGGGCCTCGGTTCCGGTCAAGTAGCCGTAGTGATCAGCGCAGGCATATTCCACATCCAGATCCTTGAGCTTTTCAAGACTCTGTTGAAAATCCGTGTAGTTGGAGTTCCCAGAGGCGATGATCGTGTCCCTGTAAGGAATACCGCCCGCATCTGATGCGAAAAGGGCCTTCAGTTCAGGCAGGTAGGCCGAAATGGAGCAGGAGGAATGTCCGGGTGTTTCATGAATCTGGACTTGAATATCCCCAAGACTGATTCGATCTCCCTCATATACAGCGGCTCCGGAGATATCGTCTTTCCATTCCAGGTCGTATTTTTCATAAACCTCTTTAGCCCCAACCCTTTTTGCAACAGCACGGCTCAATTCGTTGATGGTTTTGCGGACTCTGGAGGTGCCCAAAAGATCCCATGCCCTCTCTGATGCAAAAATTTCCATGTCTGGACGACGACGCCTGAAAAAAGGCACAACCCCCACGTGATCAAAGTGGGCATGTAAGATCAGGATTTTTGTTATCCGTTCCTCATCGATACCGAATGTCTCCAGTTGCTCAAGTACATCTAGAACAATGGCGCTGATGCCTCCATTCACAATCATGGAATGATCTCTTCCCACCACTACATAGATGAATGACTCCTCACGCCCTAAGGCCCAGAGTTTTTCGCATATTTTACCCGCTTGGCGTACTCGCATAAGCGCTCCTCCTGACATTTCCTGAAAGGATATAAACTAGGCATGATTCCGCAGTTGTAGTGCGACCGGGTGAGGGTTTAGGTACACCTGCTCCTGAAGGTAGGTCTGCCTGTATTTTCGAACGTAGTGGTTCATGAGGGTCACCGGTACAGTCAGGGGAATATAGCCTTCACGATACGCATCAAGGAGTTCGAGGATTTCCTGCTTTTCGTCTGTAGTGATCTGTTTTTTGAAGTAACCCATCATGTGTTGAAGTACGTTGATATTTTTTCTCCGCGTGGATTTGAGCTTCAGGGCCTCCATAAGAAGCCTTTCATACTGAGTGAACAGCTCGTCCAGGGGCAGCCCTTTTCCGGCTGCTACGATCTTTCCCATGAGCCGGGAATGCCTTTCACTATGGGAAAGGATTAGTAGTTTGTGCTGGGTGTGAAAGCCCACGACTGGACCCAGCGCTCTCTTCGCGGCCCTTACCTCACGCCATCGCATCAAGGTAAATATGCGCTCTATGAAGTTCTCTCTGAGAGCAGGATCGTAGAGGCGTCCATCCTCCTCGACCGGAATTAGAGGGAAGTGCTCCATAAAGACCCGAGCGAACATGCCAACGCCATTCTTCACCGGCATGCGACTATCACGGTAGACCTTGACCCGCTCCATTCCGCTGCTGGGGGAGCCGCTCTTGAATATGAAGCCCCAGAGATCTTCCTTCTCAAGTTCCTTTACGCGTCTCCTGGCCCAGGTGAGCATGCGCTTGGTATGGTCCACTTTCGTGCGATTGGTAACGAGCCGCGGCGATTCTATTTTTCCTTCAAGACGCATGGCCTCCCTTGGTACCCCTAGGCCGCACTCCACTTCCGGGCAGACGGGCACGTATTCCACATATTTACCGAGCGTATCCCGCAAAAACCTATCCAGCTTGTGCCCCCCATCGTAGCGCACCTCCTCCCCAAGAAGGCAAGAACTTATCCCAAGCCGTATTTTTCCTTCTATGCCAGACATGCCCAACTATGGTTACAACCTGAGCCAGGGCAATTTATCCAGGTCCACGTTGCCCCCGGAGAGGATTATTCCAACACGTTTTCCCACGACACTGAATCGATGGGTGAGAATCGCACCCAGTGGCACTGCCGCCGAGGGTTCAATCACGATTTTCATTCGCTCCCAGATTGTTCGCATTGCTCTAATAATGCCTTCTTCGCTCACCGTAACAATGTCGTCCACGTAATCCATCACGATTTGGAAGGTCTTGTCACCGAGCGAGGTTAGGAGTCCGTCCGCGATGGTATTAGGATTTTCGGATGGAATGAGCCTTTTGGCCTGAAACGACCGATGGGCATCGTCTGCCCCTTCCGGCTCGACAGCTATCATCCTGCTTTCAGGCGAAAGGCCATGAATAGCCAACGCTGTACCACTCGTCAAACCACCCCCCCCTATCGGGGTCATGACCATATCCAGCCTGCTAACCCCTTCGAGTAGCTCCAGGACAGCTGTGCCCTGTCCAGCGATAACGCGATAATCATTATAGGGAGGGATGAATCCGGCGCCGGTTCTGTCAACAATACGGGCAAGACACTCCTCTCGCGCTTGAAGAGACGGAGCGCTAAAGGTTATCTCCGCTCCGTAGGCAGCCACGGCGGCCTTCTTGACCTCCGGGGCATTTTCTGGCATCACCACATACGCCGGAATCCCTCTCAAACGGGCAGCAAGGGCCAGAGCGGCCGCATGATTGCCTGATGAATGAGTTGCCACACCACGGGAGGCCTCTCGATCGCTTAGGGAGAATACCGCGTTTGTTGCACCTCGAATCTTGAATGCACCTACTTTCTGGAAGTTTTCACACTTAAAATAGATTTCTCCTCCCACCATCCTGTTGATCCCGTCGCACGTGAGAACTGGCGTTCGGTGTATATAGGGACGAATACGATCTGCCGCATTTCTAATTTCATCTATGGTTGGGATGCCCGTCAATTTGGAAACCTCCCCCTAAGTAAGCTTTTGAATGGCAAAGGCCGCATAACGTTAATCTGATTATTTAGGATAATCAATACTGCTGTATTCGATATTTGACAATAGTCTTGAATTCTGTATATGAGATTATTGATATTTCTTAATCGATACACCATATGATTTCAAATGGTTTTTGGCCTAAGTTTCAATAGGGTAACCTGGTAAGGTATTGACGATGCCGATAAAATGGGTGGGCCTCTTATGCCTGATAGCTTTCTTGTTCGCCTCTTTTTTTCTCTTCTATTCCAGGGTTGAGAACTTTTTCGTCTTCTTTCCTGATTCTTCCTTTGATCTGACTCCCGAGGCGCTCCATTTGAAGTACCGGGATGTCTTTTTTGGTACCGAGGACAGGAAAAGGCTGCATGGCTGGTTTTTCCATCAAGAAAAGGGCTCCCCTGTCATCCTCTTCTGTCATGGCAACGCGGGGAATATCTCACACCGTCTTGATAATATTCGGTTGCTTTTAGAAAAGGGGCTTCAGGTCTTTATCTTCGATTACAGGGGCTATGGAAAAAGTAGTGGCGCACCTTCTGAAACGGGAATTTACACTGATGGACAGGCCGCTTACGATTATCTGGTTCAAAAGGTGCGTTTTCCGCCCGACAAAATCGTCCTTTTTGGCCGGTCTCTTGGTGCAGCTGTCGCCATCGAGGTAGCCTTAACAAGAGCTGTCAAGGCCGTCATTATTGAAAGCGGGTTTACCTCAACAAAAGGGATGGCAGAGACCATGTTCCCGTTTAATCTCTTTTCTTTCTTACTGCCTTCCAACTACAATAACCTTGAAAAAATTGCCCGCGTCAGGGTTCCCAAACTTATCATTCATGGGGATGCAGACCGGATTGTACCTTTCAAAATGGGAGAGCAATTGTTTGCCGCTTCAAAGGAGCCAAAGGCCTTTTACGCCTTGAAGGGGGCGGGCCATAACGACTCATATGTAATTGGCGGGGAAGAATATTTCAGAAGGATTGCTGCCATTGCTGGGCATTAACCAACCTCTATAACCTTAGATATAAGACCTAACCGCATAAAGCCAGGGAAAAAGAGGGTCTGTTTCTGGGACCCGGTCACTGAGAACTGAGGCAGGCTAAACACTAACACTAAACAACGAAAGGTAGAAACAAACAATGGCTATTCTGACTATCGACAAAGACAAGTGTAAGAAGGATGGCATCTGCGCCCAGGAGTGCCCCGTTGCAATCATACGCCTCGATCGGGATGACGGACACCCGAAAATGGTGCCAGGGGGGGAGCCGATGTGCCTGGCCTGCGGGCATTGCGTAGCGGTCTGCCCCCACGGGGCCCTCAGCCACAAACTGGTACCTATCGAGGCCTGCCCTTCCATCATAAAGGATCTCAAGGTCTCTCCTGAACAGGCAGTCCAGTTACTGAGGTCCCGACGTTCAGTCCGCGTTTACGAGGATAGGGCTGTAGAGAAAGAGAAGATCCAGAGACTGATTGAGATCGCCCGCTATGGCCCCACCGCAAGCAACGTCCAGCCTCTCGAGTGGTTGGTTATCACAAAAAGGAGTGAGATCAAGACTATTTCGGGACTTACCGTGAACTGGATGCGCCAGAGCCTCGGTGAGCAGGGAAATTCGGCTGGAGCCTATCCTTATGCGTCCCTTATTGTGGCAGCCTGGGATGCGGGGTTCGATGCTATTCTCAGGAACGCGCCGGTATTGGTTATTGCCTCGGCCCCCAAAGAGGCCGATAACGGTCTTGTAGACCTGACTATCGCCCTCTCATACCTGGAGCTTGCAGCCGTATCAGTCGGCCTGGGGACATGCTGGGCCGGGCTGCTTCAGGCCGCTTTACGCAATTGGCCACCCTTACGAAAGGTGGTGGCCCTGCCCGAGGGGCATATTCACCACTATCCCATGATGCTTGGTTATCCCAAATTCCAATATTTCCGTCTCCCCGAGCGTAAGGAGCCGAAGATTACCTGGAGGTAACAGGTTAGACCATTTACCAGCACAAGTCTTTTCCGGGAGTTGATGTTTTTTTCAAACCCATGGCAACATCAGGGTAAACCTGAGTAAAAGGAAGGGGGGAAAGAGTCATGAAAAGGAGTCATCTCCTCGTATCACTGGGAGCATTCCTGGCCTTGACCGCCTTCGGTTGTGCAGCTGGTCCCCAAGGCCCATATTCCCCTGAGAACCATGCCGGCTTTTTCGCTGGAATCTGGCATGGTTTCATCGCATGGATCACCTTTGTATTGTCACTCTTTACCCAGGTTAAGATGTATTCCATCAACAATACGGGTGCTGGCTATAACCTGGGGTTTCTGGTGGGAATGGCCTGCTGGTTAGGCGGTTGGGGAGGGTCCTGGAAACTTTCCCGCAAGACTCCAGAGGAGCGTGAGTGGGACGATGCGGCCGAGAAGGTGGAGGCCAAGCTGAAACGCGAACTCAGCAACTGGGCAAACACCGAAGAGAACGAGGATTGGTCTGATGTGGAAAAGAAGGTGGAGCTAAAGATTCGGAAAATACTCAAGGATTGGGCAGAAAAATAGTCCTCCATCCAAGACTTGAACCGAACTCCAAGGTCCCTGAGGATGAGCTATTTACTGGAGACAAAACGAGGACGGATGGGGGAGGCCTGTAAGGGGGAAGGGAGGTATTCGGGTCTCACGTTTTGTAAGGCGTGGAAGATATTTCCCTTTACCTTCTTGTTTGACCGGTAAAATCGATTGAGCATCTCTTTGATCTCTTCCCTTTTAGAAGAACCGGCCGACGGACAACCCAAATCGACCTTGCCCCAACCCATGAACCTAAAATAACGCAAGATGAGGTCTTCATCTATCAAATAGAGGGGTCGAATCACGGTCAATTTCCCGCCGAAGAACTCTTGAACTGGCACCATGGTGCTGATAGAGGCCCCGTAAAACACATTTAGAAAAAAGGTTTCAATAAGGTCATCCTTGTGGTGCCCGAATGCCACCCGGTTACACCCCATATCGTTTGCCATCCCAAAAAGGAGTTTTCGTCTCAGGCGAGAGCAAAGAAAGCATGGGTTCTCTCGGTTTTCCGGCCCGTGGGCCCTGGGACCAATATCGCTATCCAGTACCTTATATTCAAAACCATGCCTCGAAAAAAAGGCCTCCATCTGGCTGGAGGAATTTGCGCCAAAGCCTGGGTCCACATGTACTGCCGTGATCTTATACTCAATCGGTATACGCCTTATCCTTTCCCTCAGAAGCCAGAGGAGAGAAAGGCTATCCTTCCCGCCCGAAACAGCCACCAGGACGTGATCACCATCCCTGATCATATTGTGATGGTGAATTGCCTTTCCAAGGAGCCGGTTCATCTCTTTTTCAGCAAAACCCACTACCTTCTGTCAACCTCCTCAACCTCGCTCCCCGAATAGCTTTGTCCCGATCCTGACCATGTTGGCCCCTTCTTCAATGGCGATCCTGTAGGAATTGGACATGCCCATGGAGAGATACCTCATCTCCACGCCAGAGATGTTCAGCCCCTTGATCTCCTCGAAAACCCGTCTTGTCTTTTGGAAGTATGGGCGGGCATCCTCTGGGTCCCCGGCAAAAGGTCCCATGGTCATAAGGCCCATGACCTTGATATTCCTCAATTCTGAGATCTCTTTGACAAGGGCCACGGCATCCGCTGGCATCACACCTGCCTTCTGCGGTTCCTCACCGCTATTTATTTCGATCAGGACCGGCATCACTTTTCCTGTCTTTTCGCATGCCTTGTCTATTGCCCTGGCAAGCTTTGCCGAATCTACGGTCTCGATCATATCGAAGATCCTGACGGCCTTATTGGCCTTGTTGCTCTGCAAGTGCCCGATCATGTGCCATTTTGCCTTTGCGCCCACAGCTTCAAAGGCCTTCTCCGCCTCTTGAACGTAATTATGACCTATTATTCTGAGTCCCGCCTCAACCGCCTCCAGGACCTCTGCCGGTGTCCGCGTCTTCGCCGCCCCAACAAGCTCCACTCCAGGCGGTAATTCTTCCAGGATCCTTTTCACATTCTCTCTGACCATTTTTCCTCTCCTTTTCACTGAATTGATACTTGAATTCTTCGAATGTGTAAACCCCGTTTGACTTACGCAGGCGATAATTGGAGTTGCCACCATTGAGGTCTTTCTGCTACGATGTATTCAAATCTGATATTTGATGGACTCATAAAAATTCAGAAATCATCCGTTTTAGTCCTGTTTCCAGAATGTCTCTTGTTAAAGTGCTTGAGCGAGCTGTACTGGCTTTTTCCCCAACACTCCAGTGCTCCATTGCTCCAGGTCCCCGGCTTGGTAAATGCCGCTTGAACCAATATTACCAGTTGATTCCAGGGATATCGATTATCGTTCTTGGACAACTCTGATTCGAGGCAATGTTATGATCAAAGAAAAGAGGAAACATTACGCACAAAAGCACCCACCCGATCAAGAGGTGGATCCCCGGATCGCAGAGGCCTTGAGAGACCGGGCTGAGGATGGAGAGATATCTTGTGCTTCTGTCTTTGCCCTTGCTGCTGAATTAGGAAAACCGCCTGGCAAGGTGGGCCTCAATGCAGACCTCCTTGAGATCAGAGTAGTCAAATGTCAGTTAGGGCTTTTTGGCTACCGCCCCCGGAAGAAGATACTTAAGCCCCCTGGGGGTGTCTCAGAGGACCTGGAGGAACCTATTAGAAAGGCCTTGGAAGATGGGCGACTTCCCTGCAGGGCGGCCTGGGACATAGCCGAGAGTCTCAACGTAGGCAAGATGGAGGTCTCCTCTGCCTGTGAGGGGCTGGGCATTAGGATATCTTCATGTCAGTTGGGGGCCTTTTGAAGATGCAAAAAAAGCCGCCATCCACCATTGAGGATGGCGGCCCGGGTGTCGCGGTCATTAACAAGAGCAAGAGCTACTGCACGAAGCCTGTGCCTTCATGTTTGATGCAATGTTAAAACCCGAGCCCATGGGGGTATTGACATAATCCACCTTTATGGGTTTTACTCGATCATATAACTCCTTATCAATAATGTAGGTAAGCTCCCTATCATCAAATATCTCATCATTTTCCCTTGACTCATCCAGAGCCATGCCTAGAGAGGGCCCAGCTCACCCCCCCTCGGAAAGCATGATTCTAATCGAGGGGATTTCTTCCCTTTCCTTCAAGAAATCCTTTATCATTTCACTTGCCTTTTCTGTTACTTCAAACATATCTACCTCCTCACGGGAATTTTAGCTGTGCTTTTGCCTTAATAATATACACCTGAACCCTTTTTGTCAAATATGAAACACCCAAAAACAGGTCTTTTGATCATGGTCAGGGCTCCTCTGCCAACCCCTCGTTCAGCCAGATCAAGACCTTGTCGAACTCATGCCTGAGTGCTGCCATGGCCCTTCCACGGTGGCTTATGCGGTTTTTTTCTTCCGAGGGCATCTGAGCAAAGGTCTTCCCGAGAGGTGGATAGTAAAATAATGGATCATAACCAAAGCCCTTGGTGCCAGTCAATTCGCGTGTAATAAGACCCTTACATGTCCCTTTGTAGATCAGTGATGCCCCCGATGGCACTGATACAGCAATAACGCAGACAAAGGTAGCTGATCTGTCTTCGATGGATTCCATGGCCCTCAGCAGCTTCAGGTTATTCCTCTCGTCCGTTGCATCCTGGCCCGCATACCGGGCTGAGCGGACACCAGGCATCCCCCCCAAGGCCTTCACCCTTAAACCGGAATCGTCCGCCAGGGTCGGTAACCCAAGCACCTTGGCCGTAAAACGCGCCTTCTTGACTGCATTTTCTTCGAACGTCTCCCCATCTTCCTTTGCCTGTGGGATCGGCCCAAAATCCTTCAAGCTCCTTATCTCTACGTCAAAGTCCACAAGTAAACCTCTGAATTCAGCTATCTTCCCTTCATTCTGAGTCGCAAGTACCAGAGGTTTGTTAAAACTGGATCTTAGTCCTTCCACGATATTCCCCCGTGAGGGTTTATCTGCCTGGAAATTGTGATAGCATTGAAAAAGAAGGGCGGCCGGTTCAGGATTTTTTCGGCTTTTTGATCATCTCTTCTGGGTCTGTAATGATCCTGTCAGCCTGGTAATCCGCCAGCTCAAAGGGGTAGTCGTTTTGGGAGGAAACAGCTGGGTAGGTCTTAGAGTCCTTGTCCTTCCTGGCAAATATTGAAAGGCTGTATTCATGAGCACCTTTCAGCCGAACCGTATAAACTGGGTCCTTAAAGTCTTCTTTTTTCCGGTCCTCTATGTATTTCTTGCACTTCAGTCTAGAGAGGTTGTCAAGCAGAGAATTTACCTTGGACTCATCCCCATTCTTGCCTTCCGGATTCACCCATACTGTCTCCTCTTTTGAAGCGGTCTTCTTCTCCTTATCCGCATCCTGGCCGGAACTCGGCTCAACAGGCACCTCTTTCCGTTCCAGGACCAGCATCTTTTCGGCCTTGCCTATCGTCAATTCCCGGATCTCCTTTTTGTCAAATGAAAGAACTGATTTGTCCCTCAGGCTTTCGACCGTCTGGTCGAAGTTGCTCTTGAAATTCCCCCTGGCATGATAGACATTGCTATCCTCCGGCAGCTTCACGAAGGTATGACGATAGGACTGGGCCGCCTTGCCCACGTCAAAACTCCTGCTTAGCTTATCACCTATCCAGGCCTTTACAGTGATCTTTTGATCATTGCCAAGCTCGTACCTGTTATAGTCCTTGGCCTGCGACACCAGGGCCGTCAGTGTAATCCCTTTGATGTGATCGAGCATCCCCTTGACCTTGTCGGTGTCAACAGGGAATTTTTGAGGATCAATGTACCAATGGTCATCCTTTTTGGTCATCAAAATCGTGCTGCCCGGCCTTGAGATCTGGATCTGGGTTATGTCTTCAGAGGCAACTTCAGGGACCTCAGGGACTTTGTATAGGCTCCTGTCGCGACTACGAAGGAAAAGATAGACAGACAACGCCAAAATGATCAAGACAAGTACAACATATTCCTTCTTTACCTTCATTGCAGACCTTTCTTATTTCTGAAACATCATCTGTATGCGTCTCTTTCGCGAATGCCGGAGGAACCACACCAGAAGCCCAAAGAGGACCACGAGCACAGGCAGCACCGCTATATTGAACGTCTTCACAAAGGTTTTGGTCCCAGGCCTCGTGTCCTGAAGCGGATTGAAGCGCTGCTCTTTGCTCCGCATGGCTGCAATCTCCTCTCGGTCATTCAAGGAGTCCAACACATTCATTAAAAAAGTGGCATTCGGGGTCCTTCCCGTTGGATCCAGCAGGCTGTTCTTGAGCATCTCTGAGCATGCCATAAGGAATATCTTCCCCGGCTTCCCCTTTGCAATTATCTCCCCTTCACCCCTGATTTTTGACAGTTCCTTATCCTGTTTTTTTTCCGGCTCTGTCTTGGAATCTATCTTTTCCTTGTCCTCCTTTTTGCTCTTTTCCTCCTCCACATCTTTTTCAGGAATAGGCTTCCCTTGAAAATAGCTCGGGAATTCTCCTGATAAGATGTATGCCAAAGGATGGCTTTTCATCTTGTCCTTGGATTGAGGTGGGCTTAGAAAAACCGGATTGAGGTTGATATTCCCGCTCAGCTCCCATGACTTGTCAGATGAGGAAAACACTCTGTAGGCCTTCAGACCACTTTCCTTGATCCGCTTCTCATTCAACTCCAGTGGGGCAACCTTAAAGGTCACCAGACCCTTGATATTTTGCATAAATCCCAGGTCTTTGTTGATATGGAGACTCTTGATCAGAGGAGCAAAATAAATCTCCCTTTCTCCACCTCCCAACTGTTGGGGCATTACCTGCTTAAAGCAACTCTCATCCAAAACAAAGGACTGCTTGATATGGATGCCATAATGCTCCAAGAGCTTTGAGAGCCCTGTATCCAGAGGGATATATTGTGGGCCCCGACCGTATTGCGCGGGCATGTTTTCAGGGGGCATGACCTCCTTAAAGGCATCCAAAAACAGGGCTAGGCTCTTACCCCGCATCAGGAACTGATCAATCTGGAAGAGTTCATAGTCGCTGAAGTTCTCCGTTGGCCGTGCAATCACGAGGCAGTTGAAGCCCTCGGAGATGGTGCCCCCTTTTAGGTGCACCGGCTTGATGGTATAATTCTGTGAGGCAAGCTGTCGGAAATTGGAAAGGGGCTCTCGCTCCGACCTTCCCATAGGGTCCATCGGTGAGCGTCCAGGGAGATTCAGAGTACCGTGATCTGCCAGATAGCCCAGGTCCTGGTTGATGTCAATGAGGGATTCCAGGTTTTCATTTATTATCTCATCCATCTTGTTAAGATTAACCATCTGGTACTGGGTTCCTATAATTGGGAGTCGCAGGACACTAACCAATGGGATTTCCACAGCCCTGTCTCCATATTCCATCACAAGACCTATGGAGCCGCTGCCGGCCTGGATCCCGCCATCGGATAGGGCCGGCCACCTGAGCTTCATGATATTGTACTTCTTCAATTCCTTTTCCAGACTCGCATCCTTTGTTGGATCAAGATATTCGAATTCCAGCTTTCCGAAGCTCCTCTTATTCAGTTCCCCTACGATCTTTTCCAACTCTTTAGGAACCTCTGAGAGCCTGTTTAAGCGCATTAGGGGTGCAACATCCTTGAGGGAAGACGACAGGAACAGTCTGATCTTAATCTTCCCCGGCAGGCGTAGCAGTGCCCCCACTTTATTGTTGAGCTTCCTGATTCCGGTCGTAAGCTGGTATTCCAGGCCGTCGGTCGAGGTTATGGTAGGAAGCCGCTCGATAATATCCCCGTGGATCATTACGAGTCCCATATAGGCCTTTTGGAATTTTACCTCATCCTTTTCCACGGTCTGGATCTGGATGGGATAGATGCCATAGCTATTGGCCAGTTCCTGGTTTTTCTTTGCCTCCTGGTCAATATCCCCCCTCTTCTGTGCTCACATTATAGAAGCGATAGTTGAAATACCGGTTGGCATAAATGGAATATTCCTTCAAGAGATCCCGGAGATACTGCTCGACATTATTGTAAGGGGCTGGGAGATTACTGGTGAAAAATACATTTATGGTCAACGGCTCGGAGAGTGTTGACACGACATGTTGGCTGGCCTCTGAGATTGAGAAGACCTTATTCTCTGTCAGATCCCACCGAAAAAAGAGGGTTATGGCTGCCACATTGATCAAGATAACGATGATCAGGTAGGCAAAAAATTTCACATAACTTCCTGATCTCTTTCTCATGCCCATCCCTTCTTCTCCTTCATCAAGTATCTTGTGTGAACCGATGGATTCAGCTTTTCTCCTGGATGACCAAGTGTGCACCGTAAAGGGCTACAAAACTGACACTCAAAAAGTACAGGACGTCCCTTGAATCTACGATGCCCCTTGAGATGTTCTGAAAATGAAAGTCCGCCCCCAGGTATCCTATGAATCCTAACGCTGAGCGGGGAAGGAATAAAAGCGTCCTATCTATCACTGTCAGACTGAAACAAATGGCTACCCCGATAATAAAGGCAGTGATTTGGTTTCGGGTAAGTGATGAGGCAAAAAGCCCGATGGCAGTGAACGCCCCTCCCAAAAGGACCGCCCCGATGTATCCTCCAAGGACCGGTCCCCAATCCAGCTGTCCCAGAAAAGAAACCGTAATCGGATATGAAACCGTAGGGATCAGCATGCACACCAGGAATGCAACTCCAGCCAGGAATTTACCCAAAACGGCATCCCAGAAGGTGACCGGCATGGTCATAAGGATCTCGTAAGAGCCGATATTAAATTCCTCGGAGAAAAGTCGCATGGTGATGGCCGGGACCACAAAAGAAAAGATCATGGGGAGGAGTTCAAAGAAGTTCCTGAGGCTGGCCTGATTAAATAGAAAGAAGGTGGAAAAAAAGAACCAGCCGGTTACCAATAGGAAGATAGAAATGACGATATAGGCAATGGGAGACACAAAATAGCTATTGAATTCTTTCCTGCAAACGTGTGTGAATTGCCGCATATCAGTTCTCCCTGGTGAGTTCTCGAAATATATTCTCCAGTGTCTTGGCCTCTCGGTGAAGTTCCAGCAGGACCCATTCGGTCTCTTTGATCCTTCGGTATATCTCTCCCCTTATATCCTCAGATGAACCGGAGATGACCCTGACGTGAAGGGTTCCACCCCCATCTTGATCCATTTCTATGGGAGTTACGGCCAGCACTCCGTCTATGGAATCCAGTACCGCCTTTGCCGAATCGTAGTCTGCGTTCTGCAGGGATAGGTGTATGAAATATTCTCCGCTGGAAGATTGCCTGAGGGTCTCGGTACTCCCGTCAGCGACGATCTTGCCCCGGTTGATAATGACTACCCGATCACATGTGGCCTCTGCCTCGCTGAGGATATGGGTGGAGAGGACAACGGTCTTCTCCTTTCCTATCCTCCTTATAATATCTCTGATCTCAACTATCTGATTTGGATCCAGGCCTGAAGTGGGTTCATCCACAATTAGTATCTCGGGGTCATTCATCATGGCATGGGCGAGGCCTACCCTCTGCTTATATCCCCTTGAGAGCTCGCCTATGGGTCTATGCATAACTTCCTTGATGCCGCATAGCTCAGCCAGCTGGCTAATCTGGGAATGTTTCTGATCCCTACCCAATTCTCGGACGTCTGCCACGTAGCCCAGGTAGTCATAGACCAGCATGTCATGGTAGAGGGGTGCCGACTCCGGTAGGTAGCCTATGAGTTTTTTGATCTCAAGGGGCTGCTCATCAATGCTGTAATCCTTTACCCTAATACTGCCGGAGGTGGGCCTTAGAAAACCGGTCAGCATCCGCAAGGTCGTGGTCTTTCCCGCCCCATTGGGTCCTAGGAGGCCCATGATTTCCCCTTTTGGGATATCCAGGTCTATTTGATCCACGGCGCACAAATCCCCGAAATACTTGGTCAACCCTTTCGCATGGATCATATGATCCTCCGTGTCACCCTAAGAAATTCTATTATATGGCTTTCGAAGAAAATTCTTGCCGCTTTCATCTGTCCAGTTTTAAAATCGTTTACAGTATGGAAAAAGAAAATGGGTGTCAACAAAAAATTATGTCAACTAGGAACCCTCTAAACTTGCCAGGAATGGCCTTTCCAGGTATAAGGTAACCTTGAACGCCTACCCGCTCTTAAACCGATGAAGGTCAAAGGTATCCTAATGTTTTCATTGGAGTCCTTTTACAGTGAATATGAAACCGATATCAAGGATCTGGCAATAAAAGGAAGGAGATTCAGACTCCTTGTCCCAAGATCTCTCGATCGATTTGTGGACCCTCAGGATATTTTTCACGATTTTCCCCTATGGTCAAAACTCTGGGAGGCATCTCTTGTGCTTGCGGATTACCTTGCCGGAATCACGGCCGATCCTCAAGAACGCATCCTGGAGATCGGCTGCGGCCTTGGCCTTGTGGGGGTGGTGACGTCGTCATTTGGCCACAAGGTGACCATGACAGAATACAACCCCGATGCCCTCAATTTCGCCCGGGCCAATACAGAGATAAATCTCCCCGCTGTTCGGTCCAATCTGGAGATCTGTAAGCTCGACTGGAACCACCCGAGGCTAGATGGAACATTTGATCGTATCATTGGATCTGAGATTCTTTACAGTGAAAAGGATTATGGCCCCCTCATGGAACTATTCAAGGCCTACCTCAGGCCCGGAGGGGAAATAATACTTACTGAAGGGGTCCGGAAAACGAGTATGGGGTTTTTCCGGGAGATGTCAGGAATCCTTGAAATCAGGGCCGAGAAAAGGCTGTTCCGTTCCAAGGAACAAGAGATAGTGGTATTACTTGCCAGGATGAAGTTCAGGTAAGATAAGGATAGAGAGGCACTACAGTATCTTTCCTAACTTATCCATAAAGATCTTCCGAATCTCTTCAAGGCGCCTTTCATCTGCCGCCTCAAAACGCAGCACCAGCACAGGTTGTGTGTTAGAGGCCCTTATAAGCCCCCATCCACCGTCAAAGAGGACCCTGGCGCCATCCACATCTATCACCTTAAAGTCCTTCTTGAATTCGTCTGTCATCCGGGTCACGATCTCAAACTTCTTCTCGTCAGGGCAATCGATGCGGATCTCAGGGGTATTAATCATCTTAGGGATACCGGCCAACAGATCCTTCAAGCCCCTTTCAGACCTCGAGAGTATTTCAAGTAGGCGCCCGCCTGAGTAAATGGCATCATCATAACCGAAATACCGCTCTCCAAAAAAAATGTGCCCGCTCATCTCTCCGGCCAGGAGCGCACCTTCCTCTTTCATCTTGCTCTTGATCAGGGAATGGCCCGCCTTCCACATGATCCCCACTCCACCCCGCTTCCCTATGTCGTCATACAACACCTGGGAGCACTTGACCTCTCCCACTATCTTGGCCCCGGGATGGCGCTCCAGCAAATCCCTTGAAAAGATAATTAGCAATTGATCTCCCCATATGATGTTTCCCTCCGGATCAACAACCCCGATCCTGTCCCCGTCACCGTCATAGGCGATTCCAAGGTCTGCCGATGTCTCCTTCACCTTTGTTATCATGGAATCAAGGTATTTGGGAATTGTAGGGTCTGGATGATGGTTTGGGAATCTGCCGTCCGGTTCACAGAAAAGGGGAATGACGTCAAAGCCCAGAGTCTTATAGATCTCGCTTCCAACCGGGCCGGCGACCCCATTGCCGCCATCTACCACTACCTTCCTCTTGACGTGACCGCATTTAATATTTTCTTCTGCATATTTGATGTAGCCACTGAGGATTTCGGCCTCTTCCAGTTTACCTTTGCCCCGCCTAAAATCGCCCGCTTCGGCGATCTCTTTGATCTTCTGGATCTCCTGACCAAAGACAGATAAATGGCCCAGGCAGACCTTGAAGCCATTAAACTCAGGGAGATTATGGCTTCCAGTCACCTCGATTCCACCATCTACGTCCAGATTGTGGAGGGAAAAATAGAGGACAGGCGTAGGTATCATGCCCAGATCAATAACCTCCATCCCCGATTCCAGGAGCCCCCCTCTCAGCCCTTGCGTAAGCTCTGGAGAACTCAGGCGGCAGTCCTGGCCCAAGGAAATCCGCCTTGCGCCTTTTCCTTGATAGTATGTGCCCAGGGCAAGACCCAGGAGGCGGGTTGTCTCCCTATTCAGTTCATCAGGATATGTCCCGCGGATGTCATATTCTCGAAATATATGGGCCCTCATAGAAGTCTCTCCTTTCCGCCCCGTTTCAGTCGTTCAACAATCTCCCGGATATCTTGTGATCGATTTAGATCACTCACTAAGACAGTATCGGGCGTGTCCACCACCAGACAGTTATTGAGTCCGAGGCAGGCCACCAGACGTCCTGCTTGGGCAGAGACAAAACTACGCTCACATTCGATCAAGAGAGTCTCTCCATCAGCCAGGTTTTTATTACTGTCATGCCCTTCTGCCCTTAGTTCATAAAGCGATGCCCACGACCCCACGTCACTCCACCCGCATTCGCACGGCACAACGTACACATCTGCCGTGGTCTTTTCCATGATTCCGTAGTCAAAGGAAATGGCTTCAATCCCTTTATATACCTCCGTTAACTCCGCATCAAACCTTTGTGTCCCCATCGCATCTCTTACCCGTATCAGCCCCTTGTAAAGGGCCGGAAGATGTTTCTGTATCTCCTCCAGCACGGTCGCGGGAGTAGCGACAAAGATACCCCCGTTCCAATAATGCTCTCCGTCCGCAAGGTAGCCGGCCGCCGTCTCAAGATCCGGCTTCTCCACAAATTCCAGGACACTATATGCGCTGACGTCGCCTGCTCTCCCCAGGTTGGCCCCTCTGCGTATATACCCATAACCGGTCTCAGGCCTATTGGGCACTATGCCAAGGGTCACAATCCCTCCAGGCTCTGCAAGCCTCCCTGCTGCCCTGAGGGCACCCAGGAAGGAAGAAGGGGCACCAATAAAGTGATCTGCAGGGAGGAAGGCGACGGCCCCCTTACACCCCAGATGCTGGGCATAGATGGCGCCGAGGCCAATGCAGGGAGCCGTATTCCTTCCAACAGGCTCAGCCACGAGATGGACTCCTCTCCCAATGAAAAGGCCTCTTGCATACTCTAAGTGTTCCTTTCCCAGGATGAGTATCATCTCTTCGTCACCGATCATGGGCCTGAGCCTGTCACAGGTCTCCACGACCATAGGACCCTTGCCGGTTATGTTCAGGAACTGCTTGGGCTTGTGCCTCCGGCTTACCGGCCAGAATCGGGTCCCCGAGCCCCCGCACATAATAACTGCGAACATATTGTCCTCCCTGCCACCCCAAAAACTTTTCCTTAAAAACTATAGCTTATATGGCTTAAGTGCGGTAATCAGCATTGATTTTTATATAATCGTGCGTCAGGTCGCAGGTTATGATCTGATCCTCGAAGGTGCCCTGGTGGAGGTCGATCTCAAGCATAAATTCCTTTAGGGCCATTCTCCTGGCTGCCTCCTTTTCAGCCTCAACCCCCTTCCCCAGCCCCCCTTCAACGATCTGGACCCCGTCAATCCATATGTCTACGGTCCGCTCCTCCATTTCAATTCCTGCCCTCCCTAGGGCCGCCATAATCCTTCCCCAGTTGGGATCCTGACCGAAAAAGGCGGTCTTGACCAGGCTTGAATTGGCAACTGCCCTTGCGGCCCTGAGGGCGTCGGAGCCGTTTGCAGCTCCCTTTACCCTTACATTGACGAGCTTTGTGGCGCCCTCTCCATCCTGAACGATCATACGGGCCAGTTCCCCCATCACCGTCTCGAGCCCTTTCGTGAAACCCCTGCACTCTCTTTGAGACAGGGTCTTGTTCCCTGCGAGGCCATTGGCCAGGGCCAGAACCGTGTCATTTGTGCTTGTGTCGCCATCCACAGTGATACGGTTGAATGTCTTTTCTGCGGATGAAACAAGGGCATCTCTCAGGTCATCTGCATCAATCAGGATATCGGTCAGTACAAAGCAGAGCATAGTGGCCATTTGGGGCATGATCATGCCGGCCCCCTTGGCAATGCCTAATACCCTGTAAGGCCTACCGCCGACCTTCCCGTCAAAATAAGTGAGCTTTGAAAACGAATCGGTGGTCATAATGGCCCGGGCGGCAAGGGGGATCCCTTCTGGAGAAAGGTCATTTACCAGACCGGGAATAGCCTTCTCGATCACCCCCATATTGAGAGCCATACCAATTACGCCTGTTGAGGCAACCAGGACCTCTTTAGGAGCGATTCCCAACTCCTTTGCCACAAGATCAGCCGTCCGGCGGGCGTCCCTTAGACCGGCCTCTCCGGTACAGGCATTTGCATTACCGGCATTGGATATGACGGCCCTTGCCGTTCCGTCTGCAACATGTTCATGACTAAGGATGACTGGTGCTGCCTTGACCTTATTGGTCGTGAACACGCCGGCCGCTGCACACTCCCTATCCGAGACAATCAATGCCAGGTCCAGGCCACTATCTTTCTTGAGGCCCGCAGATGTGGCTGAGGCCCTAAAGCCTCGTATCATATATTTTTCCTTATCCATTGTTTTTCCAATCCAGCCTATGGATGGGCCTTTAACCTAAAGCCCTGTGCCTAACCCCTTGCACCTAACACCTCATGCCTAACGCCTCACTTCCCGGCACCGCAGCACTTCTTGTACTTTTTCCCGCTCCCGCACGGGCATGGGGCATTTCGCCCGACCTTCTTTCCCTTTCTCCTCACCGTTGCAACCTCTGAAACCTCTTCTCCATGGCTCATGCGTAATTGCCTTTTTTTCTTTTCGGTTGGCTCTTGGCGCCCCCGTCTCATCAGCTGGATGCGGAAAAGCGTGCTTAGGGTCTCTTCCCTGATCCCATCCATAAGCCCTTCAAAGAGTGCAAAACCCTCCTTCTGATATTCCTTGAGAGGATCAAGCTGCCCATAGCCGCGAAGCCCGATACCCTCCTTCATGTGCTCCATGTTCTGGAGGTGCATTATCCACTGATTATCTATGATCTGGAGAATGATGAAGCGCTCAAGATGCTCAAGATCCTCCTTTCCTAACAACTTCTCCCTTTCCTCATAGGCAGAATGGACCTGCCCCTTGATCATCTCCTTGAGGGTATCTGGATTCAGGGCATCAAAGGCCTCTTCTCCAATATGTTCAGCCGTGATCTTGGCCCGGAACGCGAAGAGCCTGGAGAGGCCGTTTATTAGGCCCTGGATATCCCAGTCTTCCGGGTACTCTTTGGGATCAATCCACTTATCAACAAGGTCATCCACTTTCTCATCGATCATGTTCTCCACAATCTGACCAAGCCCTTCACCTCCCAGTATGTCTTTTCTAAGGGAATATATGATCTCCCGATGCCTGTTCATTACATCGTCATATTCGAGCAGGTGCTTCCTTATATCGAAGTTATGGGCCTCCACCTTTTTCTGGGCGTTCTCAATACCGCGGGAGATCAGGTTGTGCTCGATGGGCTCGCCTTCTTTCATGCCCAGGCGGTCCATGATGGAGGAGATCTTATCAGAGCCGAATATCCTCAGGAGATCGTCTTCGAGCGAGAGATAAAAACGGGAAGAGCCTGGGTCGCCCTGCCTTCCGGATCGACCCCTGAGTTGGTTGTCGATGCGGCGGCTTTCGTGCCTTTCTGTCCCCAGGACGTGAAGGCCTCCCGAATCCGTCACGCCCTTACCAAGGACAATATCGGTCCCTCTTCCCGCCATATTGGTGGAGATTGTTACGGTCTTTGCCTGGCCAGCCTGGGCGATGATTTCTGCCTCCTTCTGGTGATGTTTGGCATTCAGGACAGAATGAGGTGTCCCCGCCCTCTTCAGCATCTTGCTCAACATCTCCGATTTCTCAATAGATACAGTACCTACCAGAACGGGCTGCCCCCTTTCGTACAATTCCGTTATTTCTTCAACTACCGCCTTAAACTTCTCCCTTTCCGTCTTATAAATGGCATCCGGGTAATCCCGGCGGATCATCTTTTCATTTGTGGGGACAACGATCACATCCAGTTTATATATATTGTGGAACTCTTCCGCCTCAGTATCTGCCGTACCGGTCATACCGCCAAGCTTCTCGTAGGTCCTGAAAAAATTCTGAAAAGTGACTGTGGCCAAGGTCTGGTTCTCTCCTGCCACGCTGACCCCTTCCTTGGCCTCCACGGCCTGATGCAACCCGTCACTCCACCTCCTTCCCGGCATCATCCGGCCTGTGAACTCGTCAACAATCACTACCTGGCCATCCTTGATAACGTAGTGGACATCCTTCTCAAAGAGCCAATAGGCCTTTATAATCTGCTGGGTAGAGTGGAGGACCTCTGACGATCTCACATAGCGTTCTTCAAGGTCCCTTACCTGTTGATCCTTCTCCTCCCCTGATAGCTCATTGTTTTCCCGGATGTAATAGCTCTCCTCATCTATATCGGGCAGGGTGAAATCGTTCCGGCCGTTACTTGTGAGGAGTTCGATCCCCTTTTCGGTAAGTTCCACGGCATTACTTCGTTCGTCAATGGTGCAGAAAAGGATCCGATCCAACTCTGGCAGGAGCTTTTGTGCCCTTAGCAGGCTTTCTGTTCTGTCGATTTGTTTTTTCAGTGCCTGATTCTGGGCAACAATGTCCAAGAACACAGGATTCTTGGGATCACCCCTCTTGATCTGAAGCAAGGTCTCAATTGTCTTATCCTCCAGGACCCCCTTCTCAAGCTCCGCACGCACATCTTTCAGGAGCGAGCGGATGACCGTCCCCTGTCTTTTTTGTAGATTGATTACATGGGGTCTTACCTCCTCATAGATCTTACTCTCACTGTGTTCTACAGGGCCGCTAATTATCAAAGGGGTCCTCGCCTCATCAATGAGTATACTGTCCACCTCGTCCACAATGGCATAATAAAAACCCCTCTGGACAAAATCGCTGATTTCAAACTTCATGTTGTCCCGGAGATAGTCGAACCCGAACTCATTATTGGTTCCGTATGTAATGTCGCAGCCATAGGCCTCTTTTCTTTCGGCGTCATCCAGGCCGTGTACGATTACCCCAACAGAGAGGCCCAGTGCATTATAGATCCCCCCCATCCAGTCAGCGTCTCTTTGAGCGAGATAATCATTGACAGTTACTAAGTGTACTCCTCGACCTGTTAGGGCATTTAAGTAGAGTGGGAGTGTTGCAGCGAGCGTCTTGCCCTCGCCGGTCTTCATCTCCGCGATCTTTCCTCGATGCAAAACTATGCCCCCGATCAACTGGACGTCAAAGTGCCTCATGCCCAGCACCCGCACCGAGGCCTCCCTCACAGCGGCAAACGCCTCCGGGAGAAGATCATCCAAAGGCTCCCCTCTTGATATCCTTTCCTTAAACTCGGCGGTCTTTGAGAGAAGTTGGGCATCTGGGAGGGCCTTAAAGTCCGGCTCCAGCAAGTTGATCTTATCAACAAATGGCGCCATTTCTTTCAATTCCCTCTCATTCTTGCTCCCGAAAATACCCTTTACCAATTTTCCAAACATAGCTTGCTTCCCAATGACCTCGTCGTCTTATTAAGGTACAAAATAATCTAGCCCCCGCCTCCGGCCCAAAGGCTTCCGCCTTGTAATTAAAGAACTTCACATCCGAAAAATCAAGGGTTTATGTAGGGAAAACCCCCTTGCCGGTTTCAAACATGGGAACCATTACCCCAGGTCCCGTCACAGATCATTGATCTCATTTCCTCGGAAATAGGAGAAGATATTCATTGCCAGGGAGCGGCTTATCCCCGGTACCTCAGCAAGGTCATCCGGAGTGGCCTCTGCTATGGCATTTATGTCCTTGAAATGTTGAAGGAGTAGGCCCTTTCGTCTAACCCCGATGTTGGGTATGAGATCCAGATCCGATTCCCTGAGGCCTTTCCGTCTCAGCTTCCGGTGGTAGGATATGGCTCGGCGGTGGGCCTCGTCCCGAATTCGCATCATAAGGAGCAAGACAGGATGATCCTCCGTCAGCCTCAATGGATCCTTCCTGCCCGGGAGATATATCCGGTCATACTTCTCCTGCCTCTCTTCATCCGGCTTTGCAATGGATATCACCCCAGGAACACCTGGACATGCCCCGCCTCCCTCTTGGCCGGATCCTGAGGGAGCCTGCCGGTCAAGCACCCTTTTTACCGTCAAGAGATGCCCCTTGCCCCCATCCACCAGGAAGAGATCGGGCAAATCCCCTTTGGCCAGTCTCCTTTCCACCAGCTCCGCCATCATGCCATAGTCATCGATCCCATCTACTGCCCTCAGCCTGTAATTCCGGTACCCTGCCTTGTGAGGAAGGCCGTCCGCGAAAGTGACAATGGTTCCGACTGCCTGGTCCCCTTGCAGGTTTGAGATATCAAGCCCTTCTATGAACCTGGGGTTCCTGTCCAGCCCCAGGACTGACTGGGCAAGACCCATCAGGTCTTTCTTCTCCCATTCCGAATGTCCGTCCAGGAGGTTCTCTGCATTTGTCACTGCCATCTTCACCAGTTTGAGTTTCTCTCCCTTTAACGGTCTATGAATCACAACTTTTCTCCCGGCCAAACGGCCGAGGCTTTCTCTAATAGCCAGGCCGTCTTCAACCGGATCCGAGATGAGTATTTGTTGGGGGATGAAGGACTCTCGCGGGTAGTATTGCTTCAAAAAGGCCTCCATGATCTCAGGGGCAGAGACGCCCCGATCCCTGAATAGGTAGTCGCGGCCCCCTACGAGATACCCCTTGCGGACAAAAAGGATGACCACCTGATAAAGCTCCCCCTTTTGTGCCAGGCCAATAATATCCTGATCTTCCAGCTGCCTTGACACCACATGCTGACGTTCAACCGTCCTTTCTATGGCACCGATCTGATCCCTTATCCTGGCGGCCTTTTCAAAATCCAGCCTATCTGCGGCCTCCCCCATATCCTTTTTCAATTGGCCTATCAATTCCCGGTCGCGGCCTTCCAGAAAAAGCCTCACCTGGCCAATGACCTCCCCATATTCCGATTCAGTGATGTTCTTGGAGCATGGACCAAGGCACCGATCCATCTGATAGTTCAGGCAAGGCCTGGTACGTTTAGGAAGCCCCTTACCCTTGCACTTCCGGAGCTGGAAGACCCTATCGATCACCTTAAGGGTCCTGCGTACCGAGTTGGCAGATGAAAAGGGCCCAAAATAAATCGCTCCATCCTTTTTTATCTTCCTGGCAATGGTCAGGCGGGGGTAAGGGTCTCCCCTATCGAGCCGCAGACAGGGATATTGTTTATCGTCCCTTAGAATGATGTTATAGCGTGGCATATGCCTCTTGACGAGATTGCTCTCAAGGATAAAAGCCTCCTGCTCGGTGGAAGTTATAATGAAATCAAGACCTGAGGCCTTTTTCATCATTAGGGCGGTCTTGTGGGGAAGATCAGGAAGGGGTTTGAAATAGGACAAGACCCTCTTTCTGAGGGACCTTGCCTTGCCCACATAGATAACCCGCCCGGAGGAGTCCTTAAACATATACACCCCAGATCCGTGCGGGAGTATGCCTCGCAGTCGTTGGGGATCCAGTTCATATTGGGCTTTTGCAGTTTTATTCATGCCTTACCAAAGAAACTATCAAAATCTGGAAGACCTTTCGCCCCGGGTCAGAATATGTGCTTATAAACTAATAAGTTGCATGTGAGCAGGGTAAATGATAGGTATTAGCCCAGTCAAGGCCAATATCTTTTGGGACCGGGGAATCCCTCAGTGAAACGTCACGACCGGCGATACTTAACCTCTTTTGTGCTATTAACCCTTTTTTTCGTAGGGGGATGTGCGAGCATGCCACATACGATGCCTCCTCTTGCCTCCATTGAGGGAACGGTTCAACGTTTCGGTATCGGTCAAATAATCCACCTCGAGACAGGAAAGGCCATATTCTTCGAGGAATTAATTGATCAGTTGGGTTCCGTCGACGTGACCTTTATCGGGGAGGTCCATGACAACCCGGAGCATCACCTCATACAGGTCCAGATCCTGCAGGCCCTGATCACAAGGTACGGCCCCGTGACCGTCGCAATGGAGTTTTTCCAGGAACCTCAGCAACCAGTCATCGACAGGTACATGGAGGGGGGCCTGACAGAACAGCTGTTCCTACGAGATGTGGACTGGAGGAAGCAATGGGGCTTGGACTATCACTTTTACCGCCCCTTGATATTGCTGGCAAAGGAAAAACGGGGAAGCATCCTTGCCATCAACGCACCGAATGATATCGTTAGGAAGGTGGCAAGGACCGGACTCGACAGTCTCGAACCCCTGGAACGTAAGCAAGTGGCAGATGTCATCGATCTGGGAAACGAAAGGCATCGCGAATACCTCCGCGGGGTTTACGAAGAACACCCTAGGGACGATTTGAAGAGGTTTGATTTCTTTTACCAGGCCCAGTGCGTTTGGGAAGAGACCATGGCAGAAAATATCGCAAAATACCTGGAAAAGAAAAATGGAAAGATGGTGGTCTTTACAGGAAATGGGCACATTATTAATAGGTATGGCGTCCCGGAACGGACCCTAAAGCGCATAAACGTCAGTGTGGCCGCTATCGTACTCTACCCCTTGACCAAGCCGGCAACCCTAACTAAAAAGGTTGCAGACTATGTGTGGCTTACAGGGAACTACCCCCCAAGGCGTCTCGTAGTTCACCCTGGGCACCGAGGCAGTTGAGTTTCTTACTGCTCTAATTCGTATGCTAGGAAAACTCCCTGGAATATATTTGAAGTTTGGAAACTTTAGATTACATTAGTGTATCTTTTCAATAAATCGGAGTAAATGCTTTCTAAGGCTACTTTTCTGGATTCCCGCCTACGCGGGAATGACAGATACTTAGCTTATTTCGTCATTCCCGCGAAAGCGGGAATCCCTGGGCCATACCACTACTTAATGAGCTGTTGAACCTTAATCACTTCAAACTTGATGGTTTCGTAAAAAGTCCCCAAGACCGTCACCCCCGCGAAGGCGGGGGCCCAGAACTGTTTGATTTTACTGGATTCCCGCCTACGCGGGAATGACGAAAACGGGTCATTTCGGACTTTTTACGAGAGTGTCGGGTTTCAGGGTTTGGGCTTTCGGCTCGCAAGGCCTCCAACTCGGAAAGGTTCACTGAAACCTGAATACTGGTCACTGAACACAGGACACTGTTTTGGTTGCGGCCGAAGGCCTGCATTAGGTACATGTGTGGTCAGCCTATGTACTGGCCTGACTCACAATAAGGAAGAGAAGAGGCCTTGAAAATTGGGCATAAATCAACATAACGTCGAATTTCGATTCTGTCCCGCATGTGGCGGGGCACTCAAGACATCGGTATTGAAACCGAATGAGCCTCCGAGACTTGTCTGCGGCGCCTGTGAGTTCATCTTCTACCTGGATCCAAAGGTTGTAGTCTGCACAATCCTGGAGATGGACGGTAAGATCCTTCTTCTTAAGCGAGGGATCAACCCGCAAAAAGGAAAGTGGGTCATGCCGGGCGGTTATGTTGACCGAAACGAAGAAGTCAAGGCTGCGGCCATAAGAGAGACCCAAGAGGAATCAGGCCTGAAGATCAGCATAGGGGAGCTGGTGGGGGTCTATTCCTACCCTGGAAATCTGACAGTTGTTATCGTGTATACTTCACAGTACCTGGCCGGGGAGCTCCTGCCAAAGGATGAGACGCTGGAGGCCAAATGGTTTCCGAAAGAAGAGATCCCCTGGGATAAGCTCGCATTCCAGAGTACAATGGATGCCCTCAAGGATTATTGCAAAATCCACAAAGCGTCCTCAGCGTCTCTGCGCTGAGCTATTACGAAAGGAGAAACATCCACATATGAACATCAGGCCTGAAAGGATAAACGATTTGACCCCTGAAAGACTCCGGGTGGTAATGGAAAGGTCCATGGAGGACATCTCCTCCATCTATGAGGATGTCCGTAAAATTGTGAATGACGTCAGGAGCCGTGGTGATATTGTTGCCCTGGATCATTACCGCAAGCATAAGGATGATATTGGCCCGTCCGATCTTGAGGCAACCAGAGAAGAAATAGAAGGGGCTTACAGCCTCGTGGACCCCAAAGTGGTTGATTGCCTGAAGGCCGCAGCCCACAACATAACCAGGTTCCATCGAGCACAGTTGGAGCGAGAGATGTGGTCTATGGAGGTGAAGGACGGCATCCTGGCCGGCCGCATCACCAGGCCGATAGATATCGTGGGGTGCTATATCCCTGGAGGAATCGCCGCTTACCCCAGTTCCATCCTAATGACCGTCCTCCCTGCAAAGGTCGCGGGCGTAGGCCAGGTTGTTGCCACAACACCACCCGGGAAAGGGATGGCGGCGAATCCGGCCACACTTGTGGCAGCGGACATTTCAGGCTGCGACCGGATTTTCAAAGTAGGCGGGCCATGGGGAGTAGCCAGCCTGGCATACGGTACGGAGACCATGCCCAGGGTTCACAAGATAGTCGGGCCCGGAAACAAGTATGTGACGGCTGCAAAGATGCTGGTATACGGACAGGTGGATATCGATTCACCCGCAGGACCCAGTGAGGCATTGATACTTGCCGACCATACTGGAGACCCCGAATTGATCGCAATAGATTTTTTGTCCCAGATAGAACACGACCCCGATTCTGCCGCTGTCCTGGTCACTACATCAGCCCCTTTGGCAGAGGCGGTCTGTGAGAACATTAATCGGGAATTCGATTCCCTACCCCGTAAGGAGGTCCTCGAGTCGTCCATCTCAAAGCACTCCTGTGTCCTCGTAGCAAGGGATATGGAACAGGCGATTGATCTTACCAATGAATATGCAACTGAACATCTTCAGATCATGACCGAAGACCCCTTCATTACCCTTAATAAGATCAGGCATGCAGGTTCCATATTTCTGGGGCCTTATGCCCCCGTTCCTGTAGGTGATTATGCATCAGGTACAAACCATGTCCTCCCAACAGGCCGGTGCGCGCGCATGTTCTCGGGCTTATCCGTGGACGACTTCATAAAGAAACCCACCTTTCAGTACCTGAGCAAAAAAGGACTGGAGGGGCTGAAAGATATTGTTGTTACCCTTGCCGAAGCGGAAGGGCTCCCTATCCATGCAAGGGCAGTTGAGGCAAGGTTCAAGTAGTTTCGTAGTGATCTACCTGTGAAAAGGAGGGTTAGAAAATGGCAGAAATCAAGGGTTACAATATGCCTGATGAGCTCTATTATCATGAGGAACATAGTTGGGCCCGTGTGCAAGGTACCCGGGTTACCGTTGGGATGACCGACATGTTCCAGAAAGAGGCCGGTGACATTGTATTTATTGACCTCCCTGAAGAGGAAGAAGACGTAACACAGGGAGAGGTATGCGGAAAGATCCAGTCCAGGAAGTGGATCGGAAGGCTTGTTGCCCCGGTATCCGGTGAAATCGTGGCAATAAACGAAGAGCTCGAGGATGATACCAGTCTTATCAATTCAGACCCCTACGGCGAAGGATGGATACTGGTAATCGAGGCCGAGGACGAAGATGGCCTGGCCTCCGAGCTGGGCAACCTGATCCACGGGGATGCAGTTGTAGACTTCATTGAAAGAGAAATAAAGAGGGCCGAAGAGGAGAGGGCCAAGGCGTAAAACACGAGGCACAAGGTCCAAGGCGCACCAATCTTCGTTCATATATAGAAAGGTTATCTTATGGCAGCCCACTGGCGTCTTTTTAGAAATCTCTCAAGGCCTGTCACGACGGCCGAAGGTCTGGCAGTGGATGATACCCTGCCGCTGTCTGTGGCCCAAAACAATTCCCCTCCGATACTCCATCTCTACACCTTCATACCCTCGGTCATCGTAGGGGTATATCAGGATATTGAGGCGGCCCTAAAGGTAGACAGGTGCAGGGCGAGGGGAATTGAGTTTAACCGGAGAAACACAGGCGGTGGGACTGTGATCATGGGTCCAGACATCGTCGCCCTCGGTCTCGGCATCCCTGTGGACTACCCAGGGCTAAAGCGAGGGGTCGGAGGGGTCTTTGAATCACTGAGTTCGGTCCTGATACGTGCCTTAGAGAAACTTGGCATTTGCGCCTACTTCGAGCCCAAAAACGACCTTGAGGTAAACGGCAAGAAGATCGCCGGACTATCTGCCGCATCAGAGACCGGCAATAGCCTGCTCTTTCATACCAGTCTCCTGGTAGACTTCGATGTAGAGCTCATGACCGACATCATGAATACCCCCTTGGTTAAGCTCCATGACAAAGGCTATAACTGCTTCAGCCAGCGAATGACAACGGTAAGGGAAGAATTGAATCAAGACATTGCTGTTGAACAGATGATAGACCTTATCCAGGAGGCCTTTGAAGAGGAATTCAAAATCGAGTTCAAGGAAGACACCCCTGACCCGTGGGAGGCCAGGACAATAAGCCGTTATGCTGAAGAGAGGTACAAGAACGGGGAATGGATCTTCTCCCACAAGCACCCCAGGGCAAGAATGGGAATAGGACAGCTCAAGACAAAGGGGGGGCTTCTGGAGATCTATCTTTCTCTTTCCGGGGCCTCCATAGAAAATGTCCTCATCACCGGAGACTTTTTCTCCAGCACCGAGGACCTCCATCGACTTGAAAACGCGCTTAAATGGACCTCTGCCCGGAAAGAGAGCATAGAAGACAAGCTGTCTTCAGTGTGGCGCAAAGACATGATCTACGGCCTGGATGTACCTACCCTCACCCGGGCCATATTGTTGGCAAAGGAGAACCAGGTCAGATTGTGAGATTGCGGAATGCGGAGTGCGGAACGAGCAACCAACATGCCTGAACCACAAAGCCCCGAGTACGTCAAGATCAGCCAGGCAACGGCCATCTCTCTCGGCCTGATGCGGGGGAGGATGTACCGTGGTGCGGTCAATAGGTGCGTAAACCTTCTGGTCCATTATCCGGAAGGGTGCTCTGCCAACTGCGCCTACTGCGGCCTTGCTAAAAAACGTCCGGGGAGTTACCAGCAAAAGAGCTTTATCCATGTGGACTGGCCCGTGTTCTCCATGCATGAGATCATTGACGCGATAAAAGGGGCCCCTCGTTATGTCAAGCGGACGTGTATCTCCATGATCACCAACGGGAAATGCCGAACACACACCATACAGATGGCCGGTCGACTGAAGCATGAAACCACGCTCCCCTTATCTGTGCTTATCAATCCCACCATTGTTCGTGAAGACGATCTTATAGACTTGAAGAAAAATGGCGTGGATAAGATCGGGGTCGCCATTGATCTGGCAACTCAAGAGCTCTTTGACAAATACAGAGGAAAAGGGGTTTCAGGCCCACATAGATGGGAACGTTATTGGGAAACATTGGATATTGGGCTCGAAATATTTGGGAAGGCCAATGTGGGGGCACACCTCATGGTGGGGCTGGGAGAGACCGAAGATCAGCTGGCCTGCCTAATGGATAAACTGTGGCGTATGGGGGTCGTAAACCACCTCTTTTCCTTCTTTGCCGAAGACGGCTCCATGCTGGCAGATCGGCGCCAGCCGCCCTGGCCCACATATCTCAGGATCCAGCTTGCCCGCCACCTGATCGAAAACGGCCTGAGCCGTTACACACTTATGTCCTTTGACCCTCGAGGCCGAATTGTCGACTTTGGCCTGCCATCAGACCAACTCGAGGAGACAATCTATTCTGGAACCCCCTTCACCACCACCGGTTGCCTTGGCGCATACGGGAACGTGGCATGCAACCGCCCTTTTGGCAACTGCCTGCCTGATGTAAAACAGTGGAACTACCCTTACCCTCCCAACGAAGAGGAGCTTGACCTCATCCGGCAAAACATCTTCAAGGTTGAGTGAAATCTGCACTTCTCGCCCTTTACCAAAAAACACTTTGACAAGTGGGCTT
>JAZDES010000163.1:0-6704 GCA_043808585.1 Pseudomonadota bacterium | reverse complement strand
TCCCACGCATCCAGATCTGACAGAGAGACGGTTTCAATCCTCAAGGAGGCCCTATCGTTGATCTGGCAGGAGTTCCAGGAGGAGTACCAGTGGGTGGCCACACGTGATCTGAGCGGGAGATATTCCAGATTCATTTCCATCACCCCGTCCTCCTGAGCTCTCCCACGGGCTTGGCCAAAAGGCCAGAAACATCTCAGGAAAAAAGACTCTTCCCCCCTTTCACGGGTGGTAAGACAAAATTGACTTCATGCCCTTGACAATTCGGAAAACGTGTTTAACTTCTATCCGTCTTATTAATATTTAGATTAATAATATCAGTAAGTTATAGCTTTTGTTATGAGCCTGATATTCAATGTGCCTCCCCAGAGGGACGTGGCAAAAACTGTTTATTTTGTAAAATACTCTCATTTCCAAAAATCTTTTAATGAAGGAGGTTCTGACGTATGAAGATACGGCCATTGAATGACAGGGTGGTAGTTGTCAGGATTGAGGAGGAAGAAAAGACTGCGGGCGGGATCATTATTCCGGACACAGCAAAGGAGAAACCGCAAGAAGCTAAAGTGACCGCCGTGGGTCCAGGAAAGGTAGACGAGAAGGGAAATCGCATTCCATTGGACGTCAAGAAGAATGACCGTGTCCTATTCAGCAAATACGGCGGCACTGAAATCAAGATCGACGGCGTAGAGCACTTAATTCTGCGAGAAGATGATATCCTTGGTATCGTTGAGTGACTAAATTTGAGCGATTAATTAGCTAGGAGGTATTTGATCATGGCAGCCAAAGAGATCCGATATAGTCAAAAGGCCAGGGAGAACATGATGAAAGGGATTGATACCCTGGCCAATGCAGTGAAAGTTACCCTCGGACCGAAAGGAAGAAACGTTCTTCTTGAGAAATCGTGGGGATCTCCCAAGTCCACAAAGGACGGAGTGACCGTCGCAAAGGAGATCGAACTGGAGGACAAGTTTGAAAATATGGGGGCACAGATGGTCAGGGAGGTTGCATCCAAGACATCTGATGTGGTAGGTGACGGTACCACCACCGCTACTATACTTGCCCAGGCCATATACCGGGAGGGGTCCAAGCTGGTAGCGGCAGGGTCCAATCCTATGTCTCTCAAACGTGGCATTGAGAAGGCCGTTGACCTGGTAGTGAAGGAATTGAAAAATCTTTCAAAGCCTACCAAGGAAAAGAAGGAGATCGCCCAGGTGGGAACGATCTCTGCCAATAATGATTCCACCATCGGCGACGTCATCTCCGAAGCCATGGAAAAGGTCGGCAAGGAAGGGGTCATCACCGTGGAAGAGGCCAAAGGCATGGAGACCTCCCTCGAAATCGTTGAAGGGATGCAGTTCGACCGTGGATACCTGAGCCCATATTTTGTCACTAATGCCGAAAAGATGGAGGCTCACCTGGATGAACCCTGGATCCTTCTGCATGAAAAGAAGATCAGCAGCATGAAGGATCTGGTTCCTATACTGGAGCAGATTGCCAAGATGGGCAAACCCCTCCTGATCATTGCTGAGGACGTAGAAGGTGAGGCACTGGCCACTCTGGTTGTCAACAAACTCCGCGGAACCTTACAATGCGCTGCCGTAAAGGCCCCCGGTTTTGGAGACAGGCGCAAGGCCATGCTGGAAGATATTGCCGTTCTGACAGGTGGCCATGTAATCAGCGAAGACCTAGGCATAAAGCTGGAAAATGTGACATTGTCCGACCTCGGAACTGCCAAACGCATATCGATCGACAAGGAAAACACCACCATCGTGGATGGCGGCGGAAGCAGAGAGGACCTGGAAGGCCGAGTCAAGCAGATAAGGGTCCAGATCGAAGAAACAACCAGCGATTACGACAGCGAAAAGCTCCAGGAACGTCTGGCAAAACTTATTGGTGGTGTGGCCGTAATTAACGTAGGTGCTGCCACCGAGACAGAAATGAAGGAAAAAAAGGACCGTGTCGAGGATGCACTCAATGCGACCCGCGCTGCTGTGGAAGAAGGCATTGTTCCGGGTGGTGGAGTCGCTTACATCCGTGCCATGAAGGCCCTGGAGAAGGCCGATGCCAAGGGCGAAGAGCTGATTGGAATCAATATAGTCAAACGCGCCCTTGAGGAACCTGTAAGACAGATCGCCAACAATGCGGGTTTCGAAGGCTCAGTGGTGGTGCAACACGTAATTGAAGGAAAAGGCGCCTTCGGTTTTAACGCAGAGACCGGCGATTACGAAGACCTCATTAAGGCTGGGGTTATCGACCCCACGAAGGTGACAAGGTTCGCACTTCAAAATGCCGCTTCAGTGGCGGGACTCCTCTTGACCACCGAGGCCATGGTCGCGGAAAAACCCCAAAAGAAGAAACCTCAAGTACCGGCCATGCCGCCGGAAGACATGTATTAATCCATTTTAGTGAGACCTTCTTCCCGGGCAGGGCAAACGCCCTGCCCGGTCTTCAAAGGCAAATATTCCGATTCCCCTCCTTCCCCTATTCCTTTGACATCAATCCTTGGTGGATAGTAAATAATTCATGCTCAAAGGACCTAGCTTTTATCAGCGAGTGAAGAAATGCCATCATTTCCGGGATAAGGTATTGGTGAAATGAAGTCTATAGTAAAACCCTTAATAGTCTTCTTCTTTTTGGCGGGTCCTTCTTTTGCTTTCGCTGGCATATCTGTGACCCTGAAACTGGACCGAGATAGGGCCGCTATTCACGATCCAGTAAGAGTGGTCGTCACAGTATTAGGTACCCAAAAGGCCGGTTCCGAGCCGACCATTAATGGATTGGAAGATTTTGATGTCGCCAAAGGAGGTAGTGCAAGTCGCGTGGAGATCACTGGTGGGGTTCTCAAGGCGTCCATTGAATACACCTATTTCATTCAGGCAAAAAAAACAGGCACCTTTCAGATCGGGCCTGCACAGGTGGAAGTGGCAGGGGAAGTCCTGGAGAGCAATAAGCAGCCCTTGACGATAAGTGAGGCGCCTCCCAATGGACCTGATGCCTCGGTCCTTTTCCTGTCCGGGACGCTCTCCAAGGGCAAGGCCTATTTGGGGGAGCAGATCCAGTACAGCCTGAAACTATATCGACGCATAAAGGTCTCTGGTATCTCCCTGGAGCTCCCGGGTTCAGAAAACATCAGACTCATACCATTAGGCAGGCCCGTCGAATACCAGACTGAACGCGAAGGCCGAGAATATTGGTTGATAGAGTTTAGATATGCAATTATTCCCGCAAGGGAAGGAAAACATCTTATCCAGCCCTTTCGCATGGATCTTATCGTGTATGAACCCGGTAGGGGGTTGCCCAGAGGCTTTTTCCATGATCCGTTTTTTGATTTACCCTTCTTAGCCAGAGGCCGGCCCGTAAAAGTGGAGAGTGATCCCTTTGAATTGGAGGTGGTTCCACTCCCCGAGTCTGGCAGGCCCTCCGATTTCAGTGGCCTGGTTGGGAGCTTCAAGATAGAATCCGCACTTTCACGTTCCAGGATAAAGGTCGGGGAGTCTGCAGCATTGACGATCAACATCAGCGGTACAGGGAATATAGATCATTTCCCCTTTGTGGAAACGCCCAAGATCAGCCATGTGAAGGTCTACGCACATGAACCGGCCCTAATCATTGATCCAGGCTCAACAGAACTCTCAGGCACGCAGGTCATGAAATGGGTTATTGTGCCGGAAATGCAAGGCGAGTACAAGATCCCCCCGCAGTCAATCAGCTTTTTTGACCCTGAGACGCGGCAGTATAGGATTGTTCAGAGTTCAACTCATACCCTTTTGGTACTTCCACCTAAAGGGAAGATGATTATGGTAAAGGGGGATGGTCACGGGTTTTTGGAATTTGAATATTCAGGATGCGGAAACGAGTCAGCTCACTTGCGGAGCCTAGAAAATGATCGTTCAGATATATGAGATTCAGACTCCTCAGGAGGCGGAAAAATGCATTCAACTGGGAGTGGACCACCTGGGAAGCGTCCTTTTGAACAAAGACGAGTGGCGTATTCCCACCTTGAAGGAGGTCTTCAATCTCACCGAGAGGACAGATGCCAAAAACAGCCTGATACCCCTTTTCAAGGAAGGCGAAGTCCTTTTCAAGGCCCTGGATTATTACCGGCCCGATTTCGTCCATTTTTGCACCAGCCCGACCGACGGGCAGGGCCATGTGGCGGAGCTGGATCAATTTGCCGAGTATCAGGCACGATTGAGGGAGAAATTTCCTCAAATAGGGGTTATACATTCGGTCCCGGTCCCGATGAAAGGGGTATGCCCTCGGTTTTCCGCCACCGAGATCGCCCTGTCCTTTGAGCCGTTTAGTGACATGCTTTTGATAGACACATGGCTCGGAAAAGAACCCGTTGAGGGATTCATCGGTCTTACCGGCAAGACAGCAGACTGGGATGTCGCAAGAGACCTCGTCAGCCGGTGCAGGATCCCGGTGGTGCTGGCCGGAGGCCTTTCCCCGACAAATGTCTACGAAGCTGTCATGAAGGTGCGGCCTGCAGGGACAGATAGTTGTACTGAGACCAATCTCAAGGACAAGGATGGAAGACCCATTCGATTCAAGAAGGACTTCCAGAAGGTGGCTCAATTTGTAAAGGAGGTAAGAAGGGCAGAAAGCGATCTCTTGTCAACAGGTCTCACTGACGCTCATATTATAAGAAGCCTTTTCTGAACGGATATGCTGAACTCGATTAAAGAAAGTCCACTTTATAGTATGGCCAACCCAAAAAGCATCGCCTTTTTGGGGGCATCCAACAATATATCTGCCATGGGAACCAACCTCCTGATGTCCGTGAGGTCTATGGGTTTTGAAGGGGCCATCTACCCGGTGCATCCCAGTGAAGATGATGTGCAGGGTCTCAAGGCATATAGGAGCGTCCTGGATCTTCCAGATGTACCGGATCTGGCGGTCGTGGTCTTACCCACAGGTATAGTGAATCGGGCCTTAGAGGAATGCGGCCGTAAAGGGATCAAACATGTAATCGTTGTTTCAGGCGGGTTCAAAGAGGTGGGCGGTGAAGGGGTTAATCTGGAGAATCAACTCGTTGAGATTGCCAGAAGATATGGCATTCGTGTCTTGGGCCCCAACGGGATCGGTGTGGCCAATCCACATCGGAAGTTGAACACCACCTTTATCCCCCATGAAGGTCCTGCAGGCTTCATTGGCCTGGCCTCCCAGAGCGGAAGCTTTATCACCCAGATGTTTAACTACCTCTCCAGACTCGGCCTCGGGTTCAGTTCCGCCTTCAGCCTCGGAAATGAGGCAGACATAGACATGGTTGATTGCATGGAGTATCTAGCCGCCTGCCCCCATACAAAGGTAATAGCGCTTTACATCGAAGGGATCAGGCGGGGAAGGGAGTTTCTTAGAACAGCCAGGTCGATTGCCCCCAAAAAACCTATCGTGGCCCTCTATGTGGGTGGCACGGAGACAGGCAGGCGGGCCGCTTTTTCACACACCGGGGCCCTGGCAGGCCCGGACAGGCTTTACAACGGAATGTTTCGCCAGGCAGGGGTAATCCGTGCCAATTCCGTTACAGAGCTATTTGACTTTTGCTGGGCACTGGGGGCTCTCCCAAGGCCAAGAGGCCACAGGGTCGTGATTCAGACCCATTCGGGCGGACCAGGGGCCGCTGCGGCGGATTCTTGCGGAAGGGCGGGGCTTGAGCTGCCTTCTCTGTCAGAGGAGACTCTGGAGAAACTGGCCCCGTTTGTTCCCCATACGGGCAGTGTGAATAACCCGGTAGATCTTACATTTAGCAAGAACCAAGGTGACTTTTTCTTCAACATCCCAAAGGTCCTCGTTGAGGAAAAAAATGCCGACATGTTACTGATCTATTTCATGACCCCTCCGCAGGTCATCCATAGGGCCTTGAAACAGATGGGCCTTTCAGGGGAGGACCTCATAAACCAATCGGCAACCCTGATCGACTCTCAGTGTGAATCCATTGCCAGCCTGAGTGAAAAGACCGACAAACCCTGCGTGGGCTACACATTTCGAGGCCTTGAAGAGCCAGCAATCAGGGGACTTCTCGAAAGGGGAGTGGTAGTGTTCCCTGGGGCGGAGCGGGCAGCCCGGGCCTTGGGCGCCTTGGCCCAATACGCCCGACTGCAGGAAAAGTGCAAAGGTAAGCGTTAACAGGTTCAGAGTTCACCGTTGAGGGTTACCTCTGAACCTTGAACCTGTGAACGGTTACGTGGAAGGAAATGCAAGTTTAGACTTGTAAAGCTCAAATTCACTTTGTATACTAACGGTATTGGTAGCAGTTTACAGGGGCAGATGAGCAATCCTGAGGTTGCTATTTGGAATACCCCATACCCACAGGGGCCCGAAACGTGGTCAGCATATTGATAGTAGATGATGAACCCTCCGTCTGCGAGGTACTGGAAGAGTTTCTAGTCCAGGCGGGCTATGACACTGACACGGCCCATACTGGAGAAGAGGCTCTCGAGATACTTTCGAGGCAGCACCACGACCTGATGCTCTTGGATCTAAAGATGCCCGGGATGGGAGGGCTGGAGGTACTCAAAGAAATAAAAAGGAGATCGTATCAGGTGGGTACAGTTGTCATCACGGGTGTTGAGGACCTGGACCTGGCAAGAGAGGTGATAAGAAGCGGTGCTATAGATTACCTAAACAAGCCGTTAGATCTAAAAATGCTTGCTGCCACCATTCAATTTGCACTCAAGAAACAGAGGATAATCAGGGGGGCCGCA
>JAZDES010000162.1:0-5619 GCA_043808585.1 Pseudomonadota bacterium | reverse complement strand
GGGGGCGGCTACATGGTCACACCGGCCCTTATCGTATTCGGCTTCCCGGGCTACATGGCCTCGGGAATTGATATGACCCATATCGCCGGCAAGTCCGTCGTGGCTACAGTGCGGCACAGGCAGCTCGGCAATATAGACTGGGTTCTGGGTATGGCGATGGTGGGTGGAACCATGTTAGGAGTGGAACAGGGGGTCAGGCTTCTTACCTACACCAAAAAGTTCGGGCTTTCCAGCATCATCCTCCTCACTGCTTCGGTGCTCATCATGATTGGTCTCTTTGTTTATACGCAGTTAGAGACCCGCAAATCAACCCAAAAGATCAGCGAGCTCGAAAAAGACGGTAAAAAGGTTGGCCGTGAGCTCAGCGTCAGCAAAGGGCCCAGGATCTTCCAGAGTATTCCGCTATTTCCCATTGTGCGCTGCCGGACGGCCCGTCTCGTGGTCTCCATGTGGGTCATCGTTCTTGTGGGTATTATAACGGGGATCCTGTCCGGATTCCTCGGTGTGGGAGGCGGCTTTATCAGGGTGCCGGCGCTGGTCTATGTGGTGGGCGCCTCGACACACATTGCCGTGGGAACAGATCTCCTCGAAATTGCGGTTTCTGGTGGTTATGGGGCTTTGAGGCACTCGATGATGGGAAATGTGGATATGGTCGCCGTCCTTTTCATGATCGTGGGGGCCATGTTCGGGGCGCAATTCGGCAGTATTGCCACGTCCTTCGTGCGCGGGCCTGCTATTCGCTACATCCTCAGTTACTCCCTCATCCTGGCTACATTCGGGGCCTTTTTAAGGCTCTTCTATATGTTGACCAGTTCAAAGTACGAGATACTCTCCTTCTTGGCCGTGGTCTTTACCCTGGGGGAGATGTTTTTTCTATGTTTTTTCATCCTTTCTCTGGTTATCTTTTCGCTCCGTTACCAGAAGGGGAAACCTGTTCCTGCCTGGATACCACCGCTGGTAGTGGCAAAATAGCGCTGGAACTTAGAAAAGGAGGGCGGTATAATGAAATGGTTTATAAATAGTATGGTAGGATATTGGGTCCTGCTGCTGGCAATCAGCCTTGGTATTGCCGCAGTGATCTATGAAATGTGGCTCCGTGATACATTGTTAAAGTAGGGAGGTGAACCGATGAAATTCTCTCAGGTTATTGCAAACGTAGTTCTCTATGGGTTCTTCCTCTGGTTACTCTACGAATCTACGATCAAGGAATGGGATCCATGGAATGCCTTTGTCGTGGTCTTTGTTCTCTTTGTGGCCGTTGTTACCTCTCTGATGCCGAGTCTCCATGCCTCGAAAACCTCACCGGGTCAATACCCTTACGATGACTGAGGAGGTAGAGGCCCTCCGGGCCAGGATCAGGGAACTTTATCCTAAACGTGTCAGGGGCGATCTTACCGAGAAGGCCTTTCAGTATGAGCTGACCGGGCGCACGTTAGACCTCTACCGTGCGCTCATCAGGATGAGGACGGCGGAGGGGGAGGTCATCGTGAGGGAGCACCATGTCGTGCGGGCCCATTTTCGGCTGACCCAGTCGGTACTCAGGGAACCTGAGCAGGAGGCCATCAGTATCTTTGCCACGGATCGCCGTCTTTTCCACCTCAAATCCATACTGCTGCCTGACCGGCCACCCGGCGCCGATGGAGAGGATAAACTTTTAATTGAGGAAGTTCCCTTTGACCGTATCGAGCCTTTACAGGTCCGACGTCAGGTTAGGGTAGGGGAGATAGGCGTGGGAGGGGCAATGGTGGGTTTTGCCGTTCTTTTTTATCCTTATCTTTCTATAACCGGTCCCTTTATGATGGGACTGGGTGTCCTGGGGATGTTGCATGGCCTGTTCCTTCCCACCCGGTGGGTGGAGGTTAAGACCCTTGACCCAGCCCTCTCTGCGGAGGCGATCCTGGTCTATGCCCTCCGCAAGAAAAGCGGCCGGCAGTTGGTCAGGTTCCTCCGGGAAAAAACGAGGCACCCATGAAAGGGATTAAGGTACTGCTTGTTGACGATGAAGTTGATTTCACGGCCAGTCTCCGCAAGGTCCTCAGCCGTCGGGGCTTCGATGTGGAGGTGGCGGCAGATGGGCTGTCGGCCCTGGCGCGGATTGCTCAAGGGCGCTTCGATGTGGTGGTCCTCGACGTCAAGATGCCCGGGATGAACGGGCTTCATGTCCTGTCAGAAATCAGGCGCCTCTCCCTGGCCACCCGGGTTATCCTCCTGACTGGCCACTTCTCTTCAACTGATGAAGAAAATACCTTGAAAAGCGGAGCCTTTGCCTATATCTTAAAGCCATACCCGATCCTGAAACTGGTGGAACTGATAGAGGCCGCCGCGGCCAGGAACCCATAAATCCCCTCCCCTGTTCCTCTTCTCTAGAGCAGGGAGGAGGGATTGGTAGGGCTGTTGGTCCTTCTGGGGAGGGCAGACAGGGCAATGGAAGATATAAAACCACCCAACACGTCAGGACCGGCTGGTCCATGGCTGAGCCGGACGGCCACCCATGTCTGGCGTGGCCTTCTTTTTTTTCTCGAAGTAGTCGGCCTTCGCAGGGAAGAAAGCGTTGACCAGGCTATCCAGGTGGCCAGGCTGAAGCTCTATCACGCCGAATTCCGTAAGCTCCTCTCCGCAAACAACAGTTTCCTTGAAACCATGGCTGATCTGGAGCACAAACTCTTGAGCAGGGGGTATATTGAGCGCTCTTTCATAAAACGGAGGGTCATGCGTGCTATTGCCGATCTTCATGCCATGGTGGAGAGCTTGAATGTCATCTCCGAGACCCGCTATCCAGATTTGAGAAAGGTCTTGGAGCGGAACACGGCTGTCCTGACGACTTTAGTTGAGGACTCAAGCCGGCTGGCCCCCGCCGAACTCGTGCTGGAAATGTCTGCAATCTGCAGGAGTCATGCCGAACTGGTAGGCGGTAAGATGGCAAACCTTGGCGAGATAAGGAATGTCCTTCGGTTGCCTACGCCGGACGGCTTTGTGGTCACTACCGAGGGCTTTCGGCTGCTCATGGAGGAAGGCGGCATACGTTCCTGGGTGCAGGACAGGCACATGGAACTCCTTTCTGCAGGGGATGTAGCAGGGAGTAGCCGGGCACTGCGAGAAAGGATAGAAAAGACAGAGGTTTCCCTGCCCCTCAGGGAAACCATTCTCAGCCTTTACGACCAGCTTGCCCGGAGAACCGGATCGAGTCCTTCTCTCGCGGTACGCTCCAGCGCCCTGGGTGAGGACAGCGATTTTTCCTTTGCCGGTCAGTTTTTATCTCTCCTCAACGTAGGTCGAGAGGAGCTGCTCGGCGCCTATCTGCGGGTAGTGGTAAGCCTTTACTCTCCTGAAGCGATCCACTACCAGTTCCTCCACGGAATCTTGGGTGAGTCGGCAGAGATGGCGGTAGGATTTATCGCCATGGTGGATGCCCTGACAAGCGGGGTTGTCTTTTCGAGGGACCCCAACCAGCCTGATTCAGGGCAGGCACTGATCCAGGCTGTCCGCGGCCTGGGGGTGCCTCTGGTGGAGGGGAGAACCTCGCCGGAGAGCATCTTCGTTCCCAGGGAAAATAGGGAACACAGGATCAGCCGGATTCCTTCCCAACAGAGAAGCCGTTTCGTCCCTTCCCCGGATGCCGGGCTGAGAGAGGAACCGCTCAGGCCGGAGGAGGTCGGGCAGGATTGCCTTACCGATGATGAAGCGCAGCAACTGGCACGGTGGGCCCTTAAACTGGAGACCCACTTCGGGGGCCCTCAGGACATCGAGTGGGCGATGGATAAGAACCGGCAGGTCATTCTCCTCCAGTCCAGACCTTTACGCCTTTTCAGCCATACCGCTCATACCGATCGGCCTGTAGAGGGTTTCCCCGTGCTGGTGAGAGGAGGGGAGGTGGCCTGTCCCGGCGTGGGCAGTGGACCGGCCGTACACATAGACGAGAATGGGGACATGGACGACTTTCCCGAGGGAGGGATACTGATCGCCAGACGATCCTCGCCCAGGTTCATCCGACTTATGTCGAAAGCCCGGGCTATTGTTACCGACTTCGGGAGCACCACCGGCCATATGGCTTCCCTGGCCCGGGAGTTTCGGGTGCCGACTTTGCTGAATACCAGGATTGCAACGCGAGAAATTCCTCCGGGCGCGATAGTCACCGTGGATGCAAACAACGGTCTTGTATACGAGGGTAAGGTTCCCCTTCCGGAAGGGAAAGAGGGCATGGCATGGGGAGACGATTCAGGAATACAAAAACCCGCCTCGCCAAGGTTTCAGCTCCTCGAAAGAGTTATAGGGTTCGTTGTACCTCTTAACCTGACCGATCCCCGTTCTCCTGAATTTGCAGCAGATCAGTGCCGGACCCTCCATGATCTGGCCCGTTACGTCCATGAAAAGTCCTACGAGGAGATGTTCATGATGGGCAAAAAGGTGGGGGATCTCCGGGCCTCCAGCTACCACCTGGATGTCTGCCTCCCTATTGATCTGTATCTCATAGATCTCGGCGGCGGTATTAAAGGAACACCCAAGAGGCGCACGGTGAAACATTCCCAAATTGCCTCTGTGCCCCTTGCCGCCCTTCTCCGGGGGATGTTGCACGAAAAGATACCCCGTTTCGGACCGAGACCCATGGACTTTCGGGGGTTATTCTCCATCATGATGCGCCATGCCGTGAGCAGCCCGGAAGCGGAATCAACTTTCCGTGATCCCTGTTATGCCATCATTTCTGATAATTATCTTAACTACACGGCAAGAGTGGGGTATCACTTCAGTGTGGTAGATACCTATTGCGGCAACACGCCGAATAAAAATTATATCAGCCTGACCTTCAGAGGTGGGGCGGCGGACTACACCCGCCGGGGCCGTAGGGCAAGGGCCATTGCGGGCATCCTTAAAGAGCATGCTTTCTCTGTCGAGGTGAGCCACGATCTGGTCAATGCCCGTCTGGGCAAGGCAACCAGGGAGGAGACCGCCGGACAGTTGCAGATGATAGGAAGTCTCTTTCAGTTCTTCAGGCAGATGGACGTTGCCATGACTGATGAGGATTCTGTCCGCTTGCTGAAGGAGGCCTTCCTTCGGGGTGATTATGACCTTGAAAAGCTCATGGGTCGTTAATTTTTCTTATATCCCGACTTCCGGACGATTTATTGCCAAAAATTAACCTAAAACGGATCTTCCATTTTAGTTCGCGTCGGAAATGGCTGCTTCCAACAAGAGGTTCTTTAGCGTAGCGATATTTATGCAAGAAAAAAAAACATGAAGACAAGCAGGATAAGACTTATGGCTATGGTTAATTTTGAGATATGGCTGATACGCAAGCTCTCACACCTCCATAAATAATTTAAGGTTCAGATTTTAACGGCGCAATCAATCCTAATTTATGGGAGTTTAATAGTTAAGGTCGATGTCAAGCGCCAAAAAGCTGCTAAAAATGCATAAAAATGAGGGCTGGTCTATGAGGAATAAAATGCAGACGTCTATTAAAGATGATAAAGAAGCGCCCGCTGTGGAGATGGTAAGGAGTGAGCGGTGAGGGGTGAGGATGGACTGGGAAGACTTGTTGTTATATGCGGAAAAACCGAGCCGCTACCTCGGCACGGAGGTGAATGCCTCACGCAAAGGCAAGGAGGCGGAGTTCAACTTTGC
>JAZDES010000161.1:0-25859 GCA_043808585.1 Pseudomonadota bacterium | reverse complement strand
GGGCTCTTTGCTTATTGTAACATCAGATGATTTCTGTTAACAGAGATTCTGGCGGATCTCTTATGCTGCCGCAACGGCAAAACCCATCTTGCGGCATAGCAGTTCTGAAAGGAGGGCATATGAGCAGAAGGATAATTCTATTAACAGTGCTTTTGATTTTTTTTGGCACAACCACTCCTTTCTCCCAAGAGCGCAGTCCTCTGGGGTTGCCTCCAGTACCCGTTCCTGAGGAAAATCCACAATCTCTTGAAAAAATCGCCCTCGGGAAAAAACTGTTTGAGGATAAGCGATTTAGTGCGGATGGGACGGTAAGTTGTGCGAATTGTCATGACCCAAAAAAGGCCTTTACCGATGGCTTGCCGGTGGCTGAGGGAATTAAAAAATTGAAGGGCACGCGAAATTCACCTACCGTAATAAATGCCGCCTATTACACGAGCCAGTTCTGGGACGGCCGGAGACCGACACTTGAAGAACAGGCCAAGGATCCCTTTCTGAATCCTGTGGAACATGGACTAAGTGGGCACGAAATCATTATCGATGTAATCCGCGCTGATTCTGAGTACCCAGGGCAATTTAGGAAAATATTTGGTGTCCAGCCGCCAGAGATTACCATTGATCATGTCGCGAAGGCCATTGCCAGCTTCGAACGATCAATAATCTCTGGGGATTCGGCATTTGACCGCTATATGTATGGTAGGCATAAAGACGCCCTATCCGAATCTGCCAAACGCGGCCTGGAACTTTACAATGGAAAAGCACGCTGTCAGGAGTGTCATGCTATCGGCCCAAACTATGCCCTGTTTACTGATAACAAATTCCACAACCTTGGGGTAGGCTTCAAAAAGATTCAACCAAGACTGCGTGAGATTGTGAAAGAGGTCAGGATGGCGCAACAAAAAGGCAGAGAACTAGATGAGTCGATCCTTACCAAAACTGAAATTTCAGAGCTGGGTCGCTTTGTGGTGACAGGGAAATTGTCGGATATCGGTGCATTTAAGACACCCACCCTGCGGAATATAGCCGTTACCGGACCTTATATGCATGATGGCAGTCTAACTACACTGCAAGAGGTCATGGAGCTTTATAACAAAGGGGGGGAAAAGAATCCGTTCTTGGGGAGCGTTAGGGTCCTCAACCTCACAGACGATGAGATAAAAGATGTTATCGAATTTATGAACTCTTTGACAAGCCCGGAATTTCATGGTCCAGAGAAGAAATAGCCACCCGGTAAATAAGGAGGGAATCATGTTTTCTGAGAAGGAAATGAGTCGCCGTACTTTCTTGAAGATGGCGGCAACGGTTGCAGGAACCTCTATGCTGCCCTTAACATTCGTAACGGTCAGCTGGGGGAAAAAAGAGGATGAAAAATTTACCTTTGCCTCCATATCTGACGCCCACCTTACCCACATCCAGGGCACCAGGTTTGTAAACAATTTCGATAAAGGACTCCAACAGGCAGCGGCAGAACTCAGCTTAATGTGGCCGAAACCCGATTTCTTGGTATTTGGAGGAGATCTTGCCCAGCTTGGGAAAAGGGAGGAGATTGATCACGGTCTTGAAATCTTATCAAAGGTCGAGGTGCCCATCAAATTCGTTATCGGGGAGCATGACTACTATCTGGATATGGGGCGGTATTGGGAAGAAAAAGTCAGTAAACTCTATTACAGCTTTGATCACAAAGGTGTCCATTTCGTAACTTTGAACAGCATTCTTACCTATGAAGACTGGATAAGGCGTTGGTCCACCCCAATGGACCGCATGCTACAGATGGCTCGCCTTGACAATCCGCAGGGCTCACCATTTATGGTAGGAGACGAGCAAATAGAATGGCTGAAAAAAGACCTTTCCAAAGTTGGTAAGGATACACCTGTAATTGTACTTTCTCACTCTCCTTTATACAAAATTTTCAAGCCTTGGAACTTCTGGACAGATGACGCGGAAAAGGTTCAGGCAGCCTTAAAACCATTCAGGAGGGTGAGCGTCCTTCACGGCCACGTACACCAGATCCTATATAATCAGATTGATAACATTAGCTTTCAAGCATGGATGTCAACCGCATGGCCATGGCCATACCCGCTTACTTATAGCCAGAAACCAAACATGTTGCCCAAGGTAACTGTGTTTATGAATCGAGCCGATCCATTTCATGAAAGAGATGCCACAGGATGGTCTCAAGTTACCATTGACTCTGGCCGTGTGTCTCAGCATTTTGACTTATGGGAGAATAATTCTAGAACCATTTACTATGATGAAAAGGCCGGGCATCCCGCAGATGCCAGGTATCAGGATCCCTCTAAGAGGATTCCACCGCAAACCCATTATTAATTCCGGAAAACAGGAGGAGGCTTATGCGCCATAAAATAATTCTTTGTACTGGCATTGCATTTATCCTAATAGTGAGTATATTTTCTGGCCTGATGGCCGATGAATTTACCAAAGAAGATCTCAAGAAATGGGAAGATGCATTTACAGACGTTGTCATTAAAGGCGAAAAGCTGTTCCATAGTCCCATCGGAAGCAATAGCGTCTCTTGCGATATGTGCCATCCCAATGCAACCAATACACACCCGGAAACCTATCCGAAATTTCAAAAGCAGCTGGGACAGGTGGTTACCCTGAGAGACATGATTAACTGGTGTATTGAAAACCCTTTGGAGGGTAAGCCCCTCGGCCTGAATGACCCCAAGATGATTGCTTTGGAGGCCTATATTACCTGGGAAAGGAGAGGCGTTCCCTTGGAACCCGGCAAGCATTAATATCTTTCTGAAAGGCAATCATTCGATGAGCCTGTGAGCTTGAAAGATCGATACGCAATTGTGGGAATAGGTTATACCCCAGAGGGACACGTTCCCCACCCCCACTCTAGACTACATTCCCTTAATTCACTTATTTGTTTGTTACTTATAGGGCAGACATGCCATCACAAGGGTTCAATGCAACTTCACAACTTATTGCTTGACATAAGTTTCCTGATATGAAACAGATTGGGACCTAATCTCTGGTCTCTCCGAGACGGAAGCCGTAGGGTTTACGTCTGACCGACGAACGCCATAGGCGTTATTCGCACCGGCAGAGCTGGTGGTTTAATGAGATTAATTATATTCACATCACTCTTGTCCAAAATCGGTTTTTTCTTTGGACAGCATTTGAACCCCATAAACACAAAACTCGGTCTTGAATCTGCCAGTAACCTATCCCAACTGGCTTATTTTGCGGCTATTCAGGCACCGGTAGGATGTAAATTGCCAACTCATCTAACCCTTGCAGTTTTTGGACAGCATCTTCAAGACAAGGCAACCTGAATTCCCGATGGCAAGGGGCATTGAATTAAATCAGGCACTTATCTGTCCAAAAAGTCGGATTTGGATTTATTTTGGACAGTAGTGATATTCACATTAGTATTGAGGAGGAGACATTATGCCAAGGATAACGATCAGGGACTGGCCTCCTTATTCGCCAACAGATCAAAATAGGCGTGACAATACTGTTGTCGCGGCGAAGTTGATGGTGAATGCAGCATTAACTGCACCTAATGTTGGCGGCTTACCCATGACCGAAGGTGAGATAGTTTACGGCGAAGATGAGCAGGAGGAGATTGCAAGGAAAATGGAGGAGCTCGCCTATGAAAGAGAAGCATGGCAGCACATATTCCTATATGAGGCAGTAATGGCCCGTCAGGCAGATGCAATTTTACTGCTTGGAAACACCCGCGCTTACTCAAGCCCTTGGAACGGCGAGTGCGGCTTGTGTTCCGGCAGACCCGATTGCAGCTTTGTCTATGAGAACAGAAAGCAGACAGCAGGGCTAATTGACACCACGGATAGAAGGTCTGATACACTTATTAAAGGCCCCCTGTGCGCCGTTTATGCCCATCAGCTGGGCTACAATATCGGAAGTGCACTGATGGCGGCAGTGCATCTCTATATCGATGCACGTCCCTTCATAAGCATAGGGTTGGCAGCTCAAAAACTCGGCTATTGTCGTAATTCTGCAGTTGTTCTAGGCATTGCTATAAATGCAAGGGCGAAGTGCGAACCGTCCGACCCTGCTGTGGACTACCATTTAGTGAACCTGGATAGGGCGATTGATGCCATTCGCAGTAATGTGAACCAGTTGGGTGTCAGACCAGCCACTGGAAAGGAATACAGGCCCGGTGATCCAGCAAAGAAGAGATGAGGAGGAATCGAAATGCCCTTATATGACGGGAAAAAATTCGCACAAGAAGGCCTGTTGCAGGTGGCACAACACTGTGCACAGGCAGCGCTTCATGCCCCTCAACTAATCGGAAGGACTGAGATCAAGATGGAAATAGTCGCAGGCGAAGAAATGGAGGACTATTTTCGTGTACAGGGCGCCGCCAACAAATTAGGCGCCAGGCTCACAGGCGAGACCTATAAGTTGGCCTATGATATGGGCGAGCCCCCGGTGCTCTTGTTGATTGGGGCTGATGTTACTCCGATTGTTGAGGCGCCTTGCAGGAAGGCCTGCCCGGCAGGCATAGACGTACCTCGCTACATTCGCCTGATCGGCGATGGCAAGTATGATCAGGCAGTGGCAGTGGTCCGGGAGAAGGTGCCCCTGCCTTCGGTCTGCGCCTATGTCTGTCACGCCCCCTGTCAAACCAAGTGCAGACGGGGAATACTAAGAGATACCCCTGTTGCAATAGGGGCGCTCAAGCGCTTCGCTGTTGATCATGCGGACAAAATGGATTTCAGTAAACCTCCGGCTAATGATACGGGCAAACGTGTTGCAATCATTGGGTCAGGGCCTGCAGGGCTGACTGCAGCCTATTATCTAAGGAAAGCGTGCGGCCATGCAGTGAGCATCTTTGAAGCGCTTTCCCAGCCAGGTGGCATGATGCGTGTAGGCATCCCCCCGTATAGATTGCCAAGGGAGATTCTCGATAAGGAAATTGATATAATAAAAGGGCTTGGGGTGGAGATAAAATTGAATTCCAGACAAAAGTCCTTGGATATGCTTTTCCAGCAAGGGTATGACGCTATTTTTGTTTCTATTGGAGCAAATCTAGACTCTAGTCTGGGGGTTTTGGGCCAGGATTTGCCTGGAGTGATTGAGTGCCTCTCATTTTTGAGAGACTTGAATCTAGGCAAAGAGGTCAGGGTAGGACATCGTGTGGCAGTGGTTGGTGGTGGCAATGCTGCCATGGATGCTGCCCGCACTGCATTGCGCCTTGGCGCAAGAGAGGTGTCCATCCTCTATCGACGCACTAGGGCTGATATGCCGGCCTATAGCGATAATGTAGAACAGGCGCTTCGTGAAGGGGTAAAAATCCAGTTTCAAGCCGCTGTTTCCAAGATAAAATCAGAGCAGGATGGACTAGCAGTTGAAGGTAGCGAATTCAGTATGCACGTAGATACTGTGATTGTTGCCACCGGTCAATCGCCAGATGTACCCTCTGAGTTTGGCTTGTCGCTGGGAAACGAAGATAAGATTCAAGTTGATCCTGATACATATGCTACAAGTAGAGAGGGGGTATTTGCCGGTGGCGATGTAGTGACAGGTCCGGCTTCTGTCATAGACGCCATTGCCTCAGGCAGAAAGGCGGCCTCCTGGATCGACCAATACCTGGGAGGCCTGGGGATAATAGACGAGGTGTTGGCGCCCCCTGAGCAGGTCCCGGAGGTTTTCCCTGCGCAACAGGCATTAGGCTTACTGGGACGTGATCCTGAAAGGCCTAAAGCACGGCTCTTACCGGTTGACAGTGCATTAGCCGGCTTTGACAAAGACGAACTCGGTCTCACTGAACAGGAAGCGCTGGTTGAGACGACCCGCTGCCTAAAGTGCGACCAAGTAGGTTTCGACTGCGGAGCCTGTGGTTTCAAGACATGTCGTGAGGCGGTAATCAACTGCCAGAATCGGCTGAATGAGACCGGCGGCGAACCTTGGGGATGGCTCATGAAAGGGCCAAGCTGTATCTGGAGGGCCATGGAATTGGGGATCAGTATCGACTGGGCCGCTGCAGCCGCCCATAGACTTAATGTGGAGAGCAGGCTGGGAATGGTCCCTGCCACTGGTTTCATGCGTATGGGACATATGGAGGGTTGCACCCTGGCTGTAGTTGTTCCTTTGGGCCCGTGCAGGGAGCGCTGGTACTTTTCGCCAGGCACGGGAAGAGAGGATTTCCGTTCCGCTGAAATGGAAAGAAGGGCCCAGATGTTACTCTATCCTCCACTGTGGCTGCGTTTTACCGGGCCGGGTCGAGATCTTGGTCGCAGGGGCATCAATGTGAAAGACAGGTGGTGGGAGCCGCCTTACACGCGCCTCGAGATATTAGAGGATGACGATTGGGGGGATTCTGTTCTTGACAGGGATTACGCTATTTTTGCCGCAGCCGACGAGATAAGGAAGAAGAGGAAACTAAAAAGGCTAAACTTGCCAAAAATAAAAGAAATTTTGGATGCCAAGAAAAGACAGGGGAGATAATATGGTGAGTCTCGCAGGAATAGATGAGGCATTATCAACTTACATTAAATACCAGGCCTATCCCTTGGCAATCAAAATGCTGAACGCTGAAGATGAGATTCCTCTGGATGCTAAGAGGCCGTTGAGAGACTACCTGGCGCCTTTCACTCTCTGCCAGGCCTTGGCCCTGGGACGGAGGGACGGATTGACTATGGTTCTTGATAAGGATAACCAGTCCTGCCCGATAGCGCTGGTGGGATTAGGATTTGTAAGGCCGGAAGAATATCTTACCGGAAAGTATGCCCTGGCTCCCACTAATCAACCCACAGAAGCACGCATAAGAGCGGCACGGGCAATGCCCAGATTTGAGTTCGGGAGATTCAAATTTATCTTGATCTCCCCGATACAATCGGCAAGTTTTGATCCCGACGTTATCATAATTTACGGAAATGGCGCTCAGGTAATGCGTATGATTCAGGCCGCAGTCTTTAGTTCGGGCGAGAGCTTGACGTCGAAGTCAACCGGGGCTGGGGGTTGCGTTTCTTCAGTCGTGGCGCCAATTCTTGAAGGTGAATGCAAATACTCTGTTCCTGGAAATGGGGAGCGACGACTGGGGTTGATTGCTGACGGGGAGTTGGCGTTCGCTATGCCAAAGAACCGATTTAAAGAGGTCATTGACGGCTTAAGGCTTTCACATGAGGGAAAACAGGCCTATCCTATTAGCCCCGGTTATCTCAAATTAGAATACAAGTTGCCTCCCCCCTATGTTGAACTGCGGAAGGCATTAATAGAGAGTTCCAGATGATAAGATCTGTGAACAGAATATAGGGGTTCATAAGCGGTTTATGGACACTCTATAGTGAACGTCATAAGAAAGTCATCATGCCCGCGGATGCGGTCATCCAGAGAAGCCTTTGAAACCTTATGGATTCCCGCTTTCGCGGGAATGACTTTAGGGACGAGGTCAAATACTTAAGTCGTTCACTATAATTATTAAGGGGGCGAGCAGATGTCCAGGTTTTCAGAAAATGTAGTCGGAAGGCTGATTCAGGAAAAGGGCCGCGCCCATAAAGACCGAGTCTTTTTGTATTTTGGAGATGAAAAGATCACCTATGAACAATTAGACCACACCTCCAACCAGTTTGCCCATGGGTTCAGGGAGCTGGGTATTCAAAAGCAAGATAAGATCGCCATTATGATGCAGAACCACCCAGACTATCTCTATACCTGGCTTGGCTCCGCCAAGTTGGGAGCCGTGGAGGTACCCATAAATACGGCCTATAGAGGCGATCTCTTGAAACATATCATCAATAACTCGGATTCAAAGCTATTGATCATTGATAGCGCTTTACTGGAAAGGCTTTTAGTCATTAAGGACGAACTGCCAGGACTCAAGCAAATCATATGCCGCGGTGCCGTAGACCGAGATCTTAGCAACTCCCTTCCCATCCCAATATCCTCGATGGAAGATTTCTTTGATTGTTCCTTCGAGCCCCTGGAAGTGGCTGTGAGACCATCGGACCCAGTAGGCATCATCTATACTTCCGGAACTACAGGGCTCTCAAAAGGGGTAGTTTGCCCACACAATTATTTCCTGCATACCGCACATATGGTGACCGGACTCCGCGATGCAAATTCCCAGGATATCCTTTACACCTTTCTCCCACTCTTTCACGTGAATGCGCAACTCCTGACCATCTTGACGGCATTAGTGGCTGACGCCCGGGTCGTGCTTAGTGATCATTTCAGCGCATCCACCTTTTGGGATGAGATCAGGAGATTCGGTGCCACTCAATTTAACTACCTAGGGGCAGTGATGACAATACTATCAAAGCAGGAACCAAGGGGAAACGACGCTGACAATCCGGTCAGAATAGCCTTTGGGGCGGCCTGCCCGCCGGACGTCATGGAAAAATTGGAAAGGCGTTTTGGCTTCATCTGCCTTGAGGGTTTTGGGATGAGTGAGACAGGAATTGTCGTCCACCAGGCCATGGATGACAGGATAATTGGCTCGTGTGGAAAGGTGCTTGATGACTTCTACGAGGTTACCCTGGTAGATGATGATGATATAGAAGTGGCCGTTGGAGAGGTCGGGGAGATCGTTGTTAGGCCCAAAAAGCCATATATCATGATGACTGAATATTACAAAATGCCAGATAAGACCCTAGAATCATTCCGTAACCTCTGGTTCCACACAGGAGATTATGCCAAGAAGGATAAGAATGGATACTTCTATTTTGTAGACCGCAAAAAAGACGCCATCCGTCGTCGAGGCGAAAACATCTCCTCCTTTGAGGTGGAAAAGGTCATAAACTCACATCCCAGGGTCCTGGAGTCGGCTGTCTTTGCTGTCCCTTCTGAACTTGGGGAGGATGAGGTCAAGGCCAATATTGTGCTTAAGACCGGTGAAACCATGCCCCCTGCTGAAGATCTTATCGGATATTGTAACGAAAGGATGGCCTATTTCGCCGTTCCCCGATACCTGGAGTTTGTATCCGAACTTCCAAAGACCCCGACAAACCGGATTGAGAAGTATCGTCTGCGGGAAGCGGGCATTACGGAAAACACCTGGGATCGAGAAAAGGCAGGAGTTAGAATTAGGCGTTAAAAGGGGGCTATCGTCCCTTGTATTCCGGCTTTCTTTCCTCAGCCAGCGCTCGAAGCCCTTCCTTATAGTCTTCGCTTTGAAGCATTTCCTCAAAAAAGGCGAGTTCCAGGCCTAAACCATCTTCGAGAGCCATGTTCCTTCCCCGATTCATGGCCTCTTTGGCTCTCCTAATTGCAAGGGGGCCGTTTTCACAGATCCTGGCTGCCCATTCTTTGGCTGTTGGTAAGAGCTGATCTAAGGGCACTACTTTATTGACCAGACCAAGCCGGTAGGCTTCTTCGGCGCCAATAGGGGTGCCCAAAAAGACCATCTCTGCAGCTTTTGATGGAGAAACCACCCTCGGCAGTCTTTGGGTCCCACCCCAGCCCGGTATCAAACCCCGTCCTACCTCGGGCATTTGTAAGTATGCATTCTCGGAAGCAATCCTAATATCACACGCCAGTGCAATTTCAAGCCCGCCCCCCCTGGCCGGGCCGTTAACGGCCGCGATAAGGGGCTTCCAAATGTCGAGGCCTCGCGTGATCATTGGTGGCACCTGAAAAGTCTTACCAGCCCATGGCAGCAACAGCTTCTGGTGGTCGGCGCCGGTAGAAAATGTATCACCGGTGCCAGTGATAATGGCGACCCATGCCTCTGGATCATCTCTAAAGTCCATTAACGCACGGCTTAGCTCCTCGCAGGTCTTGGCGTCAATTCGATTCAGGGTCTCACTGAGATCGAGTGTGATAACCACAATCTTACCCTCTTTCTCGTAAAGGGCAGCCATAACCATCTCCTTTCTTTTCCTGGTCCCTGCGAATCACTTTGGTAATTGCTCTTTTTTTATGATCCTTCGAACTGTTTTCGAAGATCTTTGCGTAAGACCTTGCCATATAGATTTTTAGGTAAGTCATCCAAAAAATGCACTTTTTTCGGCCGCTTATACCCTGGAAGCCGTTCTCTGCAAAACGACAGGAGTCCCTCATCCGTAAGAGCCATCCCCTTCCTCTTTACCACGACCGCCGTTACCGCCTCCCCCCAGAACGGGTCCTCAACACCAAAAACGGCTGCCTGGGCAACGGCTGGATGGGCAGAGAGGATCTCCTCCACTTCTCGAGGATAGACATTGAATCCACCGGTAATGATCTTATCATGCTTGCGGTCAACCAGGAAAAGATACCCTCCTTCGTCCAGATAGCCCATGTCTCCTGTATGGAGCCACCCCCCTCGCAGGGCGTTCCCAGTCTCTTCAGGCTGCTTCCAGTAGCCGCGCATGACCAGATCGGAGCGCGTAACCACCTCCCCCGTCCCGCCGGGATCCAGAAAATGATCACCATCATCGACAATCCTGACCTGGACCCCAGGGTATTCTCTTCCCACTGACGCAAGTCGCCTTTCCTGATCCGGGTCCCCCTCTAAGACATGCTCCTCCCTGGGAAGATGGGTGATAGTTATGATGGATTCAGCCTGACCGTAAGACTGGTCTAAGATAGGTCCAAAGATCTCCAATGCCTCTTTGATCCTTTCAAGGGGCGTGGGGGAACCTGCGTAGGTTATCCGCTTCAGTGAACTCAGATTGAAATTGGGCCTTTTGGCATGGTCCATCAGGGCGATGAGCATGGTTGGAACGGTAGCAAGATCAGTAATCTTCCACCTTTGGATATCTTCAAATATCTCCTGTGGATCAAAACGGCTGTGAAGATGGCAGGTGGCGCCCCGTATGATAAAAGGGAGTATTCTCACCGAACCGGCATGGCTCAGCGCACCAGGGGTCAGAAACCTGTCCTCCCGGCTAATATCATAGACGTCTGTGAGAAGGAACTGGGCACAGGTCAGCAAATTCCGGTGGGTCAACATGATGCCCTTAGGTGCCCCCGTGGTACCGGATGTGTACCAAAGATCCGACAGATCGTCGAGAAATACGTCGACATCCGGTTCTTGCCCTGACCCTCTTTCCAGGAAGTCATCGTAGCTTAATCCGTTGGCACCGCCCTTTTGAATCACCCAGCGAAGACCTTTCGAGACCCTCTCAGCCGTTTCAAGGAACTGGGGACCGTGAATGAGGACCTGCGTGTCGGAATCCTCAAGCATCCTGCGTATCTCTTGGGCGCTTAACCGGGCGTTTAGTCTTACCCACACCAATCCCGCCTTGTATAAGGCCAGGTGTGACTCCAGATAGGCAAGACTGTTGTGAAAAAGAAGCCCGACGCGGTCCCCCTTTTTCAAACCGAGGGATAGAAGGGCATTGGCAAGCCTGTTCACCCTAGCATTCAGATCCCTGTAGGATATGGCCTTGTTCTCTATAATAAAGGCCGTGCGATGCCCAAAATAGCAGGCACTCCTGGTCAGTAAATAGCCGGCGTTCACGGCTCAATCTCCTTTAGCTGAATCACTATCCCATTCCGCTCACTCTGTGTCCCAGTTTAGTGGTGCGGTCTTCCACCCCGATCTCCTTTCAGGATATGGGCTGCCACGACAGCGGTCTCACCTCCTACGTTGCCACCTCCGTTCTCGGCCATACCGATACTGGGTAGGGGACTGACCTGGCGCTCCCCTGCCTCCCCCCGCATCTGCCAAACAATCTCCGCAAGCTGAGCCAATCCCGTGGCTCCCGCCGGATGTCCCTTTGCAGTCAACCCTCCCGAGGTATTCACAGGCAGTTTCCCGTCAAACCATGTAATGCGCTCATCTATCATCCGGCCGCTTTCGCCAGGACCACAAAACCCCAATTCCTCATACAGATACAATTCAATGGGGGCAGCCGCATCATGAAGTTCCGCAATCTGGATATCCTGTGGTTTTACGCCGGCCTCCCGGTACGCCTGTCTCGCCACCCGAGCTGCAATTGAAGGCTCGTCATTGCGGGGAAAACCGAAACTTCCCAATACCGTGGAAGCAATTCGAACGGCCCTCTTATCCATTCTTGAGGCCAAATCCTTGGTTCCAACAAGGACAGCCGCTGCACCATCCCCCAGCGGGCAGGTCATAAGCAGGGTAATGGGCTCGGCGATCATTTTGGAATTGAGAACCTCTTCTACTGTCACCCGATCCCTGTACTGTGCATGGGGATTCAAGGCACCGTGGTCATGGTTTTTGACGGCCACCTTGGCGAGCTGCTCACGCGTGATGCCGTATCTTTCCATGTGGACGCGGATGCGCATGGCGTAGATTCCCGCAAAGAGAATGCCCATTTGCCCCTCAATATCCAGGTCAGAGGAGGTGGAAAGCACCTTCAAACTCCTTGCGGTATCACCGCAAAAGAGCTTCTCCACCCCTATAGCCAGAGCCAGTTCTGCCTGACCGGACGCCACCGCCCTGTGGGCCAAATAGAACGCCGTTGAGCCCGAGGCGCAGGCATTTTCAACATTGATGATCGGTATCCCCACGATACCGGCCTCCCGCATGATGACCTGACCCCGGACGGATTCCTGGCCGGTGATCAGACCTGCATAGGCGTTTCCCACGAAAGCCGTGTCTATGTCGTGAGGGTCAATGTTCGATTCATGAATGGCATTCCATATGGGCTCATAGGCCAGATCCTGGAGGCTTCTGTCTAGGAACTTACCGAACCGCGTCATGGCGACACCCAGGATATACGTATCTCTCAACCTAGTTCTCCTCAATAAAGTGCGTGGACTATATAAAAATAGCAGCGGGAAATAGAGCCATGGCCGCTTTCAAGGTAGAGGTTTGAATCGATATCCAACAATAACCCTGTTCTTTGCATCCACACCGCGCCTAATGATTTTCAGGCCCATCTCACAACCCACCTTAAGCCTTGTTCCATCTCCGTAGTCGGTGAGGAGGGAAAAAATACGCGGCCCTTCTTTGTATAGATCGATGTAACCTTGAGCGTGAGGCACCTCATACCCGGCCGGAGCGACACTGGCGAGCACAAAACTCTGTAACGCTCCCCTATCGCTCAGTTCTACCGGCTCTACGGAGTGCTCATCCATACAACGAGGACAATTTCTTCTTACGGGGAAAAAAATCTGTCCGCACTGATTGCACTTGCTACCCGTCAGATTAAGCCTCTCGATGCCTCTACCCATCAAACTTCCGGGTACCTCTGAGACCCACCCAGGTCCCTCCAGAATCGAATGGATAAAGTGAACCATCTCTTTTACCTGTGCCCCGGGGGGAAAGATCTTCCTCACCCCTTCAGCCAGGAGCAGCTCATAATCCTCTTCCGGAATGATGCCGCCGATGATAATGGGTATCTCAGATGCATTTGATGCTTCCAATTCTTTTTTGAGCTTTCGCACAATGGACAGATGGGCTCCAACCATGGAGGATACCCCAATAACATCCACACCCTCCTGGACGGCACTCCTGGCTACCGCGGCAGGGGTTTGCCTCAATCCGGTGTAGATAACCTCCATACCGGCCTGACGCAGACCATGGGCCACCACATATACGCCACGCCCATGCCCATCAAGGCCAATCTTCGCCACCATCACACGTGGCTTACGATCCGGTTTCGTTAAATCCATAAAGCTCCCTCTTGGTAGTATCCGAAGATATTCCCGAGGACCTGACACATCTCACCAATCGTGGCATAGGCCTTTGCACAATCGATCAGAGCGGGTACAGTGTTCTTTCCCCTGCGCACCGTCCGGTCAAGATTGGAGAGAGCCCTTTCAACCTCTTGATTGTCACGTTCTGATTTAACGCGGTGCAATCTCTCGATGATTCTCTCCTGGACGCCTTCTTCCACCTTGAAGCATTCGATTTTTACCTTCTCTTCCTTTTCTCTGAATCGATTTAATCCCACGATAATACGTTCCCCCTTTTCGATTTCCTGCTGGTAATCGCTGGCCGATTCACGAATCAGCCGTTGATAGAAGCCCTCTTCAATGGCCTTCTGTGCGCCCCCTTTATTGGCGATCTCTTCCATGAGCTTCAGTCCCCTACTTTCTATCTCTTTGGTCAAAGATTCGATATAGTAGGAACCTCCTAAGGGGTCTGCCACATCGGCAATTCCTGTTTCGTTGGCCAGTATGTGCTGTGTCATTAATGCCACGTGGGCGGCCTCCTGAGTCGGAATACACAGGACTTCGTCCATAGCATTGCAAGAGAGGCTCTGTGCCCCCCCTAAAATGGCGGCCAGCGCCTCAATAGTGACACGCACAATATTGTTCAGAGGCTGCTGAGCGGTCATGGTATAGCCGGTTGTGTAGACGCGAATGAAACACTTCATGCTTTCTGCATTCCGGGCGTGATACCGCTCTTTGAGCATATGTGCCCACATGCGGCGAAAGGCCCTGTATTTGGCGATCTCCTCAAAGAGGTGCATGGGAACAGAAAGTTGACACTCCATCGAGGGCGCGAATTTATCCACGTCCAGACCCCGGCTAACGGCCTCATCAATGTATGCCTGGGCGTTTGACAAGGTGAAGCCGATTTCATGAACGGCCGTCCCGCCTGCCTGTCGCATATGAGAGCCGCAGACCACAATAGGCTTGAAATGGGGATGGTGGCGGGTGCAATATTCAACCGCATCAATGGCAAATCTGACCGATGGCGAAGGCAAGAAGATGTAAGCGCCCCGGGCCACATATTCTTTGAGGATGTCGTTTTGAAGCACGATGGTATATTGAGACGGATCCAGACCCTGTTTCTCACCCAGGGCCAGAAAGAGGGCCAGCATGATGGGCCCGATGGCATTGGCCGTAGTAAATATCTGACGGGCCCTGTCAAGGGGTATCCCGTCAAAGATGTCTTCCATGTCCTTAAGGGTGTTGATAGCAACCCCTGCCTTCCCCACCTCGCCGTCAGCCAGTTCGCGGTCCGATTCCAGCCCCAACTGGCTGGGAAGATCCATGGCAAGGGCCAACGCTGTCTGACCCTTTGAGAGGAGATACTTAAATCGTTGATTGGTGGCTTCGGGGTTCCCGAATCCAGAGTACTGCCCCATCATCCAGAAGTCGGCCCGATACATGGTGGGATAGATCCCTCGGGTATAGGGGAACTGACCGGGTAATCCGAGGTCTTTCTCAGGGTCGAAACCAGAGTCCGTGAGATCGCCCTGAGTATAGGCATCCTTTAACACGATGTGGGAATCGGTCTCAAAAAGGGATTTTCGTCTTCCCCTTATCTTATAGTCGGTCTCTAGGGCATCTTTCCATGCTTCCTCTTCCATTCTTGCTCCTCTTCTTGAGGCCATTATTTCAATCTTTCACTCACGGCCTTCAAGGTCTCTTCAGGTGACCCTGTTAGATTTGAAACATCCAGGATTCTCTCTATGCTGGCCATGGACTTCTTCGAGAGAAAGGGGCCTGCCGTGGTCCGGAATTTTTCCATAACAGCAGAGACGGAAAGCGGATTTTCCGGTTCTCCTGACGGATAATCTACCCTTGCACGAAAGATACGGCCCTCATTGTTTACGATTTCAACCATGCTCCCTCTCTGATGGGGATAACGGCCCTCTACCTCGGGATCCATAGACACCTGAACCCTTTTCATCAGAGACAGGATCTTTTCATTTTCAAAATGTCTCTCATGAAATGTGTCATAATCGCTTCTCCCCAGCACCAGCCTTGCGGCCATGGCATAGGGCATATTGAAATAGGCGTCCCCCCGGCTATTAAGATCATGGATTCCCGTTTCAACGGCCATCCGGTAGGTCCGGACCCGTATACTGCGGGTCTCATCCGGATCGATCCGATGGACCTTCAGGATCTCGCCCAGGGCGTCTATAGAGGGATGCATATGCCGGCACCCCGGGTAAGGCCTTAGGTAGCTTCCACGGATTGCATATGTTCGCGCAAGTGGGTGATTCACCGGGGGGTTGGGTGCATCGCTCAAATAGGCGCGGTAGAAGCCCTCTTCAAAGATTCGAGCATATCCCAAGTGTCCGGCCCCGGCCATCGCTGCCGCACTCATACCGCTTCGAACGGCCCATGCCACCTGAAGGGGCTGCGTCTGGCCGCTTCTGAAGGCGGACATAAGACCGGCACTTCCCAGTGCAGCCAGACACAGGGCTTGTTGGGTCTTTGCCCTATCATACCCCAACAGGACCGAGGCTGTTGCCGCCGCTCCGAAAGGGGCAGTGATGGATGTGGGGTGAAATCCCTTTTGAGCAAATGCCGGGTTACCGCCGCGAGACAGCCTCACCATGACATCGTAGCCGGCGATAACGGCCCTATCAACAAGATCCCAGCTCTTGCCCCGTGAGAGGGCAATGGCCGCAGCCATGACAACCGCCGCGGGATGGCAGGCCCCTTCCCGGCTGCCATCGTCGAAAACCGGGGCATGAATGGCAAAGGCCCAGATCATCCCTGCGTCATCAGGACCTGTTCCCTCTGGACCGCTTCCGGGCCAGGGACACCCCTCTTTGATTCTGGTGCATAATTTTGTGAGATCCTCAAAGGCCCGACCCCTGCAACCAATAAAAGCGCATGCCAGGGCGTCCAGCATATGCTGGCGAACAAGAAGGCGGTCCTCGTCTGAAAAGGCCGTTCTCCCCATACTGGTGGTAAGCCCCGCCAAATAGCCGGCCATGCCCTGCTCAGGATCCCTCATCATAGAACTCAATCACCTTTATTTTCCGAATATGACAGAATAGATGTACTGCTTTCCCGAGGCTATATGGGACTTGATGGATTCCCTGGCCCGTTCCACGTCCTTTAGTTCCATGGCCTCAAATATCTCGTCATGCTCTGTGACAACCGCCCGGGCCCTATCGGCGCGTAACCCTTCGATACGATGACGCAGGAAAATCCGCTGGTATACTTCACGGAAATACTCTGCCAGATAGAGGTTTTCAGAGAGTTGGACGTGGCATGCGTGGAACTCCTGATCAAGGATAAATCGGCCCCTGCTCACCTGATCGGCCACCGCCTTTTCGTAAAGTTCCTTCTTTCTTTTCAGAATGTCCAGTTTCTCAGGCGTCAATTTTCGAATGGCCTTTCCGATGGAACCCAGTTCGATGATCTCTCTGATTTCATAGAGGGATTCCGCCTCCTCCTCGGTAATCTGATGGACCTTGTACCCCTGGTTAGGAACAAAATCCAAGAAGCCCTCGTATGCCAAAATACTGAGGGCATTATTCACCGGTGTACGGCTAACGCCCAGGCGCTTTGCCAGATCCACAAATATCAGTCTCTGGCCGGGAATTATCTCGTAGTTTTGCATCATCTCTTTGATCTGTTCATAGACCCTTCGCGTGAGATTCGTTTCGCTGCCAGTAGGACGACCGTTCTGTAAGCTAGTCACATTGCCCTTTTTCATAAATCCACCTTGAATTCTTCAAGTGGGCCTCACTCCCAAAAAAGAAGGCCATTTGCCCTCCTTATTACATGTAATATTGCACGTAAAATGCAGACCTGTCAAGGCTCGTCTCAAGGCCTTGTTTCGTTCTCCGGACTTCAGCCCAAATAGGCCTTCCGCAGTCGTTCATCGCTGAGCAAGGTTTCAGGTCTTTCCTCGAAGACGATCTTCCCCAGCTTGAGCACATATACCCGCTCTACGATCTTAAACGCAGCCCGGACGTTCTGCTCCACGATGAAGATCGTCGTCTTTAATGCAGTGCTTAACATGTAAATCTTATCCATGAGTTCTTTAACCACAACCGGAGCTAACCCTAACGATGGTTCGTCGAGCATCAAGAGTTTCGGCTGGGACATCATGGCCCGGGCGATGGCCAACATTTGACGCTCACCCCCACTCATGGTTCCTGCCTCCTGGCTCGCCCGTTCACTGAGAACCGGGAAAGTCTCGTAAACAAGCGCCATGGACGAGGCCACGGCCTTCGGATCCTCGATCACATAAGCCCCTAACTCTAAGTTTTCTCGAACCATCAAGTTTGCAAAGACCCGCCCCCCCTGGGGAACCAGGGCCATTCCCGAACGAACACGTTCCTCCGCTGACCAGAGAGTATAGTCTTTACCCAGATAGAAGATATTGCCTTTCCAGGCCTTAATAGCTCCAATAAGCGTCAGGAGCAAAGTACTCTTCCCAGCCCCGTTGCGCCCCACAATGGCTATTCTTTCCCCTTCCTTGATGTGAAAGGATACGCCTTCCAGGACAATTTTTTTGGAGTATCCCGTTGAAAGATTGTCAACGGATAGAAGGGGATGATCAGATGTTTCCAATGCTATACCCCTAAGTAAACCCGAATGACTTCCTCATTGGCGAGGATCTCTGCTGGCTTCCCTTCGGCAATAATCTCACCAAAGTTTAAGACAATAACCCAGTCCGAGATATCCATGATGGCCTCCATATTGTGATCAATGAGTAAGATCGTCTTTCCCCTGGAGATCAACTCCCTGAGAAGCGACTTGACATGGTCGATCTGCTCATCGGATAGACCGGAGGCAGGCTCGTCGATCAAGAGAAACTCACCATCCGTAGCCAGCAGCCGACCGATGGAAACCAACTTCTGATCCCCCCAAGAAAGGTTAGCTACCTGCTCCCCAGCCTTATCAGTAAGGCCGAGGAAGTGAAGGATCTCGGCCGTCCGCTCCACTAGGAGCCTCTCTTCCTTCCGCAGGATAACCCGGGGGAGAAAGACACCCCATAAACGCTCCCGTCGCTTAGCCGGTAGACCGAGGAAGACATTATCCCACACGGACAGTTGATAAAAGAGGCCAAGGTGTTGGAAGCTCCGAGCCATTCCCAGAGAAACGATCTCATGGGGCTTGCGCTTGGTCAATTCTTGGCCTTTGAACAAAATTTGACCCCCATCCGCAGTAAGGAAGACAGAAATGAGATCAAACACAGTGGTCTTCCCGGCTCCGTTGGGACCAATGAGGCTGGTCAGGCTTCCCTTCTCCACAACAAAGGTAACATTATTGACCGCTTGAAGCCCTCCGAAGGCCTTTGACAACCCCTCCACCTTAAAAAAATCGCTGTCGTGGCCCATCAACGCATCCCTCCGCTAGTGATTCTCTCTGGCAGCAACCCCTTGGGACGAAAACGAAGAAAAATGATCATGAGCGCTCCATAAAGGATCTCCCGGATGGGAGATGCAACCGTGGTTGGAACATCGAAGAAGCGAAGCATCTCCGGGATCGAGATCAGAACTGCCGCTCCGACCACTGAGCCATATACGTTTCCTGATCCTCCAATAATAACCAGCGCCAGAATGAAAATCGATTCGTGAATGGTAAACGTGAAGGGATCAATATAGGTAATCAGACATGCATACAGTGCCCCCCCAATACTGGCAAGCATGGCACTAACCGTGAAAATAACAATCTTATAGCGGCTCACGTTTTTGCCGATAGAGGCCGCCCCCGCTTCGTCCTCCCGGATGGCCCGAAGGACCTTCCCATAGGGTGACTCTCCCAGGCGCCAGGTCACCCATACGCAAATCGCCAGAATTCCCACAGTAAAGATGGCATATCTGAGCGGACCAAGAAAAGTAAACCCAAAGGCCTGTGGGGGTGGAATCTCACGAATACCGAAGGGTCCTCCGGTGAGACTGATCCAGTTGAGGAGGATGTTGTAGATGATGACCTGAAAGCCAAAAGAGGCAATCACATAGTACTCCCCTTTTAGACGGAGTGTGGCCCAGGCCAGGCCCGCGCCTGTGAGACCGGCCACGGCCATACCCACAGGGAGCGCATAAAAGAAATTGAGGCCCCATTGCGTGAGCAAGATGCCCGCGGCATAGGCCCCAATCCCCATGAAGGCTGCTTGAGCGATAGAAAGAATACCCGTATACCCTACTGCAAGGTTTAACGCAGCAGTAAGAATCCCGTAAACCGCAACCAGGCTGATCACATAGAGAAGATAATTCACCTTCTACTCCTCATACCGAGTTCTCCGGTAGCCAAAAAAGCCCCTGGGCCGAAACAGGATGAACAAGACCAATACGGAAAACGTAATGGTGCTCTTCCACTCTGAAGGGATCTGCCAGATCCCGATATTCTCTACCACTCCCAACATAAGTCCCGCAAGGGCAGCACCACCGTACGAACCCACACCGCCCACAATCATTGCCACCGTAGCCACAAGGACAGCATTGACTCCAATGGTCGGCTCTAAACTCTTGTCCAACACATGGAAGATCGCCGCCCCCGCTACCAGGATGGACCCAAGAAAAAAACTTGCCAACCGGACCCGCTTGGTGGGAATGCCCGTGATGGTCGCACCCTCAGGGTCGCTCTCCACCGCACGCATGGCCTTCCCAACCTTTGTATGGCGCATGAAGATGAGTACGCCCGCAATGGCGGCTCCAGAAATCGTCACCGCAATAATATCCAAAGGTGTAAAGGTCAGAAGCCCTATGGAGATCCCGTCATGGAGGACCTCAGGGATCTGGATGTTCCTTGGGTCACTCTTCCAGATCAGTAAAATCGCGTTCCGGAGAACGACGTAACCCCCGAAGGAACTGAGAAGCATCTCCATCATGCCGGCGCCAATTCTCCGGAGGGGAGAGTAGATCACCAACTCCGCGAGGACACCCAGCATCCCCGCCAGCAACACCGCCATAAGAATTGAAACAGATAGTGGCCACCCCCATCCCATGGCAAACTGGTATAAGAAATAACCAGCATAGAGATAGACGCTAGCGTGCATGAAATGGAAGATTTTCGTGGGGGCAAAGATTGCCGTAAAACTGACCCCCAATAGGGCATAGAGGCTTCCCGCCACAATCCCGTTAAGCAGGAGTTGAAGAAAGAGCCAGTAGGCCATGAATTTCCCCTCGGAAGTTGCTTATTTGATCAAACCGGACTGACCACCCCAATCATGAACTACAGGCCTCTGCACAGTGATCCCGTCCTTATCATAAGGTCACGGGCCTACATCCACCATCAAACTCCTTCAAGGAATTAGGAGAAGGCTCTGATTTGTGCGGGTGTGCCGGCGCTGTTCCTCAGAGCCGCGGCGTAAAGCATAACGGAGTTGTACGAGCGATCTGCGGGGTTACCGTACAGAACACCGAAGCGCTCCTTGTGCCGCTGGCCAAAGGACTTCATGCCTTCTGTGCGCTTATAGGGGCCGCAGATTACCTCTGCGGCCCGAAGTCCATCAACCGCGAGGGTCTCTCATTTCCATTTCACATCGACCTCTTTGCCGCCGCGGACCTCGCGGATTGCCGGTGGCGTCAGGCTGATCCCGTCCTTATCAAAGCTTATAGGCCCGGACACACCCTCATAGTCCTTCAAGGAATAGTAGAAGTCTCTGACCTCTGCGCCTGTCCTGGCGCCGCTCCTCAGGGCCGCGGCATAAAGCATAACGGAGTCGTATGAGTAGGCTGGATAGGCGCTGGGCAAAACGCCGAAGCGCTCCTTGTGCCGTCTGCCAAAAGACTTCATAAGCTCTGTGCCGTTATAGGGGTCGTAGACGTAAAATGGGCCTCTAACGCCCTCCGCCGCATCGCCGGCAATCTCGAGAGTCATGGGGGCAATCATTCCCGGAGTGCACAGGAAAGGAGTTTTCAACCCAATCTGCTTGGCCTTTTTAAGGGCATAGCCTAGCTCGGCTTCATGGGCAACCATGAAAATGATGTCGGACTTGACGAACTTGATCTTGGTCAGGTGTGTCGAGAAATCTGTCTCACCCATGGCAATGATCTCGGTGGCAACGATCTTCCCGCCGTACTGCTCCTCGAAGAGCTTCTTGAAGGTCGCAGCAACTCCACGGCCGTACTCGTTGTTTACGTGAATGATCGCTGCCGTCTTCGCTCCCATCCCTTTGGCAGCGTATTTGACCGTCTCCGCCATGACGCAATCGGCCAGGGGATTCAAACTGAAGATGAAGTTGCCGAGCTCCCGGATAAGTGGGTTCTGGGCGGCGGTGTTCACCACGACCACGCCATTCTTCTGAGCGACCGGGCCTATGGACAGCACCACAGGGGATACCAGGCTCTCCACAATGGGGACCTTGTCAATGCTGATCAGTTTGTTCATGGCCGCCAGAGAAATCTTTGGGTCAGCCTTTCCGTCTTCCAACACGATAAGGACCTTCTTCCCGCCGATCCAGCCGCTCTTTTCCAGGTCCTCCAAGGCCAATTGGCTGCCACGAATGAAGTACTCACCGTACTGCGGGATGGGGCCCGTCACCGGCATCACAGCTCCATACTTGAACTCATCTTGGGCCTTGGCTGAACTCACGAGCCCACAGAAGGTGACACCCATAGCCATGGTCATCACCAGAAGCACTAGAGTAAAAGAAAATAAACTGATCGATCTGCGCGTTTTGATTGTTTTCATCTTTTCCCTCCTTTTTTGTCTTTTGGTTAAAATTAATGATGACCTCTACTAACGTCATGAAATAAACAGCGCAGCAAATCGCTCCGCATGCCTGGTCATTCTTCTGAAAAACCCGCTTATGCAGGTCTCAACAACCAGAGATAAAGCGCAATACCGCTTATGGACCTCTTACTGCGCCGAACACGCGCCGTCAAAACTCGGAATGGATGAATCTCGTGCCCTGGGCTGGAACTATTTTTATCATGAAATTTGGTATGCAATATAAGACACAAAAAAACTGTTGTCAAGATAAAAATCCGTGCTGTGCCAATCAGACCCCGTGCCAGTGGGTGTAAGCATTTAGAGGCTCGCGAGTCCGTTTGAACGTATTCACCAGGGCCTCGTTATCCGGGTAGCCGATGGCTATGGCCAGCGCGATCAGCTTGGATTCCGGAATACCGAGCAGATCCCGGTAGATTTCAGGCCAGAAAACCACCATGGATGTGAGGCACGTACCCAGTCCATGGTCCAAGGCAGCGATAGCGATGGTCTGGGCCATAATCCCTATGTCCAGGATTGCCTTCGGGCAGATGGCCTTTTCCGTATAGAGGATAATTGCATTGGGTGCGCCATAAAACCGTGAGCCATAAAGAAGATAGCTGTGTCTTTTGTTCTCCAGCTCCTCTATTCCTGGCGGGAACTGGTGACCGTCAATTTGAGCCTTAAGGGCCGCGGCCCGGTTCACATAGGGTTCAGGCAGATCAGGAAATGGGATGTCCGGGTTTATAGTTCTAAACCCCCCTAGCGAACTATCCCATTCTGCCTTTACCTTCTCCACCAGGCGATTCTTTACCTCCTCAAGCACTTTGCCCCCTAGCACAGCAAATTCCCAGGGCTGGGTGTTGCTGGCATTGGGTGCCCATTGGCAGACCTGCAGTAGATCCTTCAAAAGGTCCCCAGGTACGGGGTCTGATTTGAAACTGCGAATACTTCTCCTGCTCCGGATTGCCTCAATAACTTCCATGTTGTTCTCCCTCCCTGTTCTCTTGGAATATAAGAACCCAAGTAACACTTTAGCTTTTTGTAAAGAAAGGCAGCGGACCGCGAGGGTCTTTTTTCCAAAGGACGTAACCCAAATTCTTAAAAGCCAGTTGCACGCCCCCTTACCTTTAAATACAGTTTCTGCCAGGCAGGGGAGAGGGCTCTTCATAGGGACATCCTCATATGGGGCTGTTCCGTAACGAGGTTCAAGACCTCACTGCCGTTCTTTGAAATGATGCCGTCCTTTACGTCCTTTTGAAAAAAGACCCTCACGGTCTGTCATCTTACTCCTCAGTGTTTTCAGAGCGCTAAAGTGTTACCATTCTTCCAGTTTATCCGGCCTTTGGGAGCCGAATAATGAAAGTTGACCCTTTTCTGGGTTCGCTTTCAACTCTTACGTTGCCGCCGTGTGCCTGGACGATGGCCCTTACAAAACTGAGACCCAGGCCCAGACCACGCCTCGACCTACTTCGGTCTCCCCTGTACAATCGATCCCAGATCTTGTCGATCTCTTCGGGAGGGATTCCTACCCCTTCATCGGAGATCGAGATGAGGGCATAATCGCCATCTTCCCTTGCCGAGATCTCAACCCTTCCCCCATCACCGCTATACTTGAGGGCATTGTCGACAAGGTTGGCGATGACCTGCTGAAAACGGGTGCGATCGGCGTTGATTAACAATTCGTCCGGGAGTGCTAAGGCCATAGAAATATTTCTCTCGTCGGCCAATATCTCATATAGATCTACCACGGCCCTCACCACCTCCGGCACAAAGACCCGGGTCATATCCAACCGCATCACCCCTGTCTCGGCCTCGGCCACATCCATCAGGGTATTTAGCATCGTAAGGACCCGTTCGGACTCCTCCATGCAGTCACCGAGTGCCTCGTAGCAGGCGCCGGGATTCTTGGAGTCCTGCAGGGCAAGTTCTGCTACCCCCCGAAGACGCGTCATGGGGGTTCGCAAATCATGGGCAACATTGTCCAAGGAGTCATGCATTGCCTTGATCAGGGAGTCATTCCTATCAAGCATCTGATTGAAGAGGCTTACCAATTCATCCATCTCACCGCGCCCGCTTCGCACAGGTACACGCTTGCTCATCTTTCCGGTCTCCAGGATATCCCGAACGGTCTGAATTAAGCTGCGGATAGGCTGAATCGCACGAAATGTCAAAAGCCCTCCCCCTATTATCCCGAGTAAGAGGATAGGCACTACAAAACTTATGAAGACCTTCTTAAAGTAGGAGAGCAGTTCCTGACTCTGATTAGAGCTCTTTCCCACCTGAAGCGTAAGACCACCGGGCAGGGGTGCCAGCCCCACGGTCCAGGCGCCCTTCTGGGCCTGGTCCTTAACGGACAACCACAAATCAGACTCGGTCGGGGGAATCGATCTAAGTTTGGTTAGATCAAACCCTTCGAAACCTTCTGGGATACTGACAAAGAGGACATTGTTGAAAGGACCTACTACGCGGACGAAAAAGATATCGCGAGCGGTATTTGACTGCTCGTCAAAACGTGCCTTGAGCGCCCTGAGCCCCCCCTCCCCATACCAGGCAACGTATTCCTGGATCCGATTCCTGATTATCTCCTGTTCTCTCTGCTCAACCAGGCCATTTATGAGATAGTAGGCCACAACAAATAGGCCCAGAGAACTGATCACGAAAAATAGGGCGTAGAGAAGGCTCAGCTTCAGGCTGAATGTCAGCCCGATCTTCCTACTTCTCTTTGAGGACATAGCCCATTCCGCGAACTGTGTGAATCATCTTGGGCTCGAAATCCCTTTCAACCTTGTTTCGCACCCTGCAGACCAGTACATCCACAACGTTTGTCTGTGGATCAAAGCTGTAATCGTACACATGCTCCAGAATGGATGTCTTAGAAACGATACGCCCCTTGTTGCGCATCAGGTATTCCAACAGGGCGAATTCCCGCGACGGCAGGCTGATGGGCTCTCCCCCACGGCTTGCCTCCCGTGATAGGAGGTCAATGGTCAGGTCACCTGCACTCAGTGTAGAAGGTTCTGCAGTCTGGCTCGCCCTCCGGATCAAGGCCTGGATACGGGCAAGAAGCTCGGAGAAGGAAAAGGGCTTGGTCATATAATCGTCCCCCCCTGTCTGGAGACCCTTGACGCGATCATCTACGGACCGCTTCGCGCTAAGGATAAGGACCGGTGTCCTCATATGCCTTTCCCGAAGGCGCTCAATCAATGAAAGTCCATCAAGGCCCGGTAACATGATATCTACCACAGCTGCGTCATAGGGTTCGGTCAGGGCGAGATGAAGGCCTTCCACACCGTCGTAGGCAGCGTCCACTGCAAAACCGGCCTCCCTCAGTCCCTTGCAAACAAAGGATGAGATCTTCCTGTCATCCTCTATCACCAGTATCCTCATCTTCTTCCTGAACCACCTCCCTTTGCCAACCCCAAGACCTTCTCCTTCACCTCAATACCTTCCGATCAAGGGTCCTGTATTGAATGGCCTCTGCCACATGGGGGGACTTGATGTCTGGACTCCCCTCTAGGTCGGCAATGGTCCGGGCAATCTTCAGGATGCGGGCGTGGGCCCTTGCGCTAAGGCCGAATCTGTCCATGGCCTTTTCCAGCAACGCGCTCGATTCAGTGTCAATCTTACAGAACTCCTTGATCTGTCGGTTTTTCATGGCAGCGTTC